>NZ_LMHO01000017.1:0-74500 GCF_001428185.1 Mesorhizobium sp. Root695 | reverse complement strand
CTCGCCAGAAAACTCCTGGTCATCCTCAATGCAAAAGCACGCGATGCGCGCAACGAGGTCGCAATTGCAACTTGACACCCCAGATAGTCGCTCTCCCCCCTCCGGAGGGAGAGGAAGGGAGCCAGCCTGCATAAGTTTGCGCCTTTCCTCTCCCCCGTCGATCGGGGGAGAGGTGTCGAGCTCAGCTCGACGGAGTGGGGGTCGACTGTTCATCAAATCCATACGAACGATCAATTCATCAACCAACACGGCCAATCAGAAGTCGGTCGGCGCGCCGCCTTCGGAGCGGCGCTTTTCGACGAAGGCGTTGAGTTCCTCGCGGATGGACGGATCCATGTAGGGTTCCTCGTAGGACGCCAGCCGTTCCTTCCACACCTTGTTGGCCTTTTCCATTGCCGTCGGCGATCCGGCCTCGGCCCAGGTCTCGAAATTGCGCCAGTCGGAGAGGATCGGCGAGTAGAAGGCGTTCTTGTATCGGTCCTGTGTGTGCTGGGTGCCGAAGAAGTGGCCGCCGGGGCCGACCGACTGGATGGCGTCGAAGCCGAGCGCCTCGTCGGACAGGTCGAGCGGGGTCAGGAATTCGGCCACCATCTGCAGAAGGTCGATGTCGAGAATGGTCTTCTCATAGGAGCAGCGCAGGCCGCCCTCGAGCCAGCCCGCGGCATGCATCATCAGATTGCCGCCGCCTTGGATGGCGCCCCACAACGAGAAGACGCTTTCGTAGGCCGCCTGCGCGTCCACCGTATTGGCGGCGCAAGTGTTGGAGGTGCGGTAGGGGATGTTGTAGCGGCGGGCAAGCTGGCCGCCGACGAGCTGCGCCTTCATGTATTCGGGCGTGCCGAACGCGGGTGAGCCGGATTTCATGTCGACATTGGAGGTGAAGCCGCCATAGCCGACCGGCGCTCCCGTGCGCACCATCTGGGCGAAGGCGATGCCGGACAGTGCCTCGGCATTCTGCTGCACCAGCGCACCGGCGATGGTCACGGGGGCCATCGCGCCCGACAAGGTGAACGGCGTGACGATCACCACTTGGCCCTTGCTCGACATTTGGATGATGCCTTCCATCATCGGCACGTCGAGCTTGAGCGGCGAATTGGTGTTGATGATGGTGAAGACCGACGGTTCCTCCAGCATCTGCTCGTGGCTGACGCCGCGCGCGATGCGGGTGATCTCGATGCCGTCGACATTGCGTTCCTTGCCTAGCGAATAGATGTGGAACACCTTGTCCGTCAGCGTGGCAAGATCACGAATGCATTCGAGGTGGCGGACGGACGGATGGATGTCGGTCGGTTCGACGGGATAGCCCCCGGTGCAGTGCAGGATGTTGTGCATCTGCGCAAGGCGCAGGAAATTGCGATAATCCGCCTGGTTGCCTGGGCGGCGGCCGCCATCCATGTCCGAGCAATTGGGAGCCGACGCCATCATCGAGATGATCACGTTGTCGCCGCCGAAGCGCACATTGTGCGCCGGGTTGCGGGCATGGATGGTGAATTCCGACGGGCAGTGCGACACCAGGTCGAGGATCATGTCACTGTCGAAGCGCACCCGCTCCGAGCCTTCGCGCACGTCGGCGCCATGCGCCTTCATGATGCGGCGAGCCTCGTCATGCAGAACATCGACGCCGATTTCGCGCAGCACGCGCAAGGAGGCGAGGTGGATCGATTCCAGTTCGTCCTCGGAAACGAGCTTCGTCGGCGCGAGTGGGTTGCGCATCTGGCGGAAAGCCGGCTGTTCGAACGCGGCCGAGCCGCCGGCGCGCTTTCCGGCGCGGCCGCCGCGGCGGGCACGGTCCGGTGCCAGGGCCGGTTCTGCGGGTAGTAGGGCGGCGGTCATGATGGTCCTCGTACGAAGCGATAGCGGGCGCCATAATGGACCGGCGGCTGTCCAGCCATTGCGGAGGCGGCGACCACTAGGGCGAGGGAAGCGACATGCCGGAACGGCAGCCGCGCGGCCGCGACATCGGCTTGGCCACGCTGATGCGCCCGGAAGTGCCCGAGAGCAGCCGTCGGCTGAATGCGCCAATGTGGAGTGCGTTACACTTCCGTCTTTTGCTTCTGATATACTTGCGAGTTCAACGTCGTTGGAGGGACAATCATGCCTGACGTCGTCAAAGTGCGCGCCGCGACGAACAACGAGGTCGCATTCCTTTCCTGGGATATAGACGGCATGATCCCGGGCTGCCTGGGTTTCGAGATCGTGCGCATCTACCCCGACAAGGGGGAAGAACGCTGCCTGGCATCCTGGGTGCCCTTCAAGGGGCAGCGCAATCCGCGATGGATCGCACAGGATACCGGCGTCTGGCCGGTGCAGAAGACATTCTGGCGCGATCTCACCGTGCGGAGGCGCCGCGACAGCATCGACGTCAGGCCAGACGGCGAGATGATCGCCTACCGGGTGCGTCCGGTCGGCGACATGAAGCCTGGCCTCGATCCCGTGCCGGTGCGCCCCGATCAGGTCGTCGATGGCAAACCCGCCTATACCGGGCCGGCGCGGCCGCTGGGCTATCTCGGCCACGGCGCGGTCAGTCCGCCGATCTTCCTCGGGCAGATGTTCGGCAAGGCGCGGGTTGCCTTCACCAACGGCGTGCTGTCGACGCAATGGATGTCGCATGCGCTGCAGGAGGCCGGCATCAAGGTCGGGCAGCGCGACAAGATCAGGGCGGTGCTGCAGGATCCAACCAGCAAGATACGCGCCTATCTGCAAGGCGATGTGCCTGACGTGCTGACCAGCCTGATGAAACGGGCCAAGGCCGAGGGCGGCACCGTCAGGCTTGCCCTCTATGAGCTTGGCGACGACGCGTTGTGCGACGCCATCGTCGCCGCCAAGGATCTCGTCGAGGTTATCCTCTCCAATTCGGGCAGGGACGACCAGACCAAGGCTTGGGACGCCGGTAACGCGCCATACAGGAAGCGCTTGCACGACGCGGGCGTGGTGGTGACGGACCGCCTGTTCAACAACAACCACATTGGCCACAACAAGTTTGCCGTCTACCGCGATGCCCAGGGCAAGGCGCAAGCAGTGATGACCGGTAGCACCAACTGGACGTCGACGGGTATCTGCGGCCAGTCCAACAACGCCTTCATCCGCGACGACCCTGATATGGCCGAGATCTTCGACGCCTATTGGCAGCGCATGAAGGCCGATGTGTTCCCGCCGCCGGCCTCGGAAAGCGCTGCCGGTCATGTCGCGCAGACGCAAGGCGTGCCGTTCCGCCGGGAAAACCACAGGCCAAATCCGCTGAACGGCGCCACGGCGGCGCTGGACGGCATGACGGTATGGTTTTCACCCAACGACCCCGACCGCAACAAGAAGGATATCTCGGTGGGGCCAGTCGACCTCGAGGACGTCTTTGCCCGCATCAAGGCGGCGAAGCGCGCGGTGCTGTTCCTGGTGTTCAATCCTTCATTGCTGGGCAACAACTCGATCGTCGACCAGGCGGTGGCGGCAGCGATGGCCGATCCGAAGCTGATCGTGCAGGGCGCGATCAGCGATCAAACCGCCATGCCCAACTATGTCGCGCCAACCAAGGATCCGGTCACCCACAAGTCGAACAAGGACGGCAAGTCGCCATTCGTCTTTCCGGAGAAAATCTGGGACGCGCCGAACGTCTCGATCGTGCGGGCGGCGAACCTGACCGGCGCGACGATCGCCCGCGACTTCCAGGCGGAGGTGCTGACCGTCGGCCATGCGATCGTGCACGACAAGATCGTCATCATCGATCCGATGGAAGACAACGCCACCGTCATCACCGGCAGCCACAATCTCGGTTACAAGGCGTCCTACGAAAATGACGAGAACCTGGTGATCGTCGAGGGCGACAAGACCTTCGCCGCCGCCTACGCGGTGCACATGCTGGACGTGTTCGATCACTACAAGTTCCGCGCTTGGCGCCGGACGATCGGCAAGGGACCTTCCGACGATGACGGGATCGCCACTGACGACAAGTGGCTGAAGCCTTACGCCGACGGCAAGAAGGGCGCGATCGCCCGGTATTTTCCGTAGCGTCGGCCGAGCCGGGCACTCGCCGCAATTCAATCCGGAACTGTTCGGCTTCAGCCAACCGGACGGCTCGTTGGAGCAAGTGGATTTCGCCGGCCGGCCCTTCCTTTCCCCGGATCGAACCAGTAGCTAGTCGGGCTTGCTGGCCGGATGGCCAGCACTTTATATGGATGACAGCATCAGCATGGTCGCGACCGGCTCCAGCGAAGGCGAAGCGGGAACGCAATGGGCAGCGCTTGCCGGCGTCACCGCGGCACTTGCCATGTTCGGCGCGGCGCAAGGGCTCAGCTCGCCGCTGTTCACGCTCCTGATGCAGAAGCAAGGCATGTCGCCGGCGCTGATCGGCCTGTCGGCGGCGATGATGCCGCTCGGGCTGATCCTGTCGGCTTCCTTCGTACCGGCGGCGGTGCGGCTGGTCGGCGCGCGCAACCTGGCGGTCGGCTGCTCGCTGATTGGCGCGCTCTGCTTCCTGGGCATCGGCTGTCTGCAGGACTGGGTGGCCTGGTTCGTCATCCGCTTCATCATCGGCGTCGTCATCAACCCGCTCTACATCCTTGGCGAGGTGTGGGCGCTGTCGCTGGCGCCGCCGTCGCGGCGCGGCCGGGTGATGGGTGTGTTCAACACACTGCTGGGCGCCGGTTACGCGGCTGGGCCATTCGCGTTGACCCTGCTGGGCACCTCGGGCTGGGCGCCCTTCCTTGTCGGTGTCGCGGGCTTCACGCTCTGCGCGGTGATCCTGCACGCCGTCTCGTCAAAGCTCACCGGTTTCGAGGATGACGGCCAGCCTGCCAGCGGCCTTGCCGGCTTTGCCAAAATGGCGCCGGCGCTGTTGCTTGCCGTGCTCGTCTCGGCCGCGGTCCAGCAGAGCACCTATGCGCTGGTCCCGGTCTTCGGCTCCAGCTATGGTCTGGCGGAAGCCGTGCTGGCCTCGCTGGTGATGGCGCTGTCGCTGGGCAACATCCTGCTGCAGATTCCGCTCGGCCTTCTGGCGGAGCGTTTTGGCGGCCGTGCGATGATCATCGTCTGTGCGTTGGCAACGAGCGCCTGCGCGTTTCTGCTGCCGCTGCTGATCATGACGCCGCTGATCTGGGTGGTGCTGCTGGTGATGGGGGCCGTCGGCTACGGCGTCTACACGATGGCGCTGGTCGAGCTCGGCAGCCGGTTCAAGGGCTCGGTGCTGGTCGCCGGCAACGCTGCCTTTGCGCTGATGTGGGGCGCCGGCGGCATCGTCGGTCCGCCCGGCGCCGGCCTGCTCATGCAAGGCATCGGCCCGCTCGGCCTGCCGGTTGTGATCGCCGGCCTCGATGCGGTGCTGGTGTTGTTCGCGCTGTATCGCTCGTCGGTGCGCCGAGCTTCCTGACAGGCTCAGCCTCCTGACAAGCATCGTCTGGAGCAAGCGGTTTTTGCCCGCCGGGGGCTTACCACCATCCAACTCAGTCGCTAATCCTGCAGCCCGATGGCGGTGCGCACAATGACTCTGGCGGAATCGAACGACGACGAGACAATGCAATGGGCCGCGATTACCGGTGTGATCGCGACCGTCTCGGTGTTCGCCATCGCGCAGGGGCTGTCCTATCCGCTGTTGAGCTTCATCCTGCAGCGCCAGGGCGTTTCTCCGGCGATGATCGGCCTGTCGGCGGCGATGACGCCGGTCGGCTTCATCCTGTCGTCGCCGCTGATCCCGGCGCTGGCGCGGCGTTTCGGGGCAGGGCGCACGGCGCTTACCTGTGCTGCCCTGTCGGCGATCGTGCTGGCGCTGATCGGCTGGACGCAGAATGTCTATCTGTGGTTTCCGCTGCGCTTCCTGATCGGCGTGGTGACAAATCCGCTCTACGTGCTGAGCGAGATCTGGGTGATCGCGCTGGCGCCGTCGGCCCGGCGCGGCCGTGTCATGGGTGTCTATTCGACGATCATCTCGGCCGGCTTCGCGGCCGGGCCGCTGTGCCTGCTTGCCGTCGGCACGCAGGGATGGCCGCCCTTCCTCGTGGGCATTTTCGCCTTTGTTCTGTGCGGCATCTGCCTGGCCTCGGTGCTGCCGCGCCTGCCTAAGGTCGACGAGGCCGGGCATCAGGTTTCCGTCCTGGGCTTCGTGCCGCTGGCATGGCTGCTGTTGTTTGCCGTCGTGGTTGCCGCCGGCTTCGAACAGGGCGCGCTGGCCTTGCTGCCGGTCTATGGCACTCATCACGGAATCGCCGAAACCCGCATGTCGGCGCTGCTGTCGGTGATGATTGCCGGCAACATCGCCATGCAGGTGCCGCTCGGCCTGCTGGCCGAAAGGCTTTCCGCGTGCCTGGTGCGGCTTGCCTGCGTCGCGATCACGGTGCTCGGTTGCCTGCTCCTGCCGCTTCTCATCGAGTTGCCGCTGATCTGGCCGATGATCTTTGTCTGGGGCGCCGTTTCCTACGGCATCTACACGATGTCGATTATCGAGCTCGGCGAGCGCTTCACCGGCTCGGCATTGGTCGCCGGCAACGCCGCCTTCTCCCTGATGTGGGGCGTCGGCGGCATCGCCGTGCCGCCACTGGCGGGTGGCGCCATGGATGTGCTGGGTGCCGGTGGGCTACCGACCACGCTTGGTCTGATGTGCCTAGCGCTGGCCATCGCGAGCCTGGTTGGTCGGCGGAAAGCCTCAATCGTGCGCTGAACATATTGAATATCGGACACGGCATATCGATGTTGGCGGTGCCAAGAAAAGCGACACGTTTATCGGAGACCTCATGACCAAGCCCGCCACCAAGACGCCAAATTCCGCTCCTTCGACCGACGATCCGTTTCTCTGGCTGGAGGACAGGACAGCCAAGCAGTCGCTCGACTGGGTGCATCGCCAGAACGAGGTCACGGTTGGCGAGCTGCAGGGTGATCCGTCCTATAAGGCGGCGTTCCAGACCGCGCTCGACCTGATGACAGCCGAGGACAACATCGCCGTTGGCGCCGCCATTGCGGGTCACGTCTACAATTTCTGGCAGGACAAGACCAATGTGCTCGGCCTCTGGCGCCGCACGTCGGTCGCTTCCTACAAGACCGAGAAGCCCGACTGGGAAACGATCGTCGACTTCGACCAGCTTGCGGCCAAGGAGGGGATCAAATGGGTGTTCAGCGGCGCCAGCCGGCTCTATCCGGACTTCAACCTTTGCCTGGTCTCGATGTCGCCCGATGGCGGGGACGCCAGCGAGATGCGCGAATTCGACATCGCGACCAAGTCGTTTGTCGAGGACGGGTTCCGCGCGCCGGCGTCGAAGTCGAGCTTCAGCTGGCTGGACAAGGACACCGTGATTGTTTCCGCCGCGTTCGAAGAGTCCGATAAGACCGACTCCGGTTATCCGCGTGTGATCAAGCTCTGGAAGCGCGGCACCAGGCTTGAAGACGCGACACCGATCTTCGAGGCGCAAAAAGAGGATCTCGCCGTTGGTGCCGCCGTCGAGTTCGACGGTGACCGGCGTTACCTGATCCTGGCCCGAACGCTGAATTTCTTCGCTTCGCACATCTTCCTGCGGCTGCCTTCCGGCGAAAACAAACAGCTGCCACTGCCGGACGACATGACCGACACCGCAATCTTCAGGGATCAGCTCGTCTTCGGCGTGCGCAGCCCATGGACGGCGCCCGACGGCACGGTTTGCAAGCCTGACGGCCTCTATTCGCTGGATCTGGCGCACTGGGTCGAGACCGGCGCGCTCGGACCTGTGGAAACCTTGTTCGAGCCGGCATATCGCGTTTCCATCGCCGGCATTGCCCGCACGCAGGACCGGCTGTTCATCAACCTGATGGACAATGTGCGCGGCAAGGTCGTCGTCTGCGAGCGCAAGGATGGCAGCTGGTCGCTGAAACCGGTCGCGCTGCCCGAGAACGGCAATGTCGGCATCAGCCATGCTGAGCACTTCGGCTCGACCGTCTCCTTCTCCTTCACCGATTTCCTGACGCCGAGCTCAATCATCTGGTCTGATGACAATGGCGAGACGCTCGCCACCGTGAAGTCGCAGCCGGCGCGTTTCGATGCCTCGCCGCTGATCTCTGAGCAGTTCGAGGCGAGCTCGAAGGACGGCACGATGATCCCCTATTTCGTCGTCAGGCGGCGCGACCAGAACGGTCCGGTGCCGACACTGCTCTACGGCTATGGCGGTTTCGAAGTGCCGCTGCTGCCAGGCTATGCCGGTGTGCGCGGCCGGCTGTGGCTGGAGAAGGGCAATGCCTATGTGCAGGCCTGCATCCGCGGTGGCGGCGAGTTCGGCCCGGCCTGGCATCAGGCGGCGCTCAAGGGCAATCGCCAGAACGGATTCGACGATTTCGCCGCGGTCGCGCAGGACGTCGTCAAACGCGGCATCGCGACAGCAGGCTCGCTCGGCATCCAGGGCGGTTCGAATGGCGGCCTGCTGACCGGTGTCTCGCTAACGCAGCATCCCGAGCTGTTCGGTGCCGTCATCATCGAGGTGCCGCTGCTCGACATGCTGCGCTACACCGAATTGCCGCCCGGTGCTTCGTGGATGGCCGAATATGGCGATCCGTCAAAACCGGAAGACGCGAGTTGGCTTTCAGCCTACTCGCCCTATCAGCATGTCGACGGCGCTGCCGCCTATCCGCCTGTGCTGCTGACCACCTCGACTGCGGACGACCGGGTCCATCCGGGCCATGCGCGCAAGATGGCCGCACGCCTGCAGGAAGCCGGCCATGCCAAGACGCTGTTCTTCGAGGAAACCGAGGGCGGACATGGCGGGCGCGGCGACCGCCGGCCGCAAGCGGCGCAGACGGCGATGAAGTATGTGTTTCTGCAGAGGGCGCTGACAGCCAAGGCCTAGACTCATTCCGTCATGGGCCAAGCAAAGGGTGGTTCACGTCGACCAGCCTTTGCTCTAAGGTGGCTTCCATGGCTCTCGTCAGGACTTTGGGTAGCGCATTTAGGACTCGCGCATTGCGGGTCGCGGTGACACCGTCACCGCGCACGCTGCGTGCGGAGCTTTTGCGGCTGTGCGCCCGCATCGGTTATTCGCCGCCTGCCATCCTCTGACGCATTCGCCCCGGCTTGGGCCGGATAGAATCCAGAGGAAAGATCAGATCCATGACCTATCAGAATTATTCGCTGAAGCAGCTTCAGCAGATCGACGCCGCGCATCATCTCCACCCGTTCACCGACCACAAGGAATTGCGCGAGACCGGCTCGCGCATCATCACCCACGCGAATGGGCCGTTCATCTACGATTCCGAAGGGGCTGAAATCCTCGACGGCATGGCCGGGCTATGGTGCGTCAACATCGGCTATGGCCGTGACGAACTGGCTGAGGCTGCCTATGCCCAGATGAAGGAACTGCCTTACTACAACTCCTTCTTCAAATGCTCGACGCCGACGCCGGTGCTGCTGTCCAAGAAACTGGCGGAGATCGCTCCGAAGCACGTCAACCAAGTATTCTATGGCTCTTCCGGTTCGGAAGCCAACGACACCGCGCTGCGCCTCGTTCGCCACTACTGGGTGCTGGAGGGCAAGCCGGAGAAGAACCGCATCATCTCGCGCAAGATGGCCTATCACGGCTCGACCGTTGCCGCCACCTCGCTCGGCGGCATGGATGGCATGCACAAGCAGCTCGGCGGGGCGGTGCCCAACATCGTCCATGTCATGATGCCCTATGCCTATGAGCTGGCGCTGCCTGGCGAGAGCGATCATGATTTCGGCCTGCGCGCGGCCAAAGCTGTCGAGGATGCGATCCTCGAGGCCGGCGCCGACAAGGTTGCCGCCTTTATAGGCGAGCCTGTCATGGGAGCAGGCGGCGTGAAAATACCGCCGGCCAGCTACTGGCCGGAAGTGCAGCGCATCTGCCGTAAATACGATGTCCTGCTGATGCTGGATGAGGTCATCACCGGCTATGGCCGCACCGGCGAGTGGTTCGCCGCCCAGACGCTCGGCATCGAGCCCGATACGATCACCACGGCCAAGGCGTTGACATCGGGCTACCAGCCGCTGTCGGCATTGCTGGTCGGCGACCGCATCGCCTCGACGCTGGTCGAGAAGGGCGGCGAGTTCAATCACGGCTACACCTATTCGGGGCACCCGGTGGCCTGCGCGGTGGCGCTCAAGAACCTCGAGATCATCGAGCGGGAAGGGCTTGTCGATCGCGTCCGGAACGATACCGGTCCTTACTTCGCCAAGGCGCTGCAGGAACGGATTGCCGGGCATGACCTGGTCGGCGAGGTGCGCTCGATCGGGCTGATGGGCGCGATCGAGATCGTCAAGGACAGGGCGACCAAGGAGCGCTTCCTTCCAGCTGGAAGTGCGGCGGTGACCGTGCGCGACCATGCGATCGCGAACGGCATGATGCTGCGCGCCACCGGCGACACGATGATCCTGTCGCCGCCGCTGATCTGGACCCGTGATACGATCGACATGGCGTGCGAGCGCATCTCGAAGGCGCTGGATCTGGCGCAAGCCGATTTGCGCAAGCGGTAGGGCTCGGAACCTCGGTCGGGAGTTCCTGGTGGGAACGCTCGGCTTCGAAGTCCATGCTGAAGCGAAGAGGGAACGAATCCCATCCCCAGCGCGTAGTGTGTGGGGCAGCGGCTGATTCGGCTGCGACAAAGGGTTTGTTTCAATGAAAAAGACCGGCAAGAGCCGACGGACGCAAGAAGCAGCCAGCATCGGCGGTGACCTGATGCTGGCACCGCTGGTGGCGATGATGCGGCTACCGCTGATGGCCATGGATGGCGGGAGCAGCCAGCCGTGGAGCACGGAGACGGCCCGTGCGGTCAACGAGAAGACCGTTGCGATGGCCGAAGGCGCGTTTGCGGCGCAAATGTCTTTCCTGCAGTCGGCATCGCGGTTCTGGCCGGAGATATTTTCCGGCCGCACGCCGTCGCTGTTCAACGGTGTCGCCGCGGAACGCTCGATCAGCGCCGCGCTGAAGCCGGCAAGCCGTACCGTGAAAGCGAATTTTCGCCGGCTGTCCAACAAGACCTGACCGAGGTTGCAGAACTTGATTTTGCGCATCGGGGAGCGGATGCGCTAGAAGTCGGTGCAGTTACCGATGGGGGACACGATGGCCGGACAACCGCTCAACCAGCCGGCTGAAATTCCAGCCGAACTCGACCGCTGGAACTGGGGCGCCTTCTTCCTCAACTGGATCTGGGGCATCGGCAACAGCACCTTCATCGCGCTGCTGGCGCTGATCCCTGTCGTCAACATAGTCATGATCATCCTGCTGGGCGCGCGCGGCAGCCGCTGGGCTTGGCAGAACCGCGCCTGGCGCGACGCCGAACAGTTTCGCAAGACGCAACGCAACTGGGCAATCGCCGGCCTTGTCGTCTGGGTTGTCGGGATCGGCGGCTGCGCGACGATGGTCGGCAGCATTCCCTATGTCCTGAAAGGCAGCGATGCCTACCACATGACGATGGATCGCCTTCGCGCCGACGACCGCGTCAAGGCCGCCCTCGGTGATGATTTGACCGACAGTTTCTGGGTCGGTGGCCATCTCAATCTCAATGCGAATGGGGCCGGCGACGCCCAGTTCGGCATTCCGGTCCACGGCGCCAAGGGCAAGGGCACCGCCTACTCGACCGCTGTCCGCACAGCCGGGACATGGAGCCTGCGCCTGCTGGTCATCAGGGTCGAAGGAGCCGATGCGCCGATCGTGCTGATCAACGAAGATCATGTCCCGATCCCGAATGCTGCAATCGGAATATAGCAGCGCAAAACGCAAAACCGCAGCCTAAATGCGGGCGCCACAGGACAGTTCGGCTGGTTTTGTGGCCCAACATGCGGGTGACCTCTGCTGCGTTCCAGACAAGGAAATGTGCTGAAAAACCGGATGCTGTCTGACAGTATGCGCATGCGTTCATGTGGACCGGTGGCAATTTCATACAAGGGCACGCGCATATGGTGAGTTCCGTTCGTGCGGTCGTGATCGGTGGCGGCTGTGTGGGTGCCGGCATCCTCTACGGCCTGGCCAAGCGCTGCTGGACCGATGTGGCATTGCTGGAGCGAACACAGCTTACGGCTGGGTCAACATGGCATGCCGCGGGGCTCATCCCCTCTTACGCGCGCAGCCGCAATGTCGGCCGCATGATCGCCAGGTCGATTGAAATCTATGAGGGCCTGGAGGCGGAGACGGGCCAGAACGTCGGCTGGCACAAATGCGGGCAACTGCGCATTGCCAACACGCGCGACAGGCTGGACGAGTACAGAAGCTACATGGACGTCGCCGAGGTCCAGGGTGTGCGGGCCCGGATCGTATCGCCCGCGGAGGCGCGAGAGATCTGGCCGCTGCTCGACAACAACAGCATGCTGGGTGCGCTTTACCATCCCGATGACGGTCACATTGCACCGGCGGACGTTACCCAGGCGATGGCCAAGGGTGCACGCGACCTCGGCGCGAAGGTCCATCTTGATACCGAGGTTGTGGGTTTCGAGCGGATGCCGAGCGGCGAGTGGAGGGTCAAGACCTCACGCGGTGACCTCGTCTGCGAACACGTCATCCTTGCAACCGGCAATTACGCACGCCAGACAGGCGCCATGCTGGGCCTGGACATTCCCGCTATCCCGATCCTGCATCAGTACTGGATCACCGAGGCGGTTCCCGAAATCGTGGAACGCAAACGGCTTGGTCTTCCGGAGATGCCGATCCTCAGGGACGAGGGTTACGAGGGCTATCTGCGCGAAGAGGGCGACGGGCTGATGTTCGGCCCTTACGAGCGCACCGAGCAGCTCAAGCTGTTTGCCGAGAACGGCGTCCCGGAATGGTTTGGCGCCGATCTGCTCGATGAAGACTTCGATGCCGTTTCCTGGAACTGGGAGCGCGCGACCGAACTGGTTCCCGCGCTCGGACGCGCCGGCATCAAGCGGAATGTGCGAGGACCTTTCCAGATGACAGCCGATGAACTGCCACTGATGGGGCAGGCCTGGGGCCTGGAGAATGTCTGGCTCGCCGAAGGGGTGCCGGGGGGCATCCTCTGGGGCGGTGCAATTGGCTACTACCTCTCCGAACGGATCGTGGAGGGTGGCAACAGCATCGACACGGCGGAGCTGGATCCCCGCCGGTTCGGCGAATATGCCAATAAGAACTGGACCCGGGCAAAGGTCCGGGAAGCTTGGGGCACTCACGCCGCACAGCATTATCCAGGCCAGGACATGCCAGCGGCGCGACCGCAGAAAACGGCCCCGTCCTATGACCGTCTAAGCCAGCTCGGCGCGGTATGGGATGTGTTGAACGGCTGGGAGATGCCGAGCTGGTTTGCGCCCGCGGGTGTCGAAGCGCGCAATTTCTACAGCTGGCGCTGGACCTCCAAAGGGAACCACGTCGCCGCAGAGGTCCAGGCGGTCCGCCAGGCCGCTGGCTTGGTCGAGATGACACCAATGACCAAGTTCGAGGTCAACGGACCGGGCGCCGAGGGCTGGCTCGACGGGATCCTGGCCAACAGACTGCCGCGACCCGGTCGTGTCGCTCTTGCCCATCACCTGACGCCGGCCGGCGGTGTGCAGGCCGAGTATGTGGTGGCGCGGCTGCGGAGCGATCTGTTCTACCTCATATCGACGCCGCGCGCCGAGCGCTGGAACCTTGACGATCTCGGCCGGCTGTTGCCGAAGGACGGCAGCGTGCATCTGCGCAACGTCACCGAGGATCGCGGCAGCTTCACGGTGGTTGGGCCGAAGGCGCGCGACATATTGCAGCCGCTGACGGAGATCGACCTCTCCAACGAGGCCTTCTCATGGTTCAGCGTGCAGTCCGGTACCGTCGGCATGGCCAGCGACGTGCGACTGCTGCGCGTCAACTACTCCGGCGAACTGGGATGGGAACTCTATCATCCACTCTGCTATCAGCGGCATTTGCTGGATGCACTGCTGGCATCGGGAGAGGCGCACGGGCTGAGGCCGGTCGGACTTCAAGCGCTGGAATCGCTTCGTCTCGATAAATCCTACCGCGCCATGTATCGCGATATGAATCTCGAATTGTCAGCCTGGGAAAGCGGTCTCGACCGCTTCGTCAGCCTCGACAAGGGGGACTTCATCGGCCGCGCGGCACTGGTCGCAAAACAGCAGCAGGAGGCACGCCGGATCGTCACGCTGTCGATCGATACGGACGGTGCGAGCGCGTTCGCCTTCGAGGGCGTCTACCGCAAAGGCGAGCTTGTCGGCCACGTCACTTCTGCAGGCTACTCCTATACTTTTGGTCACGACATCGCCCTTGCGCTGTTGCCTCTGGACCTTGTGTCGCCTGGCACCCAGCTCGAGGTTTCCGTCCTTGGCGAGCGCCGCCCGGCAAAAGTGATCGTGGACTCGCCTTATGATCCGGAAGGCGCCCGTAGGCGTATGTGAGGCATCCCGGAGTACAGTTTCTGGGTTTATCGATGTCTCAAAACGTGCAGCAGGGCAAAACGCAAAAACCGCGCTCCATCGGGAACGCGGCTTTGCCAGATACGCATGGCGCTTCGCTACTCGAACACTTGGCGAAACTTACGGGCTCCGGTACGCGAGACCTGATCCGGAGCGCCGGGCGGATGCGATATGTCCGCCTCGCAATCCGTTTTATAGGGACATCGTTACCGCCGAGTTATCGAGAGCTTAAGCAAATCTAAATTTGCATTTTTTCTGCCGAAGAAAATCGGAAAAAGTCAGCCAAATCCGTTGGTTACGCTGGGTTACCCCTGAGAAAATTAATTATGCCGGAGAAATCGACGCCGCCATGTCCCTGGGCGTTGAACAAGGCATAGAGCTGGGCTGCTTCGGCGCCAAGCGGCGTCACCGCGCCGGCGCTTTGCGCGGCTTCCTGGGACAACCTCAGGTCTTTCAGCATCAAGGCAGCTGCAAATCCTGGGCTGTAGTCCCTGTTTGCGGGCGAAGTCGGCACCGGGCCGGGCACCGGGCAATAGGTGGTCAGGGACCAGCATTGCCCCGACGAGGTCGAGGCGACGTCGAACAGCGCCTGATGCGACAGGCCGAGCTTTTCGGCCAGGACGAAGGCTTCGGCGACGCCGATCATCGAGATGCCAAGGATCATGTTGTTGCAGATCTTTGCCGCCTGGCCGGCGCCGTCGCCGCCGCAATGGACGATGCGGCCGGCCATCGGCTTCAGGATCGGCTCGGCGGCGACGAAGGCATCCCCGGAGCCTCCTGCCATGAAGGTCAGCGTGCCGGCCGCAGCCCCGCCGGTGCCGCCCGAGACGGGCGCATCGATGGACAGCAGGCCGTGCTTGGCGGCAATGGCGTGCGCCTTGCGCGCCGATTCGACGTCGATGGTCGAGGAATCGATGAAGAGTGCGCCTTCTTTCGCCTTGGGCGCGATGTCCTCGTAGACGGAGAGCACATGCTTGCCCGCAGGCAGCATGGTGATCACCACGTCGGCATCCTTCACCGCGGCCGGCCCGTTGGCCATGATGACGACGCCGTGCTCGCGCGCGACGGTCAAATTTTCCGGCATCAGGTCGAAGCCGTGCACTTGGTGCCCAGCCTTGACCAGATTGGCGGCCATTGGATTGCCCATATTGCCGAGGCCGATGAAGGCGATCGTCGTCATTGTCTGTCTCCCAGAGTTGCTGGCTTCAACGGCCAATCAGCGCGCGAGCGATGATGACGCGCATGATCTCGTTGGTGCCCTCGAGGATCTGGTGCACCCGCAGGTCCCGCACCAGCTTCTCGATGCCGTAATCGTGCAGATAGCCGTAACCGCCGAGCAGTTGCAGCGCGTCGTTGGCGACGGTGAAGCCGGTGTCGGTGACGAAACGCTTGGCCATCGCCGACCATTTGCCGGCATCCGGTGCCTTGCGGTCCAGTTTCGAGGCCGCCGCATAGAGGAAGATGCGCGCTGCCTGCAGCTCGGTCTCCATGTCGGCCAGCCTGAACTGCAAAGCCTGGAACTGGTTGATCTTCGAGCCGAAGGCCTTGCGCTCGGCGGTGTAGGAAAGCGCCTTGTCGAGCGCCGACTGCGCGCCGCCCAGCGAACAGGCGGCGATGTTCAACCGGCCGCCGTCGAGGCCGGCCATGGCAATGCCGAAGCCCGCACCTTCGCCGGACAAAAGGTTCTCCGCCGGCACCTTGCAATCCTCGAAAATGACCTGGCGGGTCGACTGCATGTGCCAGCCCATCTTGTGCTCGTTGGCGCCGAAGGAGAGGCCTGGTGCGTCCTTCGGCACGACGATGGTGGAAATGCCTTTCGGCCCGTCAGCGCCGGTGCGAACCATGACGGCATAGACATCGCTGTCGCCGGCGCCGGAGATGAACTGTTTGGTGCCATTGAGGACATAGTCGCCGCCGCTCTTGACCGCGCGCGTCTTCAGCGCCGCGGCATCGGAACCGGAGCCGGGCTCGGTCAGGCAATAGCTCGCCAGCCATTCCATCGAGGTGAGCTTCGGCAGGAAGCGCTGGCGCTGCTCGTCATTGCCGAAACGGTCGATCATCGACGCCACCATGTTGTGGATGGAGATGAAGGACGAAAAGGCCGGATCGGCGTGCGACAGCGCCTCGAAGATCAGCACGGCATCGAGCCGGCCAAGCGCCGAGCCGCCGACATCATCCCTGATATAGATGCCGCCAAGACCGAGCGGTCCGGTCTCGCGGATCACATCGGCCGGGAAATGCTTGTTGCGGTCCCAATCGAGCGCATTCGGCGCGACGCGGTCGGCGGCGAAGGCCTGCGCCATCTCCTGGATGGCACGCTGCTCCTCGTTGAGTTCGAACTGGCTGGTGCTCGCATCGACCGCGGCGTCCATGGCGTGCTCCTAATATCTTCGACCTGCTGGCCTGTCGTTTTTGGCTTTGCGCGCGCACCAATCTAGACCAATGATGCCGCCGCGCAACCCGACCCCGTCACCGGCCATTTGGGGAGCGGCTGTGCACCAATGCATGTCCGGAGCAAGATGTGACGACAAAATTCGATGAACTGCTGGGCCGGTTCCGCGCATACCTTGCGTCCGTCGATCACGCTTTGGTGCGCGATGCCGTGGCCCGGATCGACTGGAACATGCCGGCCCGCACGCTGGAGCCGCACACGCTTGCCTGCCTGCGCCATCTCGATCGCGCCGCCGAACTGGGGCCGCCGGATGCCAAGCCGCTGGTGCAACTGCTTGCCGAGCGTCGGAATGATTTTCGTTGGGGGCAGACCTACAGCGAGGCGGATTTCGGAAAAGAGTTCATCGACAATTACGGCTGGCTGGAAGTGTTCGGCACCCGAGGCCACTTCGCCAATGACGTGGTCGCCGCCGGCCTGCTGATCCTTGGACCCGATATCGTCTATCCCGACCACCATCACGTTGCCGAGGAAATCTACATTCCGCTGACCGGCGGCACCGAATGGCGCATGGGCGAGAGCGGCTTTTGCATGCGCACGGCTGGCGAGGTCGTCCACCACGCATCCAACGTCAATCACGCCATGCGCACCGGCAAAGACCCATTGCTGGCGCTCTACATCTGGCGCGGCGGGCCGCTGGCGCAGAAATCCGATATCACCGGAACCTTGGCGCAGGGCAGGGGCTGATGGCCAAAGCGATCATGCTGCAAGGCACGGGTTCGGATGTCGGCAAGACGGTGCTGGTCGCCGGCCTCTGCCGCGCGGCAAAAAAGCGTGGGCTGAAGGTCCGGCCATTCAAGCCGCAGAACATGTCGAACAATGCCGCCGTCGCCGACATTCCGGGCGACAACAGTGCCGGCGGCGGCGAGATCGGCCGCGCGCAATGGCTGCAGGCGATCGCTTGCGGCGTGGCACCCTCGGTCCACATGAACCCGGTGCTGCTGAAGCCGCAGACCGATGTCGGCGCGCAGGTCATCGTGCAGGGCAAGGTGTTCGGCGAGGCGCGGGCGCGCGACTACCAGGCGATGAAGGGCCGGCTGATGGATGCCGTTCTGGACTCCTGGGGCAAGGTCGGCGAGGGCGCCGATCTGGTCATCGTCGAGGGCGCCGGCTCGCCGGCCGAGATCAACCTGCGCAGCCGCGACATCGCCAATATGGGCTTTGCCACGCGCGCAGACGTGCCGGTGGTGCTGGTCGGCGACATCGATCGCGGCGGCGTCATCGCTTCGGTCGCCGGCACGCATCTGATCCTGCCGGAAGAGGACCGGCGGATGATCGTCGGCTACCTCATCAACAAGTTTCGCGGTGACGTTTCACTGTTCGACGACGGCATCAGGTCGATCGAGACATTCACGGGCTGGCGCTGCTTCGGTGTCGTACCGTGGCTGAAGGCGGCGGCACGTCTGCCTTCGGAAGATTCGGTGGTGCTGGAACGGCTGGCGTCCGGCGAAGCGCGCGCGCTGAAGGTGGCGGTGCCGGTGCTTGGCCGCATCGCCAATTTCGACGATCTCGACCCGCTCAAGGCCGAACCGCGGGTCGAGGTGGTGTTCGTGCCGCCGGGAAAGCCGCTGCCCGCCGATGCCGGGCTGGTGGTCATTCCAGGCTCGAAGTCGACGATTGGCGATCTCCTGAAATTCCGCGAAAACTGCTGGGATCGCGACTTGCAGGCCCATCGCAAGCGCGGTGGCCATGTCGTCGGCATTTGCGGCGGTTTCCAGATGCTTGGTCGTATCGTGCGCGATCCCGACGGCATCGAAGGCAGCGTCACCGAGGCCGAAGGGCTTGGCCTTCTCGACATCGAAACGGTGATGGAACCGGAAAAGACCGTGCGCAATGTCAGTGCCCGTTCGGTGCCGTTCGACCTGCCACTCGAAGGGTACGAAATCCATCTCGGCCGCACCACCGGGCCGGATACACTGCGGCCTTCCGCCGTCATCAATGGTATCGATGACGGGGCGATATCGGCCGATGGCAAGGTGATCGGCACCTATATGCACGGCCTGTTTGGCGCCGACGGCTTTCGCGGGAAATTCCTCGAAAGCCTCGGCATCAAGGGCGGGGGCATCGACTACCGGGCCGAGGTCGAGCGGGCGCTGGACGAGGTCGCAGCCGAGTTGGAGACCCATCTCGACTGCGACGCGATCTTTGGTTTGGCGCGCTAAAAGTCCAGTTCACGCCTTTTCGCCGGCCTCCGGCCAGTAGGTGCCAAACGACCAGACATTGCCTTCCGGGTCGCGGCAGATGAACTCGCGGCTCCCGTAGTCACGGTTGGTCAATTCCTGGATGATCGTGGCTTCGGCCTTCCTGGCCTTGGCATAGGCGGCATCGGCATCATCGACGGCAATGTAGATCGACTTGCCGCCGCCTGAGCCGGGTTCGCCGACCATCTTGCCGTAGTCGTCGTCGCGGACCGTGCCAAGCATGATCATCGAGGAGCCGAAGACCAATTCGGCATGGTGTACGACATCGCCTTCACCATAGCGGGCCCGGACGCTGAAGCCGAAAGCCTCGCCCAGCCAGTCGATCATTTTTGCCGCGTTCTTGTAGCGCAAAGCCGGGTAGAGGCGGGGCGCTTCAGTGGTGGTGGGCATGGAAACCTCCTTCATTGAGTTGGTCGATAACCCACTCTGTTCGAAGGCCGTTCCGGCGTCTTGAAGAAATGTTACCTGACTAAAAGCGCGGTCGGCGTCTCGCCGGCAAGGTCGCGGAACTCGCGCACCAGATGCGCCTGGTCGGCATAGCCGCAATCGGCGGCGATATCCGCCCAGTCGACGGTTTGCTGCCTCGACAGGCCGAGCGCGCGGTTGAAGCGGACGATGCGCGACAGCGTCTTGGGGCCGATGCCGATGGCGTTGGAAAAACTGCCGGCGAGATGTTTGCGGCTCCAGCCCAGTCTTTCGGCGATCGATGCAATGCGGGTTCTGCCGCCAGACGTGATGATGCGGTCATAGGCCCAGGCGATTTCGAGCGGCGTCTCCGCGGCGTTCTCGAGACGGGCGGCGACGAAGGCTTCGGCCATGTCGAAACGCGTTGCCCAGTCCGGCGCGTTGCCGAGCCGTTCACGCAGCGCCAAGCCTTGCGCGCCAAGCACGTCGTCTAGGACGACCATGCTGTCGGCCAGTTCGCTCATCGGCAGGTGGAAGAAACGGCGTGCGCCAAGCGGCGTGAAGTTGACCTGGACGCAGCAGGCGCCGCCGAAGGATTCGATCACCACCGGTCCGGCATAGAGGCCGGCGGCGAAACTGGCGAAGCGGTCATTGTCATCAGGCGCCTTGCCGAGGCCGATGGCGAAGGGTTCGGCGAAGCTGATGACCAGCGGTACGGTGAGCGACGCGTATTCGACGTTGCGCAGATGGCCGGGCGCTGTTTCGCGGTAGCCGCAAATGTCCGACACAATGCCCTGAAGTCGAGGATCGGGCAGGCGCCGGCGCATCTCGAACCGCCCGGCGACGGATCGGTCTTGCTCTTGCTGGGGTTGCATCGTGACTGGCATCGGCCATCCTTGCGCCAAGTCAAATCTAGCAGACCCGGGGCCGGAATCAAAAGCGCCCGGCTTTTGGCCGGGCGCTCCTCGTCCCCACTTCAAGTGAAATGGTCAGGCGCCGCGCATCAAGCAGCCGCCGGCAAGCACGATGAAAGCAATAAGCACGATCCACACCGATGCGAGTGGAATGAACGCAAGTACGCCAAGCGCGGCGAGAACGCCGATGATGGCGATGACAACGGAGATGATAAAAACGATCTGGGTAGGTGCGCTAAGATTCATGTGTGGCTCCTCCAACATGATTCGAACAGCGGCATTCTATCAGGGCGCGCGATCACACACCAATCAAGGCCCGCAGCGGGTTCGCCGGGTCCGCCAGCAGCTTCACCGCCAGCGCCAGGCAGACAATCACCAGCAGCGGCTTGATCAGTTTTGCGCCGACGCGCATGGCCAGGCTGGCGCCGACACGGGCGCCGAGGAACTGGGCAACGCCCATCATCAGGCCGATCTTCCAGTAGACGACGCCGAAGCCCGCGAAGACGATGAAGCCGCCGATGTTGGAGGCGAAGTTGAGCAGTTTGGTATGCGCCGTCGCCTTGAGCACGCCGTAGCCGGCCAGTGCCACGAAGGCCAGCATGTAGAAGGAGCCCGCACCTGGTCCGAACAGGCCATCATAGAAGCCGATGGCGGGCACCAGGGTCAGTCCGAACAGGAACGGCGACAGGCGCTCGGCGCGGTCGACATCGTTCATGTTCGGCTTGAACGCGAAGTAGAGCGCGGTGGCGATCAGCACGATGGGCAGGGCGGCCCGCAGAATGTCACCCGGCACGATCGTCGCCAGCAAGGCGCCGATGGCGCTGCCGACAAGGGCCAAAAGCGCCGACGGCAATTGTCGGCGCAGGTCGACATGACCCTTCGACGCGTAGTGGATGGTCGCCGAGCCCGAGCCGAACATGCCTTGCAATTTGTTGGTGGCGAGCGCCTGGACCGGCGTGAAGCCGGCAAGCAGCAGCGCCGGCACGGTGATCAGCCCGCCGCCGCCGGCGATCGAATCGACAAAGCCCGCCGCAAAGGCGGCGAAGGCGAGCATGGCGACGGTCTGGATGCTAAGGTCGATCATCTGATGTATGGAGGAGTCCGGCCGGCTGAGACAACGGGCGTTCGACCACGACCGCCCTGTTTGCGCAAGGTCGATTCCGCGCTACCTCTATCCAAGCGCATCGCGCTTGGATTTGTGTTTGTGTGTCGTTAACCCGAAAAGAGGCTCCTGATGGCATTCGCATTGCTGGACCAGATACGTCAGATCTTCGACGGCGACCCGGGCGTGCGCAAGGTGGCGGACGATCCTGTCTTGTCGGCGGAATTGCTGATGCTGTTTCGCATGATCCTGGCCGACGGTTCGGTCAGCGAGAGCGAGATGGTTGCCTTCCGGCGCATCTGCAAGGACGCCTTCGGCATTGCCGAAACCAGCATCGATAGCGTCATCGAATATCTCAACGAGTTCGGCTACGAGACAAATGGCTCGCAGGCGATTGCATTGTTCCGCGATCTCGACATCGAACGCCGTAAGCAATTGGCCCGCCATATGGCGGAAATCGCCAAGGCGGATTCGCAACTGGCCGAGAGCGAGGTGCGCCTGCTGCGCCGCACGCTCGACCTGCTCGACATCAGCCCGGTCGATATGGTGGAGCCGGAAAAGTAGGATAACGGGCTGCCGGCCGGGGCCCGCTGCCTGCGGCAACTCCCCGGCGTTCGCGACCTTCCATCGTGCCACTGGCACGACGGATTCGCTTCGCGAACCGGTCGCTCACCCTTGTTCCTGCATTCGCCGAGCGATTGCCCGGTGCAAATCAGGGGCGGCGGTGACAAGCGCCTTGGCTGCCTCGGACTGCGGGTGGTCGAGCACCTCGCTGGTTTTGCCGCGTTCGACGATCTTGCCGTCATGCATGACCAGCACCTCGTCCGTGATGGCGCGGGCGACGGTCAGGTCGTGGGTGATGAAGAGGTAGGCGATGCCGAGCTTCTGGTTGAGCTCCGCGAACAAATCGAGGATCTGGGCGCGGATCGAGACATCGAGCGCCGAGACCGGCTCGTCGGCGACGACCAGCTTGGGGCGCGTGATGATGGCGCGGGCGATCGACAGGCGCTGACGCTGGCCGCCTGAAAATTCGTGCGGGTATTTGTCCATGTCGCGCTGGTCGAGGCCGACTTCGTGCAGGGCATGCGCCACCATCTCGCGGCGCCCGGCGCGCGTCGGCTTTCTCTCCAGTACATGCAGGGGTTCGGCGACCAGTTTTTCAACCTTCTGGCGAGGATCGAAGGATCCGTAGGGATCTTGAAAAACGACCTGCATGTCACGCCGCGCCGGCTTCAGCTCGGCTTCGCTCTTGCCGGTGATGGTCTCGCCGCGAAACCGGATCGTGCCCGATGTCGGCCGATCCAGCGCCAGGATCATGCGGGCGAGCGTTGACTTGCCGCAACCGGAGCGGCCGACTAGCGCCACAGACTGACCCGGCGCCATCGACAGCGAGACATCGTCGACGGCGCGGATACCAAGCGCGCGCCTGAACAGCGACATGCGCCGGCCGGGATAGTCGCGGGTCACGCCCTCGACCCGAAGCAAGGGATGGCCCGTCTCGACGCCATGCGGCCTGGCGCGCGCCGGCACATGCATCGAGGCCTGCGCCAGCTGGCGCGTGTAGGGATGGAACTGTTCGGACAGCGTGCGCGCCGTGTCCCCGGCCTCCATCACCTCGCCGCGGCGCAGGATGGTGATGCGGTCCGCCATCTCGGTCACCACGGCGAGGTCGTGCGAGATCAGGAGCAGGCCCATGCGGCTTTCGGCGACGAGGTCGCGCAAGAGGTCGAGGATCTGTGCCTGCAGCACCACATCAAGCGCCGTCGTCGGTTCGTCGGCGATCAGCAGCTTCGGCTTCAGCGCGCAAGCGATGGCGATGACGACGCGCTGGCGCTGGCCGCCGGACAGTTCGTGCGGATAGCGCGACATTGGGAATTTCGCTTCGGGCAAGCCGACACGGTCGAGCATTTTTCGCGCCCGGTCTTCGGCCTCGGCGCGGCTGGCCTTGGTGTGCCAGCGTATGCCTTCGGCGACCTGTTCGCCGATGGTCTTGACCGGATTGAGCGCCGTCATCGGCTCCTGGAACACCATGCCGATGTCGTCGCCGCGCAGCGCACACATCTGGTCCTCGGTTGCTGCCAGGATGTCGATGCCGTCGAAAGCAACGCGCCCGGTGGCGCGCGCGGCATAGGGCAGAAGCCGCATCACCGTCAGCGCGGTCATCGACTTGCCCGAACCGGATTCGCCGACCAGCCCCATCACCTCGCCGGGCGCGACGGAAAGCTCCACATCCCTGAGGATCTGCGTGTCGCCGATGGCCAGTGACAGGTTCTGGATGTCGAGCAGGCTCATCGCTGCCGCCGCGATTTCGGATCGAGGATGTCGGCGATGCCGTCGCCCAGTAGGTTCAAGCCGAGCACGGCGACAACGATCGCCATGCCGGGAAAGATCGCCATCCATGGCGCCACCACCATGCGGGTCTGCGCGTCGAACAGCATGCGGCCCCAACTCGGCATCGGCGGCTGGGCGCCGAGGCCCAGATAGGACAGCCCGGCCTCGGCCAGGATGCCCAGCGCGAACTGGATGGTGCCTTGCACCAGAAGCAGGGTGGCGATGTTGGGCAGCACATGTTCGATTGATATCTGCGTGCTGTTCTTGCCGGCGGCGCGCGCGGCTAGAATGAACTCGCGCGGCCAGATCGCCAGCGCGCCGGCCCGGGCGACACGGGCAAAGACCGGGATGTTGAAGATGCCGATGGCGATGATGGCGTTGACGGCGCCCGGCCCGAAGATGGCGGTGATCATGATCGCCGACAGCAAAGCCGGGAAGGCGAAGACGAGGTCGTTCAGCCGCATCAGCATCTCGTCGACGAGGCCGCCGCGTGCGGCGGCAAAGGTGCCGAGCGGCACGCCGACCCCCATGCCGATGCCGACCGCGACCAGCGCCACGGCAATCGAATTGCGGGCGCCGACCATGACCATCGACAGTATGTCGCGGCCGAAATGGTCGGTGCCGAACCAGTGCGCCAGCGAGGGGGCTTGTGTCTTGTCCGATATCACCAGTTTCGTGACGTCGTAAGGCGTCCAGGCATAGGAGACGATCGCCATGGCCAGGATCAGCAAGGTGATGACGAAACCGGCAACGAAGGCGGTGTTCCTGAATGCCTTGGCCAGGATGCTGCTGAACGTCTCCTCGGGGATGTCGACGTGCAGCGTCATTGCCGGCTTCTCAGGCGCGGATCGACGATCGCATAGGAGAGGTCGACGAGGAGGTTGACGGCGATGACGGCCGCGACCAGCAGCATGACGACGCTTTCGACGACGATCAGGTCGCGCTGGGTGATTGCCTGGAACACCAGCCGGCCGAGGCCGGGCAGATAAAAGACATTCTCGATGATGATGGTGCCGGCAAGCAGGAAGGCGAACTGCAGGCCCAGAATGGTCAGCACCGGGATCATGGCGTTGCGCAGCGCGTGCCGCCACAGCACGGCGCGATAGGGCAAGCCCTTGGCGCGGGCGGTGCGGATATAGTCTTCGTTCAGCACCTCGATCAGCGCCGAGCGGGTGACGCGCGCCAGGATCGCCGCTTGCGGCAAGGCAAGCGCCACGGCGGGCAGCAGCAGCGATTTCAAGGCTGGCCAGATACCGGCACTCCAGCCGGGAAAGCCACCGGCCGGAACCAGCCGCAGCCAGACGGCGAAGACATAGATCAGCATCAGCGCGAACCAGAAATTGGGCACGGCGACGCCAAGCTGTGCGGCGCCCATGGAAATCGTATCACCAACCCGTCCACGCCGGCTGGCGGAAAACAGGCCGACGGGAATCGCGATGATGGTGGAGAGCGCAAGCGCAATCAGCGCCAGCGGCAGCGAGACGGCCAGCCGCTCGCGCACCAGATCGATGACCGGCACGGAATAGGTGTAGGAGCGGCCCAAATCGAGACTGAGCAGACCGCCGGCCCAGTGCAGATAGCGCCAAGCCAGCGGCGCGTTGAGGCCCATCTGGTTGCGCAGCAATTCAACCTGATCGGCACTGGCGTTCATGCCCAGCATCAGCCGCGCCGGGTCGCCGGGCAGGATCTCCAGGACGGCGAACACCACCATCGAAGCCAGCACCAGCGTGGCGATGGCGATGGCGAGGCGTTTTAGGAGATAGGCTGTCATGGAAGGCGGGGGATCACTCGCTCCACTTCACCTTGGTCAGGTCATTGGCCTGGATCGGCGCGTTTTCCCAGAGCCCTTGCAACTTGGCGCCCCAGACGCCGACCTTCGGCAATTCGTAGAGGAAGCCGACCACGGCATCGTCGGCCAGGATCTTCTGCGCCTGTCCCAGCAATTCCTTGCGCTTGGCTTCGTCGGAGGTGAGGTTGAGGTCGGCGATCACCTTGTCGAAGGCCGGGTTGTCGTAGTTGAAGTAATAATCCTTGCGCGAATAGATATCGATGTCGTTGGGTTCGGTGTGGGAGACGATGGTGAGGTCGTAATCCTTCTTGGTGAACACCTGATCCAGCCACTGTGCCCATTCGACCGGAATGATTTCCAGATCGATGCCGACGTCACGAAGTTGCGAAGCGATGATCTCGCCGCCAAGCCGTGCATAGGACGGCGGCGGCAGCTTCAGTGTTGCCTTGAAGCCGTTCTCCAAGCCCGCTTCCTTCAACAGTTCCTTGGCCTTGGCGACATCATGCGGATAGCGGCCGGTGAGGTCGACATAGTCCTTGCTGGCCGGGGAGATGTGGGAGCCGATTGGCAGGCCGAGGCCCGCCGAAGCGCCGTCGATGATCGCCTTGCGGTCGAGCGCGTAGGAAATCGCCTGCCTCACCTGCAGCTTGTCGAAGGGCGGCTTCTTGTTGTTGATCGACAGGATGGTCTCGCCCTCGGTCGAGCCGATCACCACCTTGAAGCGTGGGTCGTCCTTGACCTGCGCGACGCTGTCGGGATCAAAGAAGGGAAAGGCCTGGATATCGCCGGAGAGCAGCGCCGGCACGGCGGCCGCAGCATCGGGCACGATGCGGAATTCGGCCTTGTCGAGAGACGCCGGCGTGCCCCAGTAATGGTCGGATTTCACCAGCGTGATCGACGACCCCTTTGCCCAGCTCTGGAACTTGAACGGACCGGTCCCGATTGGCTTTTCCTTGTTGGTGTCGGCCGATTCAGGCGCCACGATCACCGCGTCGCCCCAGCCCATATTGTAGAGGAAGGAGCCTTGCGGGTTCTTCAGCGTGACCTTCACGGTCGCCGGATCGACAACCTCGACCTTGTCGATACCGGCGAACAGGCCCTTTTGCGCGTTGACGGAATTGTCGGCGCGAGCGCGATCGAGTGAGAATTTCACGTCGTCCGCGTTGAAATCGGTGCCGTCGTGGAATTTCACGCCGGTGTGCAGCTTGAAGGTGTAGACCTTGCCGTCATCGGAAATGGTCCAGCTTACGGCCAGATCTGGCAGCACCTCGCCATTCGGCCCGATGCGCGTCAGGCCCTCGAACACATTGGCGTAGAGAACCTCGTCGATCGCCGCGGCGGCACCGGCGGTCGGATCGAGATGCGGGGGTTCGAGGGGAATGCCGATGACCAGGTCGGTTCGCGCGGCAAACGCGGAGGTGCCGGCGGCCAGTGACAGCACTGCGGCGGCCAGGATGGTTTTCCACAATCTCATCGTGCAACTCCCCATGCGTTTCAGACACGTGCTCAAACCCGAGCGATAGAAGCGTGATTTCGCCGCGGAGTAAATTGCGTTTCGTTCTGCCCGTCAGCGTGGCCGGGAATGTTTTTGTCCTGGCGGCCTCATCAGCAGGTCGAAGCTTGTCGCAGTGCGTGCCTTATCCGGTGGCTGTGCCGCGCAGCAGCACGCTGAGCCCGATCGCCATCACCTTGGCCGATTCCACCATGTCCGATATCCCGACCCATTCGTCCGGCCGGTGGGCGAGGTCGAGAATGCCAGGGCCATAGGCGATGCAGTCATAGATATGGCCGATGCGGGCAATGTGCTTCTGGTCATAGGTGCCCGGCGAAATGACGTAGTCGGGTTCGCGGTCGAAGATCGCCATGATGCCTTGCGCAACCGCCTTGACCACTGGGGCGTTGCGCTCGGTCATCAACGGCAGCACTTCCATCAGGTCGCGGATTTCATAGTCGAATTTTTTGCGCTCGCGCTTCAACCGGTCGAGAATGCCGGTCACCTCACCTTTGACGGTGTCGAGATCTTCCTCGAGCAGGAAACGGCGGTCGATGGTCAGCCGGCAGGAGTCGGGCACGTTGGGCGAGGGCAGGCCGGGCCGGAAATCCTCGGTTTGGCCGCCATGGATCGAATTGATGTTCATGGTCGAGCGTTTTGCTCCTTCGGGCACGACCGGCATGCGCGTCATCTTGCGGTCGAGTGCGGGGAACAGTTCGTCCTCGAAAGCCCGCAGCACGGCACCCATATGGCGCACCGCATTGTCGCCGAGGAACGGCATCGAGCCATGAGCGATCTCGCCCTTGGTCTCGATTTCCGCCCACCACACGCCGCGATGACCGAGACAGATGCGGTCCTTGTTCAGCGGCTCGGGAATGATGACGTGGTCGACCCTGGGTTTCGAGAAATAGCCGAGCCCGGCCAGATGGGCGACGCCGCCGAAGCCGCCGGACTCCTCGTCGACGGTGCCAGATATTTCGATAGCGCCGGGAAAGTCGGGAAACACTTCCAAGAAGGCTTCGGCGGCGATGATCGAGGCAGCAAGACCGCCCTTCATGTCGCAGGCGCCGCGGCCATAGACCTTGCCGTCCCTGACGATGCCGGCAAAGGGATCGACGGTCCATCCGTCACCGGCTTCGACCACGTCGATATGCGAGTTGAAGTGGACGCAGGCGCCGGGCGACTTTCCGTCGAAACGAGCAACGACATTGACACGCGGGTAGCGATCGGTGTCGCCGGGCGTGCCTTCGGCGCGGATGAATTCGGTCTCGAAACCGCTCTTCTTCAGCCGCGCGCCGAGATATTCGGCGCATGGCCGGTAGGCCTCGCCGGGTGGATTGATGGTCGGAAAACGGATCAGCTCGGCGGTCAGCGCGACGACATCGTCGCGCCTGTCATCGATTGCCTGGAGGAGTCGCTCGTTCATGCGCGGAGTTGAGCAGCGATTGACTTGGTTTTGCAAGCCCGCTGGTGATCAAGCCCGTGCGGCGTGTCGTTGCGGCAACTATCGCGGGAAATCGTTCAAATTCGCTGCTTTGGATTGGCGAATTGGTCAAGGAGTGTGTGCTACCTCATTCACCTGCCATTAAAAAGATGAAAAACAACGTGATGGCAGGCAAGTAAGGGGCAATCAAAGGGGTTTGATCGCATGAAAAAGATAGTTCTCATGGCAGCCGTGTTTGTCACGATGCTGTTCGGTGCTTCGGGGCAGGGCTGGGCAGCCAGCCTCGTTGCAAACATAGACGTGTCGTCGCAGACGATGACGGTCAGATATGGTGCGGCGGTTTACCGCTGGAGCGTCTCCACCGCGCGCAAAGGCTACATTACGCCGCGCGGCAGCTATCGGCCTCAACGGACGGCGCGGATGTGGTATTCGCGCAAATACGACATGTCGCCGATGCCCTATTCCGTGTTCTTCCATGGCGGCTATGCCATCCACGGAACAGGCGCGGTCAGGCAGCTCGGCCGCCCGGCGTCGCATGGCTGCGTGCGCCTTCATACGGCAAATGCCGCTGCCTTCTACTCGATGGTGCGGGAAGTGGGGTTCGGCAACACGCGGATTGTCGTCACCAATTAGGGCTTAGACCGGCTGTCGATTCCACCGTGGTTTTTTGCGGCGGGATCGGCTGCAATTGCCTGAATCTCGGGCGCTTTGCTTTAAAAATGTTGCAGGAATAGCGCATTGGCTTGGGAAACGGTGTCGTAGCGTCACTTGGGCCCGGCGAATGGTTTCTGCCAAAACGCGATTATGTTAGCTTTCAAGCAGATAACTTGCGAGGGGCTTTAATGTACAGACTTCTTCTTGGGGCGGCGATTGCCGTCACCGCTACTTCGGCCTTCGCCGCCGATGCGGTTGAGCCGATTGTCATGGATCAGGAACTCGCACAGCCGCATATTTCCGGCTATGTCGAAGCTTATCTTGGCGGATTGTATCTGTCGGCAGATGGTGGACATCTCTCTGCGACGACAGCTGGCGGTGCCGGTCGGGTCAATTTCCCGATCGACGCACGCTGGAACATCCAAACCGATGCGAACATAGATTCGCTTTGGGTCGAGGGCAGCAACATTTATGGTTATGGTGGCGCGATCCACGGCTACTGGCGTGACCCGAGCAGCCATGCGCTCGGCGGGTTCGCGACCTTCACACGCTACGGTGGGGACATTGGCGGTCCGAAGATTTACAATTTCACGGTTGGCCCCGAAGCCCAGGCCTATTTCGGCAACGTGACCGTCTACGGCCAGGCCTACTACGGCCAGCTGCGGGCCAACGGCGAATCCGAGCACTATGACCAATGGGGCGGGCGCGCCGTGGTGCGCTACTTCGCCCAAGATAATCTTCGCTTCGACGGCGAGCTTGGCTTTGCGAGACTGTCAGGGTTCGGCGATCATCTCGACACCATTACCGCGGCGCTGCAGGCCAACTACCGGTTCTCCGGCACGCCGTTCTCGGTGTTTGGACGCTATCAGCTGGATCATATGTCGGTTGAGAGCACCGATCTGAACATCCACAAATACGTGATCGGCCTGCGGGCGAGCTTCGGTTCGAACACGCTGCTCGAGGAAGACCGCAACGGCGCCACGATGGACACCTATCGGCCCAATTTCATCCTGCCATTGCCGGCTTTGTAGCGCTGGCGGGCTTTTCCGGGCCTGACAGAAAGATCGATTGCCCTAGCCGCGAGGAGCGATCCTTGCGGCTATTCCTTGTCTCCAATTGATCGCGAAAGGATCCGGCGAAGGTTTTGTCTGCTCGAAGGTCGCCAGCCATTGCTGACCCATGAGTTGCGGTCAGCGCAGGGGCGCTCGCCAATGGACGAGCTCAGGCGCTGATGGCAGGTGCTTTTGCCTGTGGGGGCCGCTTTCTCCGCCCGCCGCCGATCTCCCACCTTTTGTGGAACCACATCCACTGGCCGGGGTCTTCGCGTACCCAGCGTTCGACCACGTCGCAGAGCAACTGGGTGGTGGCGTGGACATCGACGCTGCCGTCAGCGTTGCGCGGCAAGGTCAACTTGTCCTCGATCTCGAGCCGGAAGCGGTTGCAGGGCAGCCTGACACAGCGCGCCGGATAGACGTCGCAGTCGTAGTGACGGGCAAGGGTAGCCAGCACCCGGTTGCTCTGGCAGGGACGGCCGAAGAATGTCGTGTCCAGGCCATTGGAGAATTTCTGGTCGACAAGGACGCCGATGTTGCCGCCGTTTTCCAGCACCCCCGCCAACGCGAATGAGGCGCCGGCCATCGACGGCAGCAACGAGCCCATGGTCGAGCGGCGCGTCGACAGGATATAGTCGGCAAGGTAGGGGTTGTTGGGCGGTCGAAACAGCGCCGTGATGTTCATGCCGAAGGTCGCCGCCGCGACCGGCAGCAGTTCGAAATTGCCGAGATGGCCGGTGAAGACGATATGCGGCTGCTTTTCGGCCGCGATTTCGGTGAAGTGCTCTACTCCCTTGACCTCGACGCGGCCGGGCTTGGTGGCGGCGGGGTCATAGTCGAACAGGGCGTCGAGAAAGATGTATTCGGCGGCAAGGCGGGCCATGTTGCCCCACATGTCGGAGGCGATAGCCTGGATTTCGGCTTCGCTCTTTTCCGGATAGGCCTTGCGCAAATTGTCGACAGCGACCTGATGGCGTCCCACCCAGGGGCCAACGCGGCGCGCGACGCGGTCGGCAAAGTTCAGCGCACTGTCGGCCGGCAGCAGACGCAGAACTGAGATGATCATCATAGCCGCGCGCGCCACCAGCCAGTAGTTCAACTGGCGCAGCTGCCTGCCGTAACGAAATTTGAGGTCCCGGCGGAACTTCTTGAACACAGAGGTCAAGGCCCTAGCCGACGCGCAGGATGATCTTGCCGAACACGTCGCGGCCTTCCATGCGCTTCAGTGCCGCATCGATGCCGTCGAAGCCGACTTCGGTGTCGATGACCGGTGCGACCTGTCCCGCCGCCATTTTCTGCATGGCGTTGGCCATGTTCTCCATGCGGCAGCCGAAGGAACCGAGCAGTTTCAATTGCTGCTGGAACAGCTGCATCAGGTTGATCTGTGTCGATACGCCAGAGGTCGAACCGCACGTCACCAGGCGGCCGCCACGCTTCAGGCACAGCATCGAGGCGGCAAAGGTGTCGGCGCCGACATGTTCGAAGACGACATCGACGCCCTTCTTCTTGGTCAGCTTGCGCACGACGCCCTCGAAACGATCGTCGCGATAGTTGATGACATGGTCGGCGCCGAGCGCCTTGGCCTTGTCAATCTTGTCGTTGGAGCCGACCGTGGTGATGATCGTGCAACCCATTCGCTTGGCCAGCTGGATGGCGGCCGAGCCGATGCCGGATCCGCCGGCATGGATGAGAATGGTTTCGCCGGGCTGCAGCCTGGCGTTGTCGAACAGCATATGCTCGACGGTGCCGAAGGTAACGGGCGCCACCGCCGCACCGATGTCGGTCACGCCGGGCGGGGCAGGAACCAGCAGGCGGGCCGGCAGGTTGATCTTTTCCTGCGCAAAGCCGTCGAGATGGAAGCCGTGAACGCCCGAAACATGTTCGCAGAGATTGTCGCGGCCTTCGCGGCAGGCGCGGCAAAGGCCGCAGGTGCGCGCGCCGTAGATCGACACCAATTGTCCGGGCAGCAGGCTGGAAACGCCGGGGCCAACCGCCTCGACCTCGCCGGAGGCTTCGGCGCCGACGACCAGCGGCAGCTTGCGCTTGGCGAAGGCCATACCGCGCCAGCCCCAGACGTCGATGTGGTTCAGCGCCACTGCCTTGATGCGTAGCGTGACTTCGCCGAGTGCCGGCGGTGGGGGAGGCGGCAGGTCCACCGTCTCTAGACGGCGGTCCTCGATAAGTTGCAATGCGCGCATGGGGCCTGTCGGTTCAGTCTGGCTGAAAAAGGTCGCTTAGACCGGTTCCCGCGCCATGACAAGGCAAGTGTTCTGGCCGCCGAAGCCGAAGGAGTTCGACAGAACGGTGCGAACCTCGGCATTGCGCTTCTTGTTCGGCACCACATCGAGCACGATCGCCGGATCGGGGTTGTCGTAGTTGATGGTCGGCGGAATGACGCTTTCACGCATTGTCATCAGCGAGAACGCCGCCTCGACCGCGCCCGCCGCCGACAGCGTGTGGCCAATCATCGACTTGTTCGACGAAACCGGCATCGAGCTGATCCGTTCGCCGAACACGGTCGACAGCGCCAGATGTTCCATCTTGTCGTTCTCCGGAGTCGACGTGCCGTGGGCGTTGACATAGTCGATCTCGTCTTCACTCAGGCCGGCATCGGCAAGGGCGGCGCGAACCGCGGCGATGGCCGGCGAAGCGTCCGGCTTCGAGCGGGTGCGGTGGAAGTCGTCGGCCTTCTCGCCGCAACCGCCCAGGACGCCGAGAATAGTCGCGCCGCGAGCCAATGCCGTCTCAAGCGATTCCAAGACCAGCGCCCCGGATCCCTCGGCCAACACGAAGCCGTCGCGATCCCTGGAGAAAGGCTTCGATGCCTTTTCGGGAATGTCGTTGTGCGTGGAGAGCGCCGAAAGCAGTGAGAAACGGATCAATGCCTCGGCGGTCGCGGAACCGTCCGCGCCGATCGATAGCGCACGGTCGCATTCGCCGCGTCGGATCGCCTCGACACCGAGCTGGATCGCAGTGGCACCTGAAGCGCAAGCCGTCGACAGCGTGATCGGCAGACCACGTGTGCCGAGGCGGTCGGCCAGGCGGTCGGCGATCGAACCGAACTGGGTGGTCTCGAAAATATCCAGCTCTTTCAAGCTACGCGCGACCCGAAGCAGTCTTTCGGCGGCGGTGTCATCGTTGTCCTTGTCAGAATTGTAGAGCGAGAAGCGTTCGGCCCAGTCGAGTTCGACCGGCGGCGATGCGAGGAAGAGCGGTCCGCCGAAATCGCTGGAATCAAGACCGGCTTCGGTCACCGCTTCGAGGCCCGCAAGCTCGGCTAGCTCATAGGTGAGTGGGCTGGCACCTTTCGAACTCGACGGCAGGAAATCGACCATGCCGGAGATGCGGGTGTTCAGTTGATCGATGGGAAAGCGGGTGATCGGGTGAATACCCGACTTGCCCGAGGTCAGCGCGGCCCAATTGTCTGATTTGCCGACGCCAAGCGAGGTCACCACGCCGATGCCGGTGACGGCCACGATCGGCCTGCCCATATGATCGTTCAGATTGGCCATCCGGGAGCCCTCGAGCGTTTATCGTTGCAGCATGGATCGGTCAGCGCCCACCTTACGCGGCGTTGACCAGCGCCATTCCCTCGAATTGGTGATAGCCGATCGCCGTTGCAAGGACTGCTGCGGGAATGCCTTCGAACGGTGTCTCGGCTGTGGCATCAAAGACAGGGTAGGCGGCCTTGCGGTCGACGGCCAGTGCGGCGAGCGCCACGGCGAACGGAAACTGCGCTTCCTTCATGTGCCCGGTCAGCGTCGAGAAACCGCGCGCGGCTATCGCCGGATTGGCATCGAGCGCTGCCTTCTCGGCTGATGTCGCCGCATGCGCCCCCGATGCGCCCGACAGGGCCAGCAATTTGCCGCTTGGCAATGCAGCCTGGCCGAGCAATGCGGCGATCTCGGCGTCGAGTTCTCCCCGTGACCGCCTGGCGCGGCCGGAGACGACCAGCCCAAGTTCGGCATAGATTTTCCGACCCCGGCTTATCGCATGCTCGCGTTGCTCCAGCACCAGGAAGGCGCCGCCGGATCCGGTCACGACGCCGCCGCCCTCAGCACCCTGTCTTTGCCAGACCGGCTTCCACGGGCCGCGATGCAAATAGCCGGCAAGCTCATAGCCGAGCAGCATGTCGGAATGTTCGGTCTGGAAGGCACCGCCGACCAGGATGTGAGTCGACTGGCCCGAGCGGATACGCGCGGCGGCCGTCTCGACGGCGGCGACGCCGGCACCTTCCTCGCCCATGAAGGTTCTGGACGAGCCGGTGACCTTGTGGACGATGGAGATGTTGCCGGCGAGCAAGTTGGACAACTGGGCCAGGAACAGTGTCGGCCGCAATTCGGTGGTCAATTTCTCGTTGAGCAGCACATCGCGGTCATTGCGGCTTTCCGAAGCGGCGAGAATGGCGGCATCGACCGCCTCGTCGCGCTCGCCACCGCCGGCGGCCACCACCATGTCCATGGTCGCGCAGAGTTCGTCGTTGCCCTTGATGCCTGCGTCGTCCAGTGCAAGGCCGGCAGCATAGGTGCCGAGCCTCTGCCAGGTTTCCATCTGGCGCTGGTCGCCGCGCTTGGCGATCTGCAGGTTCCAGTCGATTTCAGGCAGAGGATGGACGGTATAGGGTGCAAACCGCGCCGCTTCGAGCACCGGCTGCAGGCTTGGCTGCGCGAGCTTCTGCCAATGGGCGTCCGGACCTTCCCCCAGCGAGGAGACAAGGCCGATACCAGTGATGACGACGTCGCGGGGGCTGCTCATGGGCGGCTTTGTGGGTCAGGCGGCAGAGCGCGTCAAGATCGTGCGCTCAACTGACATCAGGCGGTCTTGGCGGCGACCAGTGCGTCGATCTTGGCGCACAGGTTCTTCATGACGAAGTAATCGTCGGTCGAAGCCTTGCCGTCGTTGACCTCCTGGGTCCACTTTTCCAGCGGCACCTTGATGCCGAATTCCTTGTCGATGGCGAAGACGATGTCGAGGAAATCGAGGCTGTCGATGCCGAGATCGTCGATCGTGTGGCTTTCGGGCGTGATGGTGTCGATATCGATCTCGCTGGTATCGGCAATGATCTTGGCGACTTTGTCGAACGTGGTGGACAAGGGCTTTTCCTTCGGTTGCGGGCGGAATCTGTCCGCATCTTGTTTGGGCGCTGTCTAATCGGTTTTTCCCGACAGGAAAAGGCCTGATACGCCGGGCGCAGATGGGAAGCGTGCCTAGGAAACGCAAGAAGGGCCGCCGGTCAACCCGGCGGCCCTTCCCGTTACCGTTACGTCAGTCTTTGTTTCGATGCATGTCGTTTTCCCAAAACCGGAACCACTTTTGGGCGACATGCATCAGCTGTCGCGGAGCTTGACCAGGTCGTTCAGCAGCCCGCCCGTTCCGTTGTGGACGGTCAGCCGCTCGACCTTGCCGGCGATGGTTTCCAGAGCCTCGAGCTCCTTCAACCGCAGCATCACCGGGTTTTCCGCCATTTGCGGCTGCTTTCAATGGCGGCATTTCAGCAACACTTGATGGTACCAATGTACCATGATACCAATAGGTTATGACCATCGAACGCGTGCAGACCGGGGTCCGCCTGGAAAAACGACTGGTGAAAGTGCTCAAGGCCTTGGCCGAGCATCGCGACATGAGCCTCGGCGATCTAATCGAAGGCATCGTGCTGCATGCTTTCGAAGGGCAGACGCCGTTTTCACCAGCGACCCTGGAAACGATCAGCCAGTTGAAGCGCATCTACGGGCTGGAGCTCGGTGCGGCGGACAGCCACCGTCTGACTGAGAAGGAAGGCGGATGACGAGCCATCTTGAACGCAGCCATAGCATTGTCCTTTCCGGGCCGATCGATCGCGTCTTCCCGCTGTTCACGCCGATTGGCGAGACCTTGTGGGTGGATGGCTGGGAGCCGGAGTTCTTGCATCCGCAAAGCGGAGAAACGCAGCAAGGCATGGTCTTCCGGACCGTCCACGGTGATGAGAAGACACTCTGGGCCTGCGCCGACTGGGATCCTGCCGGGCATCGTGTCCGCTATGTCAGGGTCACACCGGATACGTGTTTCGGATTTGTCGAGGTCGCCTGCCGCCAGGCGACCGACGGCGGCACGGAAGCGTCGATTGCCTATACGTTCACGGCCTTGAACGCGGCGGGAAGGTCGTATCTGTCCGGACTGACGCAGGATGCGTTCGCGCACATGATCGAAGCATGGAAAGTCCGCATCGATGCGTGGCTGCTCACCGGCGCGTCAGCCGGACATCGCCACGCCTAAAAGGTGACGCGGCCGAGCACGCGCAGGCCGTCACCCTGCGGTTCGACGACCACAGCCTCGCCTTCGCGCGGCGAAACACCGGTCAGCGCCACGATGTCTTCCAGATGGGTGACCATGACCAGATTGTCGGAGCCGGAATAGGCGCGGATCTCCTTCATGATCGCGGCGATCTGCGCGGCCTTCTGCGTCTCGTCGCCCTTCAGGAGATCCAGCGGTGCAAACAGTTCCGGCTCGGCCTCGAAGGCGATGCGGGCGGTGTCGAGGCAGCGGCAATAGCGGCTGGACAGCACGCGCTCGATCGGTGCCGCCCGGGCGGCAAACAGAGCACCGATCTTGCTCGCCTGCTGCTTGCCGCGCGCTGACAGGTTCATCTGGGTGGCGCAGCTGTCGACGTCGAAATTGGCCGGGTCGGTCGTGCCGGTGACCATGGCATGGCGAAGCAGCACGACATGGCCGCCATCGCGCAGCAGCGCCCAGCCTGCATCCGTGGCGTGAGCCACGCCGGGAACAACAAGCAGGAACAACGCCAAGGCAAATCGAATCATCCGCTATCCTTCTCCGGTTCCCGGCAATGGGTTCCGGTGACGGGACATATAGGGACGGCAAAGCCAGCCGAAAGACAAGGCGCGGTAGGGTGGAGCACTACTTCTTCGCCATCTGCTTCTTCACCAGATCGATCTTCTGGTCGGTGAGCGGGATGGGGATCGTGTAGCCGGCTTCGGTAAAGCCCTGCTTGGCGTTCTCGAAGAATTTGATCGCCTTTTGATATTCGGCCTTGCCGCCGCCATAGCTGGCTCTGTTCCAGTGGACGTCGCCGAGATTGTTCTGCGCGAAGGCCCATTGCATGGGCAGGCTTTCCCTGGTGAACACCTTCAGTGTCGCCGTGAAGGCGGCCTCGGCATCGCCGAGATATCTGTCGGTGCGTTCGAGATTGCCGAGGTTGAGCAGGCTCATGCCGATGCCGTTCTGGGCGTTGGCCCAGTCGACCGGTGCCGCGTCGATGGTCAGCACTTCGAGGGCTGCCCTGCGGGCTGCGACGGACTCTAGCAAGGTCCTGGGGTCGGCATTGCTCATGCTCAGCCAGTGCAGCGTCGAGCCGAGGCCGGCCTGGGCCAGCGCCCATTGGCGCGGGTTCGTCTCGCGCTTGTACTCGCGCAATGCATCGCGGTAGGCGGCAATGGCCTCACCGTAATGTTCCGGCTTGTCGGTGACGCCGCCCAGAAGCTGCAGCGTGTTGCCGAGATTGTAGTGGCTCATTGCCCAGTCCTGCGGGAATTTCCGTCTGACATAGACCTGCCGGGCGGCCTGGAACGCCGCGGCCGACTGCTCCAGCTTGGCCGCGTCGCGGGTGCGCTGGCCAAGCGTCTGGTAGATCGAACCGAGATTGTTCTGCACTGAGGCCCAGTCCATCGGGAAACGCAGCCGGGTAAACACCGTCAGCGCATCGTCATAGGCTGCAGCTGCCTCTTCGAGCGCGCCGGTGCCCATATCGAAGCGGGCGACACCGCTCAGCGCGTTGCCGAGGTTGAGCCGGCTGGTTGCCCACGAGACCGGGAAGGTTTCACGGGTTCGCACCTCGAGTGCGGCACGGAACGCGTCGGCCGCCTCGTTTATCTTCGCCTTGTTGTTGAGCTGAATGCCAAGCGACACCAGCGTGTTGCCGAGATTGTTCTCAACCATCGCCCATTCAACCGGCGCCTTTTCGCGCGTGTATTCCTCAAGTGCCAGCCGGTAGGCCGCCTCGGCTTGCGTCAGATGTTCGCCGGCGGCCTCGCGCTCGGACAGCGCATAGAGCGCCAGGCCGAGATTGTTCTGCGAAGCGGCCCAGTCGAGCGGCACTTTTTCACGCGGGCGCTTCTTCAACGTCGCGCGCATTGCCACCACCGCCTCGTTCAGGCGCTTCGGGTCGCTCTGGCGTTCACCGATCTTCAACAGCACATTGGCCAGATTGTTCTGCGCGGCGGCCCAGTTGAGATCGTCCTTCTCGCGCTCGAACACGACAAGGGAATCGCCAAAGATCTGAGCCGCTTCTTCGAGGTGCGCGGTCTCCGTCTCGCGCTCGCCGATGGTCTGCAGCACCACCGCCATGTTGTTGCGGGTGATCGCCCAGTCGCGATTCTGTTCGCCATTGGGGATGAAGTTCAGGATGGTGCGATAGGCGTCGATGGAGTGCTGCAGCGCATCCAGATCGCCGGTGGCGTAGCCGTAAGCGTTCAGCGCCTCGGCTTCCTGGTTCTTGTAGTTCCAGCGTAGCTTGTCGTCCCATTTTTCGGCCAGCGAAAACGCCTTGGCGTAGTCGCCGGCGGCGGACTTGTAATCGAACACCAGCCCCGAGGCATCGGCGCGTCTGGCGTAGATCGCGGCATCGGCAAGGCGCTTCTGCTTGACGAGATCCTCGGCCTCATCGACCGCATCGCTGCTCTGTTCGACCCGGCCGACCGCATCGTCGAGGAATTTGCGCGCCGTCACGATGGCGCCCTGGCCGATCGCCTTGTCGGCGGAGGCGACCAGGCGTTTGATCTCCGGATCGTCGGTGCGCAGCGCGGCACGTTCGGACATCATTTTCTTCAGGCGCTCGGCCTGGGCGTCGAGCACCTTTTGCAGGTCGGACGGATCCTCGGGGATCTTGTCCGTTCCGAGCGCCTTCAGCACGCCATAGAGCGCATCGAGCGGCACGCCTTCCTGCAGTGAGGCCAGTTCCACCTGCGCCCGTTTCGGGTCGGGCAGGTCGGAAATCGTCAGCAGGAGCTGACGCCGCTCGCCGGTGATCAGCCCGTCGTCGCCGGTCGGCTCCGCTGGTGCGACGCCGAAATAGAGCAGCCGGCGCAGGCTTTCATTGACCCAGGGGCGCTGCCTTGCCTTGGTGTCGAGGTAGACTTCTTCGGTCACCATGCGCATGACCGAGCCGAACTCGGTGCCCTTCATCGCCGCGAGGTGGCGCAGCAGGGCGGACGCGTAAGGGCTGTTTTCGCCAGCGGCGCCATCGAGCGCGGGACGACCCGGTTCGGCGGCAAAGCCGACCACCGTGCCCAGGCTCGCGTCGGCCGCCGGCGCATTGCCGAGCGCCTTGGCGCCGCGCACCGGTTCCAGCCCGCCGGCCCCAATCGGCGAGGCGGAAGCGGTCGGTGCGCGTCGCACCACGGCATCCTGCGGGAACGGATTGGTGCGGCAGGCGTCGAGCAGCACGATCGTCACCGGCACGGTCGCTTTTAAAGCATCCATGACGGCGGATATCGGCACCAGCGCTTGGTCGGCATCTTTCAATGACGACACGTCGGCATCGACCGGAACCAGATAGTTCTCGCCGCCGGCCTCGATGCCGTGACCGGAATAATAGATGAAGGCGACATCGGCGCCTTCGGCATCTTCCGTGAAACGCTCGAGGTCGCGCTTCAGCTTGGTGGCGTCGCGATCGGTGACGCTGCGCGCATCGAAGCCGAGGTCGGTCAGCATCTTGGCCATGTCGCGGGCGTCGTTGGCGGGGTTGGGGAGGGCGGCGATGTGTTCGTATTTCGACTGGCCGATGATCAGCGCCACGCCCTTGAGGCTTTTCGTCTCGGCAACTGCAAGCGCGGTCGCGGCAAGACAAATCAGTGCGGCGACGAAAGCCGTCAGCCACGCCTGCCGCAAAAGAGTACGCTTCGTGGCTTCGACAAAGGCCATTTGTCGTTCGTGCCCGCCCTGATGATCCAAACCCTCTATAACGCTGCCAGCCGACGATGATCAAATTCGGGCGCGATTGCGTCGCGGCCGTGGCTCGCCTATCACGGGAAACTCGCCCGTCACGGTAAAAATGTCTCCGCTCACCGAAACCGTCCTTTTCGTCTTCAGCCTTGTCGCGCTCGGCTACCTCGCCGGGTTGACCGGCTATTTGAAGCCGGCGAGCGGCGAGGGGATAGCCGACTTCGCGGTCTCAGTGGCGATGCCGCTGCTGCTGTTCCGAACCATGGTGAATGCCGATTTCCACGGCGTGGCACCCTGGCCGCTGTGGGGCGCCTATTTCGCGGCCGTGGCGATCACCTGGGCCGCCGGCCATCTCGTCACCACCCGGATCTTCGGACGGGATGCACGCGCCGGCGTCGTCGGCGGGGTTTCGTCTGCCTTTTCCAATATCGTGCTGCTCGGGGCTCCCTTTATCCTCGGCATATTCGGAGCGGATGGTTTCGAGGTGCTGTCCTTGCTGGTGTCGGTGCATCTGCCGATCATGCTTATGGCTTCGATCGTGTTGTTTGAGATGTTCGGCCGGAGCGGCGGCGAACCCGTGCATCCCTTGCGCATCATCCGTAGGTTCCTGAGGCGGCTGTTCATCAATCCGCTGATCATCGGCATTCTGGCGGGTCTCGCATGGCGCGTCACCGGTGCGCCGCTGCCGGATGTCGCCATACGCCTGGTCGATGCTCTGGCCGATACGGCCGGTCCTGTGGCGCTGTTTGCCATGGGACTCAGCCTGCGCCGCTTCGGCATTTCGGGCAATGTTAGGCCGGCGCTGGTGCTTTCGGTGCTGAAGCTATTGCTGATGCCGGCGCTGGTTCTGGCCTTCGTCTGGCTGCTCGGCCTGCCGCCCTTGACGGCCAAGGTGGCGGTGATGGTGGCCGCGATGCCATCCGGCGTCAATTCCTATCTGATCGCGGTCCACTTCAACACCGGCCAGGCGTTGGCGTCGAACCAGATGACCATCGCCACGGCCTGCTCCGCCCTCACCACCGCGTTCTGGCTGACGGTGGTGCTGCACGTTTTCTGATGGGGTATGTCGATATTCAGATGATGCCGGCCCGCGATGGGGGTGTCATAGTCGGCCTGCTCTCGCCGCGGGCTGGTCCAACCCCTATATGCCATCTTGCGATTGCTTGCGGGCCTTGCGCTAGGTAAAGAGCAGTGGCTCCGGCGTGCCGGCTTCAGTCCATGGCGCACGCTCACCGAAGACTTCACAGACCGGCCCGTCAGCGCGCCGAACGGAGGATAGACCATGCTTCAGAAAACCAGCCATTTCATGCGGCAGGCCAATCTCATCAATGGCGAATGGGTGCAGGCCGACAGCGGCCAGACGGTCGACGTCAACAACCCGGCCACCGGTCTCAAGATCGGCACCGTGCCGAAGTCGGGCAAGGCCGAGACCCGCCGCGCCATCGAGGCCGCCGCCGCCGCCTTCAAGTCGTGGCGCAAGACGACCGCGCTCGAGCGCTCGAAGCTGCTGCGCAAGCTGCACGACGCGATGATGGACAATCAGGACGTGCTGGCCGAACTGCTGACCATCGAGCAGGGCAAGTCGCTGTTCGAATCGAAGGGCGAGATCGGCTCTGCCGCGGCCTACATCCTGTGGTTCGCCGAGGAAGGCCGCCGCACCTATGGTGACGTCGTGCCCTCGCCATGGGCGGACCGCCGCATCCTGGTGACCAAGGAGCCGGTCGGCGTCATTGCCGCCATCACGCCGTGGAATTTCCCATCCTCGATGCTGGCCCGCAAGCTCGGCCCGGCGCTTGCCGCCGGCTGCACCGCGGTCGTCAAGCCGGCCTCGCAGACGCCTTACTCCGGCCTCGCCTGGGGCGCGCTTGCCGAGGAAGTCGGTTTTCCCAAGGGCGTCGTCAACATCCTGACCGGTTCAGCCAGCGAGATCGGCGACGAGATCTGCGCCAATCCGCTGGTGTCGAAGATCACCTTCACCGGATCGACGGAGGTCGGCAAGCTTCTCATCCAGAAGTCGTCGGTCACCGTCAAGAAGGTGTCGATGGAGCTCGGCGGCAACGCGCCGTTCATCGTCTTCGACGACGCCGACCTCGAGCGTGCCGTCGCCGGCGCTATCACCGCCAAGTATCGCAATTCCGGCCAGACCTGCGTCTGCACCAACCGCTTCCTTGTCCAGGCTGGTGTCTATGACAAGTTCGTCGAGAAGCTCGCTGCGGCGAGCAACGGGCTGAAGGTCGGTTCCGGCCTCGAGGACGGCGTGCAGCAGGGACCGCTGATCGACGAGAAGGCGGTCGAGAAGGTCGAGGAACTGATCGCCGACGCCACCGCCAAGGGCGGCAAGATCGTCGCCGGCGGCAAGCGCCATGCGCTCGGCGGTTCGTTCTTCCAGCCGACGGTCATCGCCAACGCGACACCCAAGATGCGCTTCATGAAGGAAGAGATCTTTGGCCCGGTCGCACCCGTGTTCAAGTTCGAGACCGAAGAGGAAGCCGTCGCGCTCGCCAACGACACTGAATTCGGCCTCGCCTGCTATTTCTACACAGGCGATCTCGGCCGTGCCTTCCGCGTCATGGAAGGGCTGAAATACGGCATGGTCGGTGTCAATGAAGGCCTCATCACCACGCCGGAGGCGCCGTTCGGCGGCGTCAAGGAATCGGGTCTCGGCAAGGAAGGCGGGCATCAGGGGATCGAGGACTATCTCGACACCAAATATGTCTGCATCGGCGGCCTCGGCCTCTGATAGGCTATCTCTGAGAAGGGGAGGCCAATGGCCTGCCCATCTCTCATGGGAAAACCAGCCGAAGTCTTCTGGATCAACTGGCATTTACGGGCATGGCGATGAAGGACGGCGAGGTTTTCGGTACGACTCAGGCAGGCGAACCAGTGCGTCGCTTCACGATCAGGGGCGGCGGTATCACCGCCAACATCATCGGTCTGGGCGCAATCATCCAGGATTTGCGCCTGACCGGGCACGATGCGCCGCTGGTGCTCGGCTATGATCGTCTGGAAGGCTACGAGACGGATACGGGCTTCTTCGGCGCGGTCGTCGGCCGCTATGCCAACCGCATCCGCGATGGCCGCTTCACCATTGGCGGCAACCGCTACCAGACCGAGCAAAACTTCCTCGACAAGCATACGCTGCATGGCGGCTCGCAAGGTTACTCCCGCCGGCCGTGGACGGTTTTCCTGCATGGCAGGGATTTCGTCACGCTGACGCTGCACGATCCCGACGGCACAATGGGTTTTCCCGGGGCGCTTGACGTCACCTGCACCTACCGGCTGAAGATCCCCGGCACGCTCAGCGTCGAGCTGACCGCCACCTGCGAGGAGCCGACGCTGTGCAATCTCACCCAGCATTCCTATTTCAACCTGGATGATGGCGGCGCCGGCGACATTCTCGACCACAGGATGATGCTGAATGCCGGCGCCTATCTGCCGGTCGATGGCGACATGATCCCGACCGGGGTGGTCAAGCCGGTAGACGGCACGCCGTTCGATTTCCGCCAGGCGCGGCCGCTGCGCATGGAGACCGAGGGTGAGCAGCTGCCCTACGACCAGAATTTCTGCCTTGCTTCGACACGCGGGCCGCTCAAGCAGGCGGCATGGACGCAAGGCGCCAGTTCCGGCGTCGAGATGGAGGTCTGGACAACCGAGCCCGGCGTTCAGCTTTATACCGGCCAGTATGTGACGCCGCGCACCGGGCTGGAGGGGCGGAACTACAAGGCCTTTTGCGGTTTCTGCCTCGAGCCGCAGGTGTGGCCGGATGCGCCGAACCGGCCCTATTTCCCGCAGGCAACGCTGTGGCCGGGCGCGATCTACCACCACGTCACGGAATACCGCTTCCGCCTGCCTTAACGTTATCCGGCGAATGCCGCTCGCAGCGTGTCGAACGGCGCCAGCGCGCCGCGCACCTGCACCACGGCGGCGGCGACACGATGGGCACGGCGCGCTGCTTCCAGCGGGTCATGGCTGGCAAGACGGGCCGCAAGATAGCCGCCGTTGAAGGAATCGCCTGCGCCGGTCGTGTCGGCGGGAGCGGCGACATGGATCGCCGGGACTTCGCGCCGTGTTCCTCCTTGGGCAATCAGCGCCGGCGCTTCGCCATTCTTGACGACGATCTCGCCGACGAGTTGCCCGAGCCGCTCCGCGGTCGCTTGCGGTGTTGCATCGCCAAACAGCATCTGCTCGTCGGGGAAGGTCGGCAATGCGATGTCGGTGACGGCAAGGGCTTCGACGATCGCTACCTGCGCCTCCACGCGATTGCGCCAGAGCCGTGGCCGGTAGTTGGGGTCGAAGGCGACAAGTGAACCAGCCGAGCGCGCCTTGGCGACGGCCGCCAGCAACGTGGCGCGCGCGGCCTCGTCCAGAATTGCCAAAGTGATTCCGGAAAAGTATACAAGCGCTTGGTTTTCCAGGTTTTTCGACAGCGCGGCCGGATTCGAGGCGAGCTGCCGGGCAGCAGCGTCGGAACGCCAGTAGGTGAAGGAACGCTCGGCCCCGGTCAGCGTGATGGCATAGAGGCCGGGCCGTGCGCCCGCTATGACCGGGCTGGAGCCGATGCCGATGCCGTTCTCGGCGAAGAAATCGATCTGGCCTTGCGAGAAGGGATCGTCGCCGAAGGCCGAGACATAGGTTGCCGGCCGGTCTGCACTTAACGCATGCAGCGCCCACAGCATGTTGAACGTGTCGCCGGCAAAGCCCATGCGCCAGTTCGGTCCCGTCTGGCCCGACAGTTCGAGCATGCATTCGCCGATCGAGGCGACGCCGGTTCCCGCCATGTACAGTCCTCCTGTGATCTCGGTGCTGTAGCTTTTTGCCATCGGCAGCGCCATGCTTGGCAAGCAGGGTTTTTTCCGCCACAGCGTTTTCCCACAGGCTGGCGGGATGCGATCCGTTCGGCAGAGCGTTGTCTGCACAAGAGGAACCGGTTTGGCATCACTATGGCGTTATCTCTTAGCAGGTCTTGGTCTGGCCGCCTTGCTGGTCGGCATTCTCGCGGTCGTCTATCTGACGGCGCCGCGGTCGGCGCAGCCTGCCGGCCCGGATGTCGCGCGGACGAAGAAAAGCGACAACGGGCTGTACATGGCGAGCTTCGTGCCGGAACGGGGCGTGGTGCGGCAGGGCGAACTGGAATCCTGGCTGCTGACCCTGAAAACAAAGACAGGGGCTTCGGTGGAGCGCGCCGCGATCGCCATCTCCGGCGGCATGCCGCAACACAATCACGGCCTGCCGACCAGCCCGCAGGTCACCGATTACCTGGGCGAAGGCCGTTACCGCGTCGAGGGGCTGAAATTCACCATGAGCGGCTGGTGGCAACTTCGTTTCGCCATCTCGTCCGGCGCCGGCTCCGACACAGTACTGTTCAACGTGGTGCTGTGAGCGATCGATGAAGCGCCTTTTCTGCTTTCTGGCGCTGGTGGTCGCCGTCAGCCTCGTCGGCTGCGGCAAGCCGGATTTTTCCGACGCCGAGAAGAAGACCATCGCCTCGCTGGCGCTGTCGAGGTTGCCGGCGCTGAAGCCCGACACCACCAACCGCTTTGCCGACGTGCCGGCCGCCGCCGCACTCGGCTCGACGCTGTTCTTCGATCTGGGCATGAGCCGCGACGGCACGGTGTCGTGCTCGACCTGCCACAAGATCGACCGGCAATTCCAGGACGACCTGCCGCAAGCGGTCGGTGTCGGCCACACCAACCGGCGCACCATGCCGTTGGCCGGCGTGGCGCGCGATCCCTGGTTCTTCTGGGACGGCCGCCGCGACAGCCTGTGGGCGCAAGCGCTGACGCCGCTCGAAAATCCGCTGGAGCAGGCGGGAAACCGCGCCGCCTACGCGCATTACATCAAGGCGCGCTTCGGCGAGCGCTATGAGCGCATCTTCGGGCCGCTGCCCGACTTCTCCGACATGCCGTTGAATGCCAGCCCACTTGGAACAGATGCCGAGAAGGCTGCCTGGAACGCGATGAGCGGTGCGCAGCGCGACGCCATCAACGGCGTCTTTGCCAATATCGGCAAGGCGATCGCCGCGTTCGAACGGTCGATCGAGCCGGCGCCGACGCGCTTCGATCGCTTTGCGCTGGATCTCGCCACCGGCGCCGAGCCGAAAGGCGATGCGGTCTTTTCCAAGGAGGAAATCCTTGGGCTGAAACTGTTCATCGGCAAGGCCAATTGCGTGACCTGCCACGACGGCCCCCGCTTCACCGACAACGGTTTTCACAACACCGGTGTGCCGCCCGTTGCGGTTCTGCCGCTGGATCGCGGCCGCATCGATGCCGTGCGCCAAGTCGAGGCCGACCCATTCAACTGCCTTGGTGCCTTCCGCGATGGCGACGCCGGCGCCTGCGGCGAGTTCCGCTTCATGGTCAAGGATGCGCCGCAACTGATCCGCGCCTACAAGACGCCGTCGCTGCGCGGAGCGGCAACGCGGCCGCCCTATATGCATGCCGGCCAGTTTTCGTCGCTCGACGAGGTGGTGGCGCACTACGCCAAGGCTGCTCCCAGCGTCGAAGGGGTGTCAGAGGTTCACCCGCTGGAGCTTTCAGACCGAGAGCGTGCGGCGCTGGTGGCGTTCCTGAAGACGTTGGCGGAGTGAATTACCGATCCTTGACCGTCTCCATCGCCACGAAGGTCGAGGTCTGGGCGACGTGGGGGAGCGCCGAGATGCGCTCGCCCAGGACGCGGCGGTAGGCGGCGATATCCCTTGTGCGGACTTTCAGCAGATAATCGAAGCTCGATGCCATCATGTGGCACTGTTCGATCTCGGGCACGGCCTGTACGGACCGGTTGAAGGCGTCGAGCGCGGCGGATCGGGTGTCGGACAATTTCACCTGGACGAAGGCGACATGGCCTTCGCCCATGCGCTCGCGGTCGATGATCGCCTGGTAGCCCCTGATGTAGCCGTCCTTCTCCAGCCGCTTCACCCGCGCCTGCACCGGCGTCTTCGACAGGCCGACCTTTGCCGCCAGTTCTGACATGGAAAGCCGGCCATCGCTTGCCAGCGCGGCGAGGATATTCCTGTGGATGCGGTCCAATTGGTCTTCTGTCATCGAGTCTACAGTCCGTATGATAATTTTTGCATACCAAGATAGACCGAATGACCTGTGATGTCGATTTCTTTGGACCGGTCGAAATTTCGCACCTGTGCTAGCTTGCGCCATTCGGTCCGGTGACCGCCGGCCCGATCCCCTTTGCTCGATCCATGGGACCGCCATGCCAGCGCTTGATGCCATCCGCCAGCAGATCCGCGCCAACTACCTGCCCGATGAAGACGAGGCCGTGCAGCGGCTTGCCGAGGCGACGGGCCTTTCAGTGAAAGACCGCAAGGCGATCTCGGCCCGGGCCGCCGATCTGGTGCGGGCGGTACGCGGCTCGTCGGATCCTCGGCTGATGGAAGTCTTCCTCTCGGCCTACGGCCTCTCCACCAAGGAAGGCGTGGCGCTGATGTGCCTGGCCGAGGCGCTGCTGCGCGTGCCTGACACCGAGACGATGGACGACCTCATCGCCGACAAGATCGCGCCGCACGACTGGTCGGCGCATTCCGGCGGCTCGAGCTCCATCTTCGTCAACGCCTCGACCTGGGCGCTGATGCTGACCGGCCGCGTTCTCGATGAGGGCGAGGGCGGCATCGAGGGCACGCTGCGCTCGATGGTGCGCCGGCTGGGCGAGCCGGTCATCCGCAAGGCGGTGGCAGCCGCCATGCGCGAGATGGGCGAGCAGTTCGTGCTCGGCCGCACCATCGCCGAGGCTGTCAAGCGCGGCCGACCGATGACGCAGAAGGGCTATCTCTATTCCTTCGACATGCTGGGCGAAGCAGCCCGCACCGAGGCCGACGCCTTGCGCTATCACAAGGCCTATGCCGACGCGATTTCGTCGCTCGATGCCGGCTCCAACGGCCCTGATATCAGGCAGAACCACGGCATCTCGGTCAAGCTTTCGGCGCTGCACCCGCGTTATGAGGTGGCGCAGAGGGACGAGATGCTGCCTGTCATGGCCGAGCGGTTGCTGTCGCTGGCGCTGGCCGCGCGCCATTCGCGCATGGGCCTCAACATCGACGCCGAGGAGGCTGACCGCCTCGATCTGTCGCTCGACGTGATCGAGCGGGTGCTGGCCGAGCCGGAGCTTGCCGGCTGGAACGGCTTTGGTGTCGTGGTGCAAGCGTATGGGCCACGCGCGGCCTTCGCCATCGACTGGCTCTACGCGCTGGCCAAGAGATACGACCGCAACATCATGGTGCGGCTGGTCAAGGGCGCTTATTGGGACACCGAGATCAAGCGGGCGCAAACGCTGGGACTGTCAGGCTATCCCGTCTTCACCCGCAAGGCCAACACCGACGTCTCCTACATGGCCTGCGCCAAGAAGCTGCTTGGCATGACCGACCGCATCTATCCGCAGTTCGCCACTCACAACGCGCATACCGTCGCCGCGATCCTGTCGATGGCGACGAATCGCGATGCCTTCGAGTTCCAGCGCTTGCACGGCATGGGCGAGGCCCTGCACGAGACGGTGCGCCAGGCCGAAGGCACACGCTGCCGCATCTATGCACCGGTCGGAGCGCATTCCGATCTGCTTGCCTATCTGGTCCGCCGGTTGCTGGAGAACGGCGCCAACTCCTCTTTCGTGCACCAACTGACCGACGAGGACGTCGAGCCGGAGGACATCGCCCGCGATCCGCTCGAAACCGTCGAGAGCCAGGGTCCGGCCGCCAATCCGGCGATTGCCCGGCCTTCCCAGATTTTTGGCGCCGGCCGTCGCAACTCGAAGGGTTTTGATATCACCGACACGGTGACGCTGGCGGCGATCGACAAGGCCAAGGCCGCTTTCGCCGGGCCGGATCGCTGGCATGCCAAGCCGATCACCCGTGCCGCCGGCTACGGCAAGCAGCGCCCGATCGTCAATCCGGCAAAGCCTTCCGAAGTGGTCGGCACGGTCAGCGAGGCCGCTGCCAAGCAAGTCGCGACCGCCGTGCGCATCGCGGTGGAAGCGCAACCGGCCTGGGCGAAGCGTCCCGTGGCCGAGCGCGCCGCCATCCTCAACCGCGCCGCCGATCTGTATGAGGCGAATGCCGTCGAGTTCTTTGCACTGGCCACAAGGGAGGCCGGCAAATCGCTGGCCGACGGTGTGGCCGAGGTGCGCGAAGCCGTCGACTTCCTGCGCTACTACGCCACCGAGGCGGCCAATGCGGAGGCGGGCACGCAAGCGCGCGGCGCCATCGTCTGCATTTCGCCATGGAATTTCCCGCTCGCCATCTTCACCGGCCAGATCGCGGCAGCACTTGTCACCGGCAATTCGGTCATCGCCAAGCCGGCCGAGCAGACGCCGCTGATCGCCTTTCGCGCCGTCGAACTGCTGCGCGAGGCCGGCGTGCCGGAAGACGTTATTCAGTTGCTGCCTGGCGACGGCCCATCGGTCGGCGGGCCACTCACCGCCGATCCGCGCATTGCCGGCGTCTGCTTCACCGGCTCGACCGAGGTCGCCAAGCTGATCGAAAAACAACTGGCCGAGACCGCCGCGCCCGACGCCATGCTGATCGCCGAAACCGGCGGCCTCAACGCCATGATCGTCGATTCCACCGCGCTGCCCGAGCAGGCGGTGCGCGACATTCTGGCCTCGGCCTTCCAGAGTGCCGGCCAACGCTGCTCAGCGCTGCGCGTGCTCTACGTGCAGAAGGACGTCGAGAAGAAGATGCTGGAGATGCTGAAAGGCGCCATGGAGGCGCTCAGCATTGGTGATCCCTGGCGGATTTCGACCGATGTCGGCCCTGTCATCGACGACGAGGCGCAAAGCTCGATCCGCGAGTACTGCACGAAGATGGGCCTGCAGGGCCGGCTGATCGCCAAGCTCGAGGCACCCAAGGAGGGTCGCTTCGTCGCGCCGCACGTCTTCCGGGTCAAGGGTATCGAGGACATGGAGCGCGAAGTGTTCGGGCCGGTGCTGCATGTCGCCACCTTCGACGCCGACGAGATCGATGCGGTCATCGCCGCCATCAACCGCAAGGGCTATGGCCTGACCTTCGGCCTGCACACCCGCATCGAGGGCCGCGTACAGCATTTCGTCGACGGCATCCATGCCGGCAACATCTATGTCAACCGCAACCAGATCGGCGCCGTCGTTGGTTCGCAGCCCTTTGGCGGCGAGGGGCTGTCGGGCACTGGACCGAAGGCCGGCGGTCCGCACTATCTCAGGCGCTTCCGCAAGGGGCCGGAGGCCGGTACCCATTTGCAGGATGGCCATAAGGTGACGGCGACCGAACTTGCCGACAATCTGCCTGATCCCACACTTGGCGGCTGGTCGACGCGTCCGGACCGGATCGCCATTCTGAGGAAGCATCTGCGCGGCAAGGGTGCCGCGGCCATAGGCGCCGCCGCCGGCATCGACTTCGGCCAGGTCGACCTGCCCGGGCCGACCGGCGAGGCCAACACGCTGTCGCTGTCGCCGCGCGGACGGGTGCTGTGCCTTGGTCCTGATGGCGACACGCTGCTCGCGCAGACGATCCAGGCACTCGCCGCCGGCAATGCGGTGCTGGCCGTGGCGCCCGGTGCGCCGTCGGCACTCTCGGCGCTCACCGGCAAGGGTCTACCGCTGGCCGCCATAGACGGCCGGCCGGATCCGGTCGAAGCGCGCTCGCTGCGCGTCGATGTCGTTGCCTTCTCGGGCACGCCCGAGGCCGCGCGCATCGTGCGCAAGGTTATCGCTGAGCGCTCCGGCCCGATCGTGCCGCTGGTCAGCGAGGTGCTGAACCCGGCGGCCTATGCACATGAACGGGCTGTCTGCGTCGACACCACGGCCGCTGGCGGCAATGCGAGCCTGCTGGCCGCTGCCTAGAGAGCTGGCGGGTATTCGGCGCCGCAAGGGGAGAAGCCGGCAAACGTAAGGCGTTGCCGGCTTGGTGAATTCGGGCACAAGATCAGAAATTCGTTTCCACTGTAGCCTGCGGAACTGCCGATCGTCTCGGTGCCACGTAGTCTTGCCGATGTCGGATGGTCCGACACCAACCGGGTTTTCTCATCGCCAAATCGTGGTGGTGGCGCCAATCCGATTGAGGCAAGGACGAGGAGACGAAGATGGCTTCAAGATCGATCGTATCAGGCTCATTGGCGTTGCTGAGCGGGCTGATTTCTTGCAGCGGCGCCGACGCCGCCGATTTCGCTTGCTGGCAACCCAACAAGACTGTCTTGGCCGCCGATGAGGCGGGTGAAGGCTACTGGACCAAGGAGCGGCGTGACCGGGCCGTTTCCGAAAACGACGGCGGCAACGTGACCGCACCCAAGCCTGAGGGGCTTGCGGCCACCGCACGAGTCGACGTGACTCAGCCGCCTTATGAATATGGCGGCAAGCTCTTCTACACCCGCGACGGAGTCGACTATACGGCCAGCGCGCAATTCGTCTCGGAAGACAACGTTCTGCTGGCCGCGGCGCACAGCATGTGGCGCGGCGATAAGCATGCGGTGAACGTCGTGTTTTACCCTGCTTATGAAGATGGCGCCGGGACGAGGTTTATCGTTGACCAGGCCGCGGTGCTGACGGATTGGATTCCAGTCAGTCCCAATCCGCCAAGCGCGGAGAAAAGCGCTCTCGACTATGCTGCGCTGCGCACCACGGCAAATTCAGATGCCGGAAAGTTCGTGCTCAGCCAGGATGGCAGTTTCACCGCCGTCAGCATGATGGGGTACCCCGGCAATTTTGGTGACGGCAAGTATATGTACAAGCAGGACTCGACGAAACTAGCGCAGGTTGGCGGCACCTATCTAGCCGCGCCAACTGAATTCGGAACGGGGGCCAGTGGCGGGGCATGGTTCGCGCCTGACAACAGCCTCGTCAGCGTGGTGTCCGCGCAGATCATGCAGGGCAAGACGCTGGCGATGACTGGCCCGGCCCTTACCGCGACCACAGAGGCGATGATCGCCTTCGTGAAGGGTGGGTGCAACTGAGTGAGGTTCTAGCTGTCGGCCAGCGGCGATCGCGAAATGTTTCGTATCGCCCCTTCATCGAGAATGGTGATACGGTTGCCGCTGAGCCGGATAAGCTTTTCGTGTTTCCAGGATTGAAGTTGAACGTTGATCCTCGGCCGGCTGGCGTTGATCATCTGACCGATCAGGCTTTGAGATATAGCGCGGTCGATGACAACGCCATCCCCGACACGTCGGCCATGTGTTTCGCTCATGGAAACCAGCAAGCGAGCGAGCCTCGTCTCCAGGGAATGGATTGACAGGCCCTCGGCGAACAACAGCGATTGCTGAAGTCGGCGGCAGATCGTTTCGAGAAGCCCCTTGGTAAAGGCCGGATTGGTCAGCAGCCCTTCGAAGATCGGCTTGTCGAGTGCAAGGAGATGCGTCTTGCGGCTGGCAACACAGTTGGTCAGCCGCTTCGAATTCGAAAGCAACTCCATTTCGCCGATCGTGTCGCCGACCCGCAATTCGGCAACTATCACTTCCTTGCCGTCTTCCGAATTGAAGGAAACATTGACGCTTCCGGATGTGATGATCGAGAGCTGGTTACATGGGTCGCCCGGCTGGAAAATCACCTGGCCCGATTCATAGCGGTATTCGTGAGCCGTTTGCGCGATTTCCGTTAGCTGGCTCTGATTGAAGTCCCCAAAGATATTGGCCGATAGAAGCCCTGAGATCCGAACCGCATTCTTCGCACTATTCGACATGTATGCTCGGCCTATGTCAGCGAAACTTAACTTTAGACAACATAAATATACATAGGAATTTTAGTGTTGAAAAAGAATATTTTGGTGTCACCTAGGATACAGCTAAATAATATAAATTTGAATACCTTGTTCTTGTGCAGGCCATATTGCGCAATCTTTGATTGCGGCGGATTGCACCCAAAGTGACCGGACTGGCTGCATCGGCCACCGGTGACACCGCGGTCAAACCCAACAACGAGGAGCTACCAGAATGAGATTCTTGATGGGCACCATGGTCAATGCCAAGGTAGAGGCTGGACAGCCTTATTCGCTGACCGTCCTTAACCAGAACAGCAAATTCCAGCAGTTTGCCCTTTTCCAGACGATCCCGGACATCGTCGGTCCCTCGGTCAATCCGGTATCTTTGGCGTGGATGCTCGGCGGGGCAGCGCCCGGCAGCATCAGCAACCCGAGCCAGTCAGTATTTTCCTGGGAAATCAACTACCAGGTCAACACTGGCTACATCCAGGATCAGGGAACAACTACCAACCCCCGACGCTTCACTACGGCGTCCAACGCCGACGTGATGATCAACACCCAGAATTCGATTGGCGTTACGTATCTCGGACCGTTCCCCTATGGTGCGCCGGCCTTTCCGGTCGGCCCGACGAACGGCAAGGCGGGGCTGATCAGCGTGCAGTCGGATACCACAATCCCGACGGCAATCGTTCAGGCGAGCCAGTCTGTCAGCGTCAATGTCGGTATCGCGATGAATGCCAAGCCGACGATTGCTGTGCAGGCGCTGCCCAACCTGCTGTACCAGTTCACGCCGAAGCCGACCTACTACATCATTGCCGGCTCGTACGTTCAGGGCCAGGTTATCGACACGGCCACCTCGTCCAACGCCTACCAAGTGGTCTTCCAGGGCGTGACCGACCGTACGGTGGTATTCACCGAACAGAACCAGTTCCAGGACAACTGATATGGCGCAAGCGTCGCCGGCCAGCCAGCCGGCGACGCTTCTGGTCGGCCTTCGTCGCCTGTGGGTTGGGGAGCAGCAGCTCGGGGTCCGTCCTGCGCTGAACTCGCGTTGTCTTCACACCTCTTCGGGTGCGCAGCCGAACTTCAGCGAATTGCCGTGCGGATCCCGGATATAGAATTCCTTCATGTTCCAGGGCCGGACGGTGAACGGACCGAGCGCCGTGACGCCGCGCGCGGAAAATTCGGCGTGCAGCGACGGAACCTCGCCGCCCCTGATGTAACAGGATGAAACCTCGGGCAGCTTGCGGTCGTCGCTCTTCCAGAAATGGATCTCGATCTCGCCGCGACGCACGATCAGATAGTCGTCCATCTCCGGTCCGACGACACCGAAGCCGAGTTCATCGCGATAGAAATCGCGTGTCGCCGTAAAGTCGGGCGAGGGCAGGATCGGGACGCTGCGCGCAGGGTCCTCGGCCGGCGTTGGCATTTCAGGCGCCTTCTACAACCGAAAAACCCTCGAACTGGGGGTGGCCGAGATAGTGGACCTTTGTCGTGCCGACATTTCTATGGGCGGCACGGAAATTCTCCGACTTGGTCCAGGCGATGAAATCATCGTGGCTCGCCCACACCGTGTGCGACGCAAACAGCGTGTAGCCTTCGGTCTCGTTGACCGGGCCGCGCAGCAGGTGGAATTCCCGGAACCCTTTCATCCCCGCGAGGCTGGAGTCGCGGTTCTTCCAGACGGCTTCGAAGTCGCTCTCCGAGCCAGTCTGCACCTTGAAGCGGTTCATGGCGATGTACATGGTGGTTCCTTTCAGCGTTGATGAATTATGATTGATTGTTGGCTTGGACGGCCGAGGTTCTTAAAACGGACCGATTGCGCCGGTGAAGACAAGACTGTCGCCGACCTTTGGCGGAATGGGTGGGAAGGGTGCCGCCTTGCGCACGATGCCGAGCACGACCTGATCGAAATCTGGCGATCCGGAGCTTTGCAGAATGCGCAGCTCATCGATACCGCCACGGCTGCCGATGACGAATGTCACAACGGCATTGTTGCGGGCGGTCAATTGCACAGAAGGCGGGACGGCGCGATTGACACGGCTGAGCTTTCTGATGACGTCGCCGCGGTAGCTGTCTTCCGCGGCACTGCCTGCCTCTTTCTGTTTTTTGCCCTTGCTGGCGGCCTGCGCCAACCGGTCCTGACCATCCGCCGTGCCGCGTTTCTCATCCGCCGCCTTCGAAGGGGCAGCTGCCGGAATTGGCCTGGCGCTGGGGATCGGCGGCTGCTCTGGAACGGCGACAGGCACTTCGGCGCTCTCGGCCTGAACGGTCGGCTGCGCCGGCGTTTCGCTCTTGGGAGCCACGCTCTGGTCATCGGATCGTGGCGCGCCGGCCACCAATATGTCTGGGGTGACCGTCTGCTGTCTGACAGGTTCCGGCAAAGGCATGAGCGGGGGCTTTGCCGCTTGCTCGGCTGGCTGAGAAGGCTCCATTGGCGGCGACGGCTTGGGCGGCGTTGCCGGCTGTGGTTTGGCCGGTTGCGGGTTCGGCACCAGAGCAACATTTATTGCTGCCGGATCCTTATCCAGCGCGCTGCCGACCACGTTGGTGCCCGACTGATCACTGCCTTCCGACTGCATTGCATCCTCCAAACTGGATGTCCCTGAAGGCGAGATCAGAAAAGCCGCTGCCACCGCGGCATGGAGCAGACAGGAGACGACGATCGCTGCCGTCCATTTGCGGTTCCAGGCCGACGGCCGCGGCAGCGCAAGCGGCTCGGTTGGTTCTATGGCCAGCTCGGCGCTGGCGTCCGGGAGGGGGTTGATATCCTGCATGTCTCGCCGCGAGACCTGCAGCGACAAGAGCAGAATTGTCAAATCAAGATCGCTTGGTCCAAACGACAGCGCATAGAACCGGCCGGCGGCCACGCCACGGAGTTTTCCCGGAGTGCGGGATGCAGTCCCACCTCAGGCGCCGAAAGCGATACCGGTTTTGGTGTCCGTCTTCAGCTTGCGCATGCAGGCATTCGGTTCGATGCCGGTGCCGGCGCACTCCGTTGCGCTGTTGATCAGCACGCGGCTGACTTTCGCACATTCGGTGCCGGCCAGATCGAAACGCGTCACCTTGGTCTTGCCTGCAGGCAATTCCTTGAAATCGAGCACGGTCAGCCGGTCGACGACGCCGGCCTCGTTGAACAGGGCGATCTCGAATGCAGCCTTGGACAGGTCGGCGCCGAGATTGTTGTTGACCACGAACGTCAGCCGGCAACCCTTGTCTGAGGGTTGCGCACCGTTGAGTTCAAGGGTGAGCGCGGGGACCGGCGCGGACTCTTGCGCCCACGCCGGAACCATCGCAAGCGACATCGCCAGCGTCGAGGTCAGCAGACGAAGGGATGTCGTCAAGCTCGTCATGGTCATCAGCCTCCAAACCGCATCGTTGCCGCCAGCTTGAGCGTTGTGCCCGGCTCATAGACCGCAACTGTCGTGCTGCCGTTCAGCGGGTTGGCGTATTTGACATCGAACAGATTCTCGGCGCGGAAATCGATCTTGAGATTATCGGTCGCCTGATAGCTCGCGAAGGCATTGACCAGCGTGTAGTCCTTGGCCACCGCATTGCCCTTCGGCTTGCCGTTGTACTGCACTTCGCCGCCGACAGTCAGTTTGTCCTTGAGGAAGCGCAAGCCGAGCTGCGCCGTGACCTGGGAGGAGGGGATGGTGGCGAGATCTGCGCGGTCGCCTTCATACGATATGGTGTGACCATTGATGATGGAGGCCGAAAGTCCGGCATACCCCCACGCCGCGTCGTAAACGCCTTCCATTTCGAAGCCGTTGATCTTGGCCTTGGCGAAGTTCTGATACTGGAAGCAGATCGGGATCCCTGGGCCGAACGGGCAGCCGCTGGTCGGATCGAATGCCGACAGCGTCACGCCTTCGATATAGTCGTCGACATCGTTGTTGAAATACGCTGCTTTGAGACGAAACGCGTCGCCAGCCTCGATAATGTCGTTCTGCTTGTAGTTGAAGCCGAATTCGGTCGTCTTGCCGGTCTCAGGCCGCAGATTGGGATTGGGCAGGAACGGGAAACTCACGCCTGCCGGGTGATTGCCGCTGATCAGCGTCTCGGTAATCGACGGCGAGCGATAGCCTTCCGCATAGGTACCGTAGAACTGAAGGCCGGCAAGGCCTGCCGATTCGAACGGCGAGACGCCGACGGTGATGCGCGGCGACAACCGGTCGCCCGATGTTTCGTGTGTGTCATCCTTGAGGCTGTAATTGTCGTAGCGCAGCCCGGCGATGACTTCGAGCCACTCCCAGGTGAGCTTGTCCTGGACATAGGCGCCGGAGACGTTGCGCTTGCCGGACGGCGTGTAGAAGCTGTCGCCGCCGGCGGTGCCGCCGGTCTTGACGTTGTCGCCAACCCAGTCGCCGCCATAGGTCAGTTCGTGCGCGATGCCGGCAGTCTCGAACCGGGACGTGTTCCAGATGTCGATGCTGGTCGTGCCGATGTCGAAGGTCGACGTCGAGCCTGCCGGCTGCACGATCGGAAGGCCGGTGGTTGGATCGAACCGGCTAAGAGGGACGAGGCTGGCCAGATAGAGGTTGGTCTTGTTGTAAGAGGTGTTGATGTGGAGATCGAGCCAGCTCTTGTCCTCATCCGTGATGTTGTAGCGGGCCGTGAAGGTGTTCGACTTCAGGTCGACGTCATTGACCGGCACGCCGCCGCTGATCTCGTTCCAACCGTCGCTTGAGCCGACCCATCCGAGCTTCAGTTCGCTGTTGTCAGTTGGGCGGATGGTGGTCTTGAGCAGGCCGCTGAGCACATCGAAGCCGGTGCCCTTGACCGTGTCGCCACCGCCATCCTTGTAGTCGTCGTAGTTGCGGTAGACGATGTTGCCCAGCGCATCCCAGTTCTCGTTGAAGCGGTAGGCGCCGGATGCGCTTGATGTCCAGCCCTTGCCGTTGCTCTCATAACGTCCCGTGACGGAACCGGCCCATGTCTCGTTCGGCTTGAGGAAATCCTCGGCGTCCTTGGTGTCGAAGAAGACGACGCCGCCGATGGCACCCGAGCCGTAGGTGTTGGCGACAGGACCGCGGATCACGTCGACGGATTTGACGAGCTCGGGGTCGAGATAGAAGGTCGACTGGGTGCCGTGGTCGGAACGCTGGAAATTCTGACGGGCGCCGTCGACGATGACCGCGACGCGACCGAAATCCTGCAAACCGCGGATGTTGATGCTGGTGCTGACGCGCCTGGCGTCGGCCTGCGCGGCGACACCGGGCACGCCGAGCAGCATCTCGTTCGGCGTCGTCGCCATGCGGTGATCGAGCTGTTCCTGATCGACATGGCTGGCAGAGGCGAGCGATTCGATCGCCGTCTCGCCGGTGCGGCTGATGACGAGGATCTTGTCGAGCAGCGTTGCGCCCGCTGGTGCGGCCTTCTCTTCGTCAGCCTTCTTCGTTTGATCTGTCTGCTGGTCCGCCGCCTGCTGAGCGTTGGCCAGTTGCGCCGACAAGGCGATCGCCGCCACGGTTGCCAGCAAAGCCGCCGCGCCGTTCGCGGCCGACCGGCCGCGCCATTCCCAATTCACCAACCCCATGCCCCAACTCCAAAGTCCAGGTTTCATGCTGGCTGGCCCGGGGCTGGCTGGCATTTTTGATCGTGTCCGACGTCTTAAATCTTGACTCATTTAATCCAGTATTGCACTGACTAATAAACATGATTATTCAAGTCAAGAATGAATCGGATTACGCAACGCCTATCCAGACGCCCGGCACAGAAAAGGGATCGATCCAGATGAACACCCACAATCCCAACGATTTTCTCTATCGCGTCCGCCGTTCCGACGATGCCTCCGTCCGTTTCGATCGGGTTCCGCTGGCGGTGCGGACCCTGTCCAGCAACACGTTGTTCCAGGGCGAGCACGAGATCGGCATCGAGCATCACGGCGCGCTCTACCGGCTGAAGATCACCCGCCAGGGCAAGCTCATTCTCAACAAGTAAGGCAAGGCAGGAGGGACGAGACATGGACCAGCGCGTAAAACCCGCCCCGCATGAAATCCGGCGGGCACGGGCAGAAAATCCGAAAACGCGCGAGCGTGATCTGGCTGCTCAGCTCGGCATTTCGGAGGCCGAGATGGTCGCGGCGCATTGCGGCGACGGCGTCGTCCGCATCGAGCCACGCGTCAACGATCTTTTGACCGGCCTCGAAGCCGTCGGCGAGGTCATGGCGCTGACCCGCAATGAAAGCGCGGTGCACGAAAAGATCGGCGTCTATGACAAGGTCGTCACCGGCAACCACAATGCCGTGGTGCTTGGCGAAAACATCGATTTGCGCATCTTCCCGAAGGTGTGGGCACACGGCTTTGCCGTGGAAAAGCGCGAAGGCGAAGAGATCCGTCGCAGCCTGCAGTTCTTCGACGCGGCAGGCGAGGCCGTGCACAAGGTGCACCTGCGGCCGGCCTCCAGTCTCTATGCCTATCAGAAGCTGGTCGCCGCGCTCGAATCGTCCAATCAGGAGCCGACGGTCGACATTTCAGGGCCGCTCCCCGATGACGACACCCATGGTGACGAAGCGAACGCCAATCTCGACGATCTGCGCGACCGCTGGAGCCGGCTGACCGACGTGCACCAGTTCTTCGGCATGCTGAAGACGCTGAAGCTCAGCCGCCGGCAGGCGGTGCGCATGGTCGGCCAGGACTATGCCTGGCTGCTCGACAATGATGCCGTCCGGGCCATGTTCCATCACGCCGCGGAGGGCGAGATGCCGATCATGTGCTTTGTGGGAAACCGCGGCTGCATCCAGATCCATTCCGGTCCGATCAAATCCATCAAGTCGATGGGATCATGGATCAACGTGCTGGACGAAACCTTCCACCTGCACCTGCGAACCGACCACACCCACGAGGTATGGGCCGTGCGTAAGCCGACCAAGGACGGTCATGTCACCTCGCTCGAGATCTATGACGTCGACGGCAAGATGATCATCCAGTTCTTCGGCAAGCGTCATGAAGGCGAAAGCGAGCGTGGCGACTGGCGATTCCTGGCGGAAAACCTGCCGCGCATCCCAAGCCCGACAGCAGCCTGAGGACTATAGAAATGGTTTCTTTTTCGAGACTGCCGCCTGTCCTCAGCTTGGCGCCCGTTCTAAGGGCGGCAATGAGGCCGGCGATCGGTCTTTCCCTGGCTTTTGTGGCGCTGCAACCTGCTGGCGCCACCGAAGACAGGGCCGTATTTGCCGATCCCTCGAAGATTGCCGCCATTGGCGGCTCGATCACCGAGATCGTCTACGCGCTCGGCCAGGAGAAGCATCTGGTGGCGCGCGATTCCACCAGCCGGTACCCAAAGGCGGCGCTTGAGCTCCCTGATGTCGGCTACATGCGCGCGCTGTCGCCGGAAGGCGTGCTCTCGGTCAACCCGACCGGCATCCTGGCGCTGCATGGCAGCGGTCTCAAGGAAGCCGTCGATGTCTTGAAGAAGACGAGCGTCCCGTTCATCGAGGTGCCCGAGCACTATAGCCACGAAGGCATCCTCGAGAAGGTCCGCATCGTTGGCAAGGCGCTCGGCGTCGACGCCGAGGCCGAGGTGCTGGCCAAGGAGCTCGATGCCAAGCTCACGGCCGCCGAACAGCAGACGGCGTCGATCAAGGAGCGCAAGCGCATCCTGTTCGTGCTGTCGATACAGGGCGGCAAGATCCTGGCGGCCGGCAGCGAGACCGCCGCCGACGGCATGGTCAAGCTGGCTGGCGGCGTCAACGCAGTCGAGGGCTTCTCTGGCTACAAGCAAATGTCCGACGAGGCTGTTATCACCGCCAGGCCGGATGTGATCCTGATGATGAGCAATGCCGGGCCTCCGGTATCGGACGACGAATTGTTCGGCAATCCGTCGATCGCCTCGACGCCGGCCGGAAGCGCGCGCAAGCTGATCCGCATCGATGGTGGCTATCTGCTCGGCTTCGGGCCACGCACGGCTGATGCCATCCACGACCTCGCCGTCTCGCTTTATGGCGGGCAGGTCACAGACTGAGCAGGCAGATCATGATCGATCAATCGATCGCAGGTCCGGTGATGGCGAGCGCATCCGAGGGCGACCGGTCGGGCCGCGCCCGCATCGTCATTCTTCTGCTGTGCCTGGGGCTCGCGGCTGCCGTTTTTCTGGCGCTGACATCGGGGGCGTCGGACGCATCGACCGTCAACGTCATCGGCGGCTGGCTGTTCGGCACAGTGCCTGACAACGCCGCGTTGAGCGCCCGCGACAGCCTGATCGTCTACGACATCCGTTTGCCGCGCATCATCCTCGGCATGCTGGTCGGCGCGGCGCTCGCGGTCTCCGGCGCGGTCATGCAGGGGCTGTTCCGCAATCCGCTGGCCGACCCCGGCCTGATCGGCGTTTCGGCCGGGTCGAGCCTCGGCGCGGTTGCCGTTATCGTGCTCGGCGCCACAATATTGGCTCCGGTGACAGCCTCACTCGGCACGCTTGCACTGCCGCTGGCGGCCTTCTGTGGCGGGCTCGCCACCACGCTGGTGCTTTACCAGGTTGCGACGCGGCGGGGGCAAACCTCGGTTGCCATCATGCTCCTCGCCGGCATCGCGCTGGCCGCGCTCGCCATGGCGCTGACCGGCATCCTCATCTTCATGGCCGATGATCGCCAGTTGCGCGACCTGACCTTCTGGCAGCTCGGATCGCTCGGTGGCGCGACCTGGGCGAAGATTGCTTCCGTCGGGCCGATCATCGTGCTGGCGCTGGCGGCGATGCCGTTCCTGGCACGCGGCCTCAACGCGCTGGCGCTGGGCGAGGCGACCGCCGGCCATCTCGGCATTCCGGTGCAGCGGCTGAAATACACGGCCATCATCGGCGTCTCGGCGGCGGTCGGCGCGTCCGTCGCCGTCAGTGGCGGCATCGGCTTCGTCGGCATCGTGGTGCCGCATCTGCTGCGCCTGCTGATCGGTCCGGACAATCGCTATCTTCTGCCGGCGTCGGCGTTGCTCGGCGCCTCGCTGCTGTTGCTGGCCGATGCGGTCGCACGCACCATCGTGGCGCCGGCCGAATTGCCGATCGGCATCGTCACCGCGATATCAGGCGCGCCGTTCTTCCTTTGGATCCTGCTGTGCAAACGCGGCATAGTCGACCTGTGAGGCCTGGATGATCGAGGCAAGGGACGTTTCGGTTGATATTGCCGGCAAGCCTATTGTCGCCGATGTCGATTTCCACGCACGCCCCGGCGAGATCGCCGCCATCGTCGGCCCCAATGGTTCGGGCAAGACGACCTTCCTCAAGGCGCTTTCCGGCGAACTCGCCTACACCGGGCGCGTCGCGCTCAACGGCCGCGATCTCTCGGCGATGAATCCGGCCGAGATCGCGGTCCATAGGGCAGTACTGCCGCAGGCGACGACGCTGTCGTTCCCGTTCACGGTGCGAGAAGTGGTCAAGCTTGGCCTTGTCGGCGGCCGCTCGGGCGTCTTGCCGGGCGATGATACGCGGCTGCCGGAACGGGCGCTGGCGCGCGTCGATCTCGACGGCTTTGCCGGACGTTTCTACCAGGAGCTTTCGGGCGGCGAGCAACAGCGCGTCCAGCTTGCGCGCGTGCTGTGCCAGGTCTGGGCACCGGTGCACGACGGCAAGCCGCGCTATCTCTTCCTCGATGAGCCGGTTTCCAGCCTCGACATCAAGCACCAACTGATCATCATGAACATTGCCCGCGACTTCGCCAGAAGGGGCGGCGGCGTGGTTGCCATCCTGCATGACCTCAATCTGACGGCCATGTATGCCGACCGGATCTTCGTCATGCATCGTGGCAAGCTGGCCGCAACCGGGTCGCCGCAGGACGTGCTGAGCGATGATCTGATCGAAAAAGTGTTCGACTGCCGGCTCAGGGTCGGTGTGCTGCCGGCCAGAAACATGCCGTTCGTGCTGCCGCAGTCAGCGGCTTAGGTTATTGCAGTAGGTCTAGCCAGACCAAGACGTGGCCAAGTTCAGGCAGCCGGGGCGCGACGCTCCATCAGCATGTCGATGCCGAGCAAGTTGCGCACATTCGGGCGTGCCGCCACGAGATCGGCGATGGTGTAACGAGCCAGCACCGCGAAGAACGCGTTCAGTGCCTCACGCAACGCCGAATTCAGCGCACAACTGTCGATCAGCGGGCACTCGGCGGCGTCGTTCTCGAAACACTCAGCCATTGCGAAGCTTTCTTCCGTCACGCGCACGACATCGAATAGGCTGATGGCTTCGGCCGCGCGGCCAAGCTTGACGCCGCCATTCCTGCCACGCACGGTCTGGACAAGGCCGTGCTCGACCAGCGGTTGCAGGATCTTGAACAGGAACAGTTCCGACACCGAATAGGCAGCCGCGATCTCGGGGATGCGACTCAACCGGTCGTCGTTTGCCGCGCAATACATCAAGATGCGCATGGCATAATTGGTCTGGCGCGTTAACCGCATTTTGTCCTCGCAAAGCAATAGGTTGAATCGAATATGGCCCATACCTTGGAATAATTCCAGACTAGCGCGACACAATAGGTGAATATTCTCGTCAACTTTATGTGCAAGGCCAGGGAAAACCTGACCGCGCGGGATGGCGCGGGCATTCGGGCAAGCGAGATACTAGATTAGCCCGCAAGACCGACGAGGAGCAGCTCAACCATTGGGACAATCGGCCGACGCCATGACCTCGCGAATCGATACCGATGCGGACGCCAAGCTTTCGGCGCTGCGGCGTACCAAATTCGCGGCAACAGCCGCGCTGGCGATGTGCGTTCTCGTGTTCGCCGTGGCCAAGTCGTTCGAGCACAGCTATCCGTGGCTCGGCTTCGTCGCTGCCTTTGCCGAGGCCGCGACCATCGGCGGCCTGGCCGACTGGTACGCGGTGGTGGCGCTGTTCAGGCGACCTCTGGGGCTGCCGATCCCGCACACCGGCATCATCCCCGAGAACCAGAACCGCATCGCCGACAATCTCGGCCGCTTCATCGAGGTCAACTTCCTGGCCCCTGAACCGGTGCGTGAAAAGCTTGCCGAGGTCGATTTCTCGGCGCTGGTCGCCGACTGGCTGGCCGATACCGAGCGTGCCGCCGGCCTGTCGCGCTTTGTCGTGCGGCTGGTGCCGCAGACACTTGCGGCGATAGAGCAATCCGGCCTGCGTGGCTTCGTCACCAGCCGCATGCTCGAACAGATCGAAAAGGTCCCGCTCGCGCCGCTGGCCGCCGAGCTGCTCTCAGCCCTGACCGACGACCGCCGCCACCAGAAACTGTTCGACGAATTCACCAAAGTGATCGGACGGTTCCTCAACGACGAACAGGCGCTGGCAACGATGCGCGAGAAAATCCGCGAGGAACTGCCGTCGCTGTTCAACCTGTTCAGAGCCGACGCCTATCTCCTGAAGAAGATCGTCGCCTCGGCCGGCTCGCTGCTCGATGAGGTGAGGGCCGATCCTGACCACCCGATGCGCGCCGAGTTCGACCGTTTTGCTCAAGGCTTCATCGAGAAGCTGAGGACATCGAAGCAATATGCCAAACGCGCCGAGAAGCTGAAGCGCGATTTCCTGGCTCGGCCGGAGGTCAGGGGATTGGCCGGCGACATGTGGACAAGCCTCAGCCAGTTCATCGAGCAGGACGCCAAGGCGCCGAATTCGGTTATCCGCGCGCATCTTGCCAACATGTTCGTCGAGGTCGGCCGCCATCTTGCCGGCGATGCGCAGATCCGGGCCGACATGAACCAGGGGTTCGTGGTGGCGCTCGCGTCCTTCGTGGAGAGCCAGAAGAGCGGCGTGTCGACATTCATCGCCGACCAGGTCAAGCGCTGGGACCTTGCGCAGCTGACGCGGCTGATCGAGATGAATATCGGCCGGGACCTGCAGTACATCCGCTTCAACGGCATGATCATCGGGGGGCTTGCCGGTATCGTGCTCTATGTGGTTGAGCGGCTGTTCCTCGTGAATTGAGGCCTGGCGAGGCTGGCGCTCATTCCACCGCGTCCGAATGGACTCACGGCACGCGAGTGCTATTCTCCTGCCGAGGGCGCCCGCATCCGCGGCAAAGGGAGCAAACGAGCATGGCAAAACAACCGGAATCCGATTCCTTCATGGACATGTTCGGCAGGTTCGGCCGCGACCTGAAGGTGCCCAATGTCGATGTCGAGGCGATCCTCGCCCATCATCGCAAGAACCTCGAAGCGCTGGAGAAATCGGCACGGGCCGGTGCGGCCGGCGCGTCCTCGCTGTTGTCCAGGCAGCGCGAGATGCTGCAGGACACGCTGCGCGAGGTCACCGAGATGGCGCAAAGCTACAGGGCGCCGGGCAATCCGCAGGAACTGATGGCCAAACAGACGGAGTTTGCCAGAAAGTCCTTCGAAGTCGCATTGAAGAATGCCGGCGAAGTGGCTGAACTGGTCAAGAAATCGGGCACCGAATCGGTCGACATCCTGCGCACGCGCATCAAGGAGGCGATGGAGGAAATCCGCGCCGGCTACGAGAAGAAGTAGCAGATGTGGCCGAGGCCAGCTCTTTGCTGCCGGCTGCGCTGAAGCCTGGAAATCCCGATTTAACCTGCGACTGCGGTCGCGGCATGGCGCGATTGAGGCCGGATTCGGCGGAACGGATTCGCGCAGGGCGAATTGACAGAGGCCGTCAGTTCGTGGTCCGGAGGCTTTGCAAGCGATCGGGAAAGCAGGAATGACTGAAATACGGCCTAAAACGCCGCCGACCTTCGACCAGTTGAGGACGATGGCCGGGCAAGAGCTCGGTGTGTCGGAATGGACGACGGTCGACCAGAACCGCATCGACCAGTTCGCCGAATGCACCGGCGACCATCAATGGATTCATGTCGATCCTGAAAGGGCGCGGCGGCAAAGCCCGTTCCGCACGACGATCGCGCATGGCTATCTGACGCTGTCGATCATCGGTGCGCTGGCGCTCGGCATGGGAATCGTGCCGGAGAACACGCAGGCCGCATTCAACTATGGCTTCGACAAGGTGCGCTTCCTGGCGCCGGTCAGGGTCGGCGCGCGCATCAGGCTGCGCACCACGCTGTTGTCCATGGAGGACAGGGGCCCCGGCCAGTATCTGATGAAGGCGGCCAACACGGTCGAGATCGAAGGCGAGGAAAAGCCTGCTCTGATGGCTGAAACGCTGGTCATGCTCTATGAACGTCGCAAGCGGGCAGGCGCCTGAGAGACTATTTGGAAATTCTACTCCGGCGGCCATCTGATGGCGTTTTCTGCGCTTCCGGTGCTCTCGGACGTAATGTCCGCTCCGCTCCGGTTCTCGAAACCACCACCATATGAATCGCCAGAGCGAATTTCGAGACAGTCTCTAAGCGGTGTGCGACAGGATCGCCTGCCGCCAAACAGGTGGCGCGTCACGAAACCCTGGATTCTGCGCGGCCTACGGCGCGGGTCGAGACCAGTGCGAGGAGCAGCGCGACCAGCGCCAGCACGGTCGCCGTCTGAAAGGTGACCTGCATTCCCCGGGCGGCCGCCTCGGAACTCAGAAGACCAATGCCTAAGTGCCCTTCGGCCGATGCAACGGCGAAGATGGCGCCCATCAACGATGCGCCGGTGATGAGGCCGAGATTGCGCGCAAGATTGAGAAGGCCGGAAACGACGCCGCGCTGGCCGGCGTCAACACCGGTCATGACGGCTGCATTGTTCGACGTCTGGAACAGCGCGTAGCCGATGCATGTGACGGTGATCGGAACGACATAGCCGGCAATGCCGAGCCTCAACATGGCGAGCGACAGCAGGAACGTGCCCGTGGCAAGGCCGAGCAGGCCGGCGATCACCATCCTGTGGGCGCCGAAGCGATCGGTCAGGCGTCCGGCCACCAGCGCCGACAGGGTCGAGACAAGCGGCCCGGTCGACAGCACTGCGCCAACCATTGCGGCATCCAGCCCGAGCCCGCGGGACAGGTAGAACGGGGCCACCACCAGGGTCGCCATCATCACCGTGGCGACGATCAGGCTCATGACGAGGCTGGCGCTGAGCTGGAGATCACGGAAGCTGGCTAGCTGGATCAACGGGTTTTTTACTCTCGCCTGCACGGCGGCGAAAAGAAAAACGCCGATGCCTGCGGCGACCAGCAGGCTGATGTTGAGTGCGCCGAAATTGCCTCTGCCAAGCGTCATGGCCAGCGCATAGGCGGCCAGCGTCAGGGCCAGCAGGGCAGTGCCCATGACATCGAACGTGCCTCGGTCGACCTGCGCGGTTTTGTTGCGTGCCGGCAAGGCACGCCAGGCGAGGGCGAAGGTGAGCACGCCCAGCGGGACATTGACGAGGAAGATCGCGCGCCAGCCGAAGCTGGCGATCAACAGGCCGCCGAGCGAGGGACCAAGCGTCGTGCCGATCGCGGACATGGCGCCGAGCAGGCCCATGGCGCTGCCGGTCCGGTCCTTGCTCACCGTTTCCGCAACAAAGGCCAGCGTCAGCGCCATCATCAGTGCCGCGCCAAGTCCCTGCACGGCCCGCGCGGCGATCAGCAGCCAGAGCGTCGGCGCCAGGCCGCAGAGCACCGATGCCGATGTGAACAGCGCGATGCCGCCAAGCAGCAGCGGTCGGCGCCCGAACATGTCGGCCAGCCGTCCGGCGCTGACAATCAGTGTGGTGATGGCGAGCAGATAGGCCAGCACAACCCATTGCACGGACTGGAACGACGCGCCGAAATTCTGCATCAGCGACGGCAGGCCGACGCTGGCAATGCTGGTTCCAAGCGACGACAGCAGCGTGGCGAGCGATAGGCTTGCCAGCGCCCAGCGGGCGGATTGCATCCGTGGCAGCGCCGATGCGCGCCCGTCCCGATTTTGCTCTGTGATTGCCACGGCGATCTCCTTCCATCGGCTCCAGAACCGGAGTTATCGGAGATCTAGCCCCTTGGCTGACGTGGCGGAAGGCGCAGCATTTGCATCTTATTCGTGCGTTTGGCGCCATACCATGCCATGATCCGCCGATGACATCGCCCGATCTCAACTTGCTGTTCGCTCTCGACGTCCTGCTGACCGAAGGCAGCGTGGCGCGCGCCGCCAGCCGTCTGCGCCTCAGTCCCTCGGCGATGAGCCGGACGCTGGCGCGGCTGCGCGAGGCGACGGGCGATCCGCTGCTGGTTCGCGCCGGTCGCGGCCTGGTGGCGACGCCGCGTGCGGAAGAACTGCGACGGCAGGTTGGTCGTGTCGTTCAGGACGCGGAAGCTTTGCTGCGTCCTGCCACCCTGCTTGATCTCCGGAGCCTGGACAGGGTCTTCACGCTGCGCACCAATGAAAGTTTCGTCGAAGAATTCGCGCCTCGTCTCGTCGCCCGTATCCAGGCCGATGCGCCCGGCGTGCGGCTGCGCTTTGCACCGAAGTCCGACAAGGATGTCATGTCGCTGCGCGACGCGGCGATCGACCTAGACATAGGCGTCGCTGGCGAGACCGGACCGGAGGTGCGCATTCAGGCATTGCTTCGCGACCGTTTCATCGGCGCCGTGCGAACGGGCCATCCCTTGAGTGGGGGCGCGGTGACGCCGGAGCGCTATGCGGCAGGCCGGCACATCAGCGTTTCACGGCGTGGCCGCGAGAAAGGGCCGATCGACGAGGCTTTGAGCGGGCTGGGGCTGCAGCGGACAGTGGTGTGCATGGTTTCCGGTTTCTCGGCAGCCCTTGCCATGGCCCGCACATCAGACCTGATCGCCAGCGTGCCCGAGCGGCATACCGAAGGCGCACGCGCCCGCATGCACAGTTTTCCCCTGCCGGTCGTCACCGCGGAGGTCACCATCTCCATGCTGTGGCACCCGCGCCTCGATGCTGATCCGGCGCAATGCTGGCTGCGCGACTGCGTGCGAGAGGTCTGTGCGGCCCGGCGACCGGAAATCAACGTGCCATCGCCGCCTCGAGCACCTTGAAAATCCGCTCGTCCGCGCATTGGGCAACGTTGAAGCGCAGGAAGCGGCTGGCCGTTCCGGACAGGCTGAATGCGTTGCCGGGCGCCAGCACGATGTTGTCGGCCAGCGCGCGGCGGGCCACTTCGGCCGCATCCACCCCGTCCGGCAGGCTGCACCACAGGAACAGGCCGGCCGGCTGGTCGATCCAGGGCGTGACGCCGATTGCCTTCAGGCGGGTGCTCGTTTCGCCCATGGCGCGCGCAAGCTTCGCGCGCAGCAAATCCATATGCTTGCGGTAGCTGCCGTCCTTCAGCAGGGTCAGCACCAGTTCGGCCGCCAGCCGTCCGCCGCCGAAGGTCGTGGCGATCTTGAGGTCGGTCAGCGGCTCGATCCAGTCGCGCGGTGCCGCGATGAAGCCGCAGCGAACCGAAGCCGACAGCGTCTTGGAGAAGCTGCCGATATGGACGACGCGGTTGAGACCATCGAACGCCGCCAGCCTGGGGGCGGGCGCATGCTCGAAATCGGCGAAGATGTCGTCCTCGACGATGGTCAATTCCGATTGGTCGGCGAGTTTCAGCAGCCGGTGCGCGGTGACCGGCGACAGGACCGCGCCGGTCGGGTTGTGGATGGCGGAGTTGGTGATGTAGAGGCGCGGCCGATGCTCGGCCAGCGCCTGCGCGAACAGCTCGATATCCGGCCCCGACGGCGTGTAGGGGACGCTGACGACCTTGGCCCGGTGGGCGCGCAGCAGAGCATGGAAATTGAAATAGCAGGGGTCGTCGACCAGCACCGTATCGCCGGGTTCGATCAGGAACCGGCACAACAGGTCGATGGCCTGCGTGCCCGATTCCGTCAGTATGATCTGCTCGGGCGAGGCTTCGATGCCGTGCCCAGCCATGCGTCGCGCCAGCAATTGCCGCAGCGGCGGCAGCCCGAGCGGCGTGCCATAGTCGGCTAGCGCGATATCGTCGGCACGCGCCGCCGTGCGCAGCGCCCGGCGCAATCCTGTCTGAGGCATCCACGGGGCCGGCAGCCAGCCGCAGCCGGGCTTCAGCATGTCGTCGCCGGCTTCCAGAGACTGGCGCGAGATCCAGAGCGGATCGACGGCGCGGTCGAGGCGAGGCCCAATCTGCGCCAGCGACAGTGGCGCCAGCGAGCCGGCGGCATAGAAACCGGAGCCCGGCCGCGAGCGGATCGCGCCTTCGGCGGCGAGCCGCTCATAGGCTTCGACCACGGTGGATTTGGACACCTGCATGGATTTGGCGAAGGCGCGGATCGAGGGCAGTCGTGCTCCCGGCGTCAGGCTGCGCGCCGCGATCCGCTGGCGGATCGTCGCCATGACGCCTTCGACCAGCGTTCCGCTGCTCTCGCTTCCAGGGACCTGCTTGTCCATCCGTACTGCTCGCTTGCCCATGACAGTTTTGTCTAACTGTACCGCATTGTCTCTGGCGACGCCAACGGGTTCCGCTCGATACAGAGCCGACAAACGGAGCATAAAATGGACAAGATCGCGAGCGGCTGGGTGAACGGGTTCATCGGGGTGTTGATCTTCAGTGGCTCGCTGCCGGCGACGCGTGTGGCGGTGAAGGATTTCGATCCGACATTCCTGACGTCGGCCCGAGCGGCGATTGCCGGGCTGCTTGGCCTGGCGCTGCTGCTCCTGTTCCGGCAGAAGCGCCCGGAGCGCGGCGATATGCTGTCGCTGGTGATCGTTGCCCTGGGCGTGGTGGTCGGCTTTCCCTTGCTGACCGCTCTGGCGCTGAAACACGTCACCACGGCCCATTCCATTATCTTTGTCGGCCTGCTGCCGCTGGCGACCGCGATCTTCGGCGTATTGCGCGGCGGCGACCGGCCAAGGCCGGCATTCTGGCTGTTTTCATGCATAGGCAGCGCGCTGGTCGCGGGTTTTGCCCTGGCGCAGGGCGTGACCGCCTCGCCGGTGGGCGATGGTCTGATGCTGGCTGCCATCATCGCCTGCGGCCTGGGCTACGCCGAGGGCGCCGCGCTGTCGCGTAGGCTCGGCGGCTGGCAGGTGATCTGCTGGGCGCTGGTACTGTCGTTGCCGATCATGCTGGTGCTGACCTTTGCGACGCAGCCGTCGTCCTTTGCCGGCGTCGGCTCCAATGCATGGATCGGGCTTGCCTATGTCTCGCTGTTCAGCATGCTGATCGGCTTCGTGTTCTGGTACCGCGGCCTTGCGCAAGGCGGTATTGCGGCAGTCGGGCAACTGCAGCTGCTGCAGCCGTTCTTCGGCCTCGCCCTGGCGGCGACGCTGCTGCACGAGCAGGTCAGCTCGCTCATGGTCGTCGTCACGCTCGGCGTGGTGGCGTGCGTGTTCGGGGCGAAGAAGTTTGCGCGGTAGATCCAGCGGGCGGAGGCCGGCTCCCGGCTAAAACTTCGTCACCACCCCGATGCCGATGCCTTCGAAGCCGCCCATCGCCATCAAGGCCGCCGGCGCCTCGTCGAGGCTGATCTTCTTGCCGACGAGCAATTCGGGCTTGAGCTTGCCATTGCGGATCATGTCCATCATCGCCTGGTAGCGGTACGCCTGCATGCCGTGGCTGCCGAGGATCTCGAGCTCGAAGGCGATCACCTTGTCCATCGGCACCTGCGGCCGGGCATGCTCGCCCAGCATCAGGCCGACCTGCACGTGACGACCGCGCCGGCGCAGATTAGCGATCGAGTTGAACGAGGTAGTGGGGTGGCCGAGCGCGTCCATCGACATGTGCGCGCCGCCATTGGTGATCTGCTTGACCGCTTTGACCACATTCGGCGTCTTGGACGCATTGATGGTGGCGACGGCACCGATCTTTTTGGCGAAATCCAGCTTCTCGTCGGTGAGATCGATGGCGATGACATTGGCACCCATGGAACTGGCGATCATGATCGCCGACAGGCCGACGCCGCCGCAACCATGCACCGCCACCCACTCGCCCGGTTTCACCCGGCCCTGATCGACAATGGCGCGAAACGAGGTGACGAACCGGCAGCCGAGGCTGGCGGCGGTGGCGAATTCCATCTCGTCGGGCAAGCGCACGAGATTGGTGTCGGCGTGTTCGATGGCGACATATTCGGCAAACGAGCCCCAGCCGGTGAAGCCAGGCTGGGTCTGGTGCTCGCAGACCTGGTGATTGCCCGAATTGCACTCGAAGCAGCGGCCACAGCCGACGGCGAACGGCACGGTGACGCGCTCGCCGGCCTTCCAGCGGGTGACCTGCCTGCCGGCGGCGACCACGATGCCGGCCAGTTCGTGGCCCGGCACGTGCGGCAGCGTAATGCTGTCGTCATGACCCATCCAGCCATGCCAGTCGCTGCGGCACAGGCCGGTCGCCTCGACCTTGATGACGACGCCGTCGGCGGCCGGCTTCGGATCGGGAACGGTTTGGATTGTCGGCGCTTCGCCGAATTTCTCGAAGACGACGGCTCTCATAGGTCACTCCACCCTGCTGCACCTGAGGAAACGATAGCCGATTCCCTGTCCGCTCAAGCGGAAATCGATTCCGCCAACCACGCTGTTCCGGCGCCGACGCCACATGTGGGCCGATGAAACCTACTCGGCATCGATTTGGTTCTGAGGCGCCGCCTTAAGGAAGGCCGGCAGCGCCATGCAGGCAGCATTGATGCGCGCGATTGTTGGGTAGGGCGTCAGGTCGACGCCGAAGCGGGCGTTGCTGGCAATCTGCGCGGCCAGGCAGATGTCAGCCAACCCCGGCGCGTCGCCATGGCAGAATGTTCCGGTCTCGGATGACGAAGCCAGGATCTTTTCAAGCGGCTGAAAGCCTTCGTTCACCCAGTGGCGGAACCAGTTGGTGATGTCCTGATCGCCGGCGCCGAACAGGGTGCGCAGCGAGGTCAGCACGCGCAGATTGTTCACCGGATGGATGTCGCAGGCGATCATCTGCGCCAGCATTCTGACCCGTGCCCGGCCGGCCGCATCCTTCGGCAACAGCGGTGGTTCCGGTCTTGTCTCGTCGAGGAATTCGATGATCGCCAGCGATTGCGTCAGCAGCGTGCCGTCGCCGAGGATCAGCGCCGGCACCAGCCCTTGCGGATTGACCGCGAGATAGGCTGGTTCCAGATGCTCGCCATGGCGCAAATGATGCGGGACATAGTCATAGCTCAGCCCCTTCATCTCCAGCGCGATCCGCACCCGATAGGAGGTGGAGGAGCGATAGTAGTTGTGCAGGACGAGTTCGCTCATGCGCTCACTTCGGTTGGCCGATGGTCACTTCGATCGTGCCGATGCCGTCGACGCCGCCCGTCATCGTGTCGCCGGCACGAACCGCACCGACACCGGCCGGCGTGCCGGTGAAGATCAAGTCGCCGGCTTCCAGTTCCATCGCCTCGCTGCAGATCGACACGATATCGGATATCGGCCAGATCAGCTCGGCGAGGTCGGCGTCCTGCCTGACCTGGCCATTGACGGCGAGCCAGATGCGGCCCTTTTGCGGGTGGCCGGATTTCGCCGCGGGGGTCAGCGGGCCGCAAGGCGCGGACCGGTCGAACGCCTTCGACCAGTCCCACGGCCGGGCGGCCTTCTTGGCCTCGTCCTGCAGATCGCGGCGGGTGAGATCAATGCCGACGCCATAACCCCAGACATGGTCCAGCGCCTTGTCGCGGGGAATGCGAAAACCGGGCTTGCCGATCGCCGCGACCAGTTCGATCTCGTGATGCAGATTGGCCGTCAGCGGCGGGTAGGGAATCGTCGCGCCGGAATCGACCACCGCGTCGGCCGGCTTGGTGAAGAAGAAGGGCGGATCGCGCTCGTCATTGCCGAATTCGCGGGCATGCGCCGCGTAGTTGCGGCCGACGCAGAAGATGCGGCGCACCGCGAAACGCTCGGGCGAGCCCGCAACGGCCACCGATGCGATCGCGGGCGAGGGAAGGACGAAGTCTGTCATGTGGGTCTCTGCTTGGTTGCCGGAACATTCGACCGATTTGGGCGCCCGGACAAGGCGATTTGGTCGAGAAAGTGCCGGCCGCACTTTCCGCCGGAGATGGCGATATACTATTTGGCAATAATCTGGCCATGGTGGCGAGGTTATTCTAATCGCCCACGAACTGAAATGAACCCCATGACCGCAATCCACGATCGCGCCCGGTTCCTGATCATCGACGACCACCCGCTGTTTCGCGAGGCGCTGCACAGCGCGGTGCAGATGGCCTATCCGGAAGTCGACACAGTGGAGGCGCGCTCGATCACCGAGGCGCTCGATCTGCTAGCCGGCGCCAAGCCGTTCGACCTTGCGCTGCTCGACCTCTCGATGCCCGACGTGCACGGCTTCGAAGGACTGCTGCAGCTGCGAACCCGCTATCCGCGCCTGCCGGTGGTGATCGTCTCGGGCCATGAGGAGCCGAAGATCATTTCCGAGGCGCTGTCCTATGGCGCTGCCGGCTTCATTCCGAAATCGGCGCGCAAGAGCGACCTGGCCGCCGCCATACGCTCGGTGATGGAAGGCGCGATCTATGTGCCGGAAACCTATGAAGGCCGCACGCCCGACGCCGAAAGCGTCGACCGCGCCGACATGGTGCAGCGCCTGTCGACGCTGACGCCGCAACAGCTGCGCGTGCTGCAGATGCTGCGCCAGGGCCTGCTCAACAAGCAGATCGCCTACGAGCTGCAGGTGGGGGAGACCACCGTGAAGGCGCATGTCTCGGAAATCCTGCGCAAGCTCAATGTCTACAGCCGGACGCAAGCGGTGATCGAGGTTTCGAAGCTGGACAATGCGGAGCTGTTTCGGGATCAGGCAGGGTTTTGAGGCTGACATTCCCAGTTGTGGGAGGGTATCAAGCTATGCCAGCAAATGCGCCAGCAGGGCGCGCAGTTGCGCCGGCTTCAGCGGCTTGCGCATCAGTTCTATGCCGCCGGCGCGCGCCGCCTTGGCGACGGGAATTACGGTGACAGTGCACTATTTTCTTTTCGCCGCCTGCCTCGCTTTCCCGGCCTTACGGCTTTTCCAAGTTGCCCGGCAATCCGATCCAGAA
>NZ_LMHO01000016.1:0-78465 GCF_001428185.1 Mesorhizobium sp. Root695 | reverse complement strand
CTGGAAATGGCAGTCACTCCTTCGGTGGACTGCCTTCCCAAAGAATCCGTTCTCAAACCAACTTCAAGCTCAAAATCGCCATATGCGATTCCCCTGCCCCTTGAAGGGGGAGATAACAATCCATCCAAAAGGACTCCCCAATGACCAACCATGCCGAGCAACTCGGCAGGGCGCGGACGGCTGCCGAATTCGCTGCCGTCATCGCCTTGCTCGACATCGACCTCAACGACGCGCTTCGCTGCAGAGCCGAGCTGGCGGAGGCCGAGGACCGCGCGGTCTTCGGCGACGGCGACCTGGCCGCCGCGCGTGCCGTCCTCGACGACTGCAACGACCACATCGCCCTTCTGGAAAAGACCATCTACGCCGCCGGCAAGCGCCGTGCGGAGGTGGCGCTGAGCGAAGCCAGGGCCGACATCGCCGCCCTTGGCGACGAGATCAAGGCCAGGGCAGCAACGCTCGGCGAGCGCTGGCGCAGCGTCCAGCGGCTGGTCGAGCAATTGCGCCAAGAACTGTTCGAGGCCGACGCGCTCGCCCGCACTATTGCCACCGCCAACGGCCTGTTCGACGCCGCCGGCGTCACCGAGCTGAAAGCCAATCTGACCACCACGCGCCGCGCCGCCATGGCCGGGCCGCGGGCTGCCGCACCCGCCCGCCTCAGCCGGCCGGCGCTGCAGGCCGACAGGCTGCTGCTGTCCTTCCTCAGCCCCGGTGGCGCGCTCGATCCGCGCCCGGCGCTCGGCGCGCCCGTCGACAGCGTCAAAAGCAAATTCATCCCCGCAGTCACCTCCTTTGGCGAACGAGGCTGAACCATGTGCACACTAGCTCTTCTTGGACTGGCAGGGACCGCTCTGTCGGTCGGCGGCGCGCTGGTCGAAGGCCAGCAGTCGAAGCAGATGGCCGACTACCAGGCCAAGGCCTATGAGCAGCAGGCGCGGGCCGACGCCCAGTCGGCAGCCTTCGACCAGAGCCAGGAGCGCCACAAGCAGGATCTCCTGCTGTCGCAGGCGCGCGCCCAGGCTGGCGCGTCCGGCGTCGGCATAGCAGGCTCGCCGACCGAGGTGCTGGCGGCCAACGCCAGGCAGGGCCAGCTCGACCTCGGCGCGATGTTGTACGGCTCGCAGCTGCGCCAGAACAGCCTAAACACGCAGGCCGCGATCTCGCGCTTTTCCGGGAAGCAGGCGGTAACGGCGTCGATCTTCAAGGCCGGCAGCGCGCTCGTTGGTGGGCTTTCCAAAATCTACGACCCGACCAAGGCGGCAGCCTCAAGCACCATTGCCGGCACGGTGCCGAAGCGGTCGGTGTTCTTCGGCGGTTCAGCCCTCAGGACTTCGTGAGCAGGGAACAGCCAATGGTTAGCATCATCCCCCTCTCCATTGCCCAGCGCCGGCTCGATACCGGCAACGCGCCGCAATATCCTCAGGGATCGCCAGTCGGCGGCGCCATCCAAGGGCTGGGCGACCAGCTTTCTGCCGTCGCCGAGCGCTACCAGCAGATGAAAGACCAGCAGGAGGCGTTCGACGCCGAGCTGGCGCGCCGCCGGTTCGCCAGCCGGATCGCGCAAGCGGAAGACGAGGTGGCGGCGAACGCGCCGGCCGATGGTGCCGGCCTGCATGAGACGATGTATGGCCAGGTCGACCCCCGCAACGGCCGGGTGGTCAAGACAGGCCTGTTCGACACGCTGTTCGACGCTGCCTTGCCTGAAATGCCCGAGAGCCAGCGCACCAACTTCGCCAGGCAGAAGGAGACATTGCGCGCGGTTGGCGCGCGGCGGATGGCGCAGCGGCAGAAGGCGCAGCGCGACGACTATGAGTTGGCCGAGTGGACCAAGGTCGACAACATCTCCACCAGTTCAATCGCAAAAAGCGACCCGAACGACACTGCAAACTTCGAGGCGATCCGGCAGAGCGGGTTTGACCTGATCGCCAAGATCGGCAACCCGCTCGCCCGGCAAGCGGCGGAAGTCGCCTGGCGCACCAACACGGCCAAGGCGCTGGTTCAGGCGATGATCGCCCAGGACCCGAAGCGCGCTGCCGAGATGCTGGGTGCGGCAGCAGTCACTCCGGCGAGCAGAGCGGCCAATGCCGTGGATCGTTCCAAAATCGCCGAGAACGCCGATGTCCCGGTAGACGGGCCGGTGACCGATGCACTGTCGCTCCGCGGGAGTGCTGAACAGCCCGACAGCAGGGCAACTTGGGCGGCTGCTCCTTGGATTGCCGAGCTGTCGCCGGAAGACCTTCATGACCTTGGCCAGAAGACCCAAGTCGCCATGACGGCGCAACTCTTTGATGCCCGCACCAATGTCCAACTCGCGCACCAGAATGCACCGGACACCCTCATGTATACCGGCAACTACTCCGGAAAAAGGCCGGACGATGGAGAGCTTGCCGCAGTCTATGGCGTCGAGGAGGGTGGCAAACAATCTCTGGATCTCGAACGAACGTTCCAGGTCGGTCACCAGGCATTCGACATGGTCAGGATGCCGAAAGATGCCATCGACGCGAGAGTGCTCGCGGCCAGGCCCAAGCCAGGCAGTGCCACTCCGGAGCAGGATCAGGCGCAATTTGAGATAACGGCGACCGCCGCCAGGCAGGTCTTGCAGGCTCGTTCCGCCGCTCCCGCCGATTTTGCCCGCAAAATCGACCCGACAGCTGACGCGTACTGGAACGCCGTATCGAGCGAGGACAGCTACGATCCGGCTGCCTATCAGAAGGCGATCGCCCGCTCTGTCTCGGTGCAGTTGCAGCTTGGAATCAAGCAGGTCCAGCCGCTGCCGCCGTCTGTCGTCGAGGACCTCGTCGACACCCTGAACGACGAGAGCGTGCCGCAACGCGAGCGGGATGCAGTGCTGCGGGATTTGTTCGCGGGCACGTCCGATCCGGGTGTTCTGGCAGCTATGGCGCTGCAACTAAGTAACGAGAACCAGTCTCGGATTGCGCGGAGCATCGCGAGCAACGCAGTTCCTGTATCGGCCGAGGAACGTGTCAGCCGAAATCTGGCAGCATTCGACGCTCTGCCTGCGGGGCTGAAGCCGCTTGTAGCGCTCAATGACACAGTTCGGTTGATGGCGGACGGAGCGACATTCGGATACGCCGACAAATTCGCAGCCACCATGAATTCGCTGATCTCGGGCAGCAGCTACGAGGACGAACTCGCTGCTGAGCGTGCCGGGACACAGGATGCGAGAGATCGGGCTGGCTCCGCGGGGACTGCTGCGGAGGTGCTAGGCGCGTATCTCAGTGGCCGCGGCCTTGGAGAGGGCGGCATCACCTTCAGTGGCAGGTTCGGCACAGCCGCCATGGAAGGTTTGTCGGGCCTTTTCGCACGTGCAGGTCTGATGGGTGCTGAGGGCGCCGCTTACGGTGTGGTGGAAGCCTCGGGCCGTGATGAACCGGTAGTCAGCAGCGTAGCTTCGGGCGCGCTGTGGGCCGCTGGCAATCAGTTCCTGAAGGAATGGTCGACCATAATTCATGATGCGCTGCCAGGTTGGCTGGGGATCAGCACCAGGCGCCTTCGCAGAAACTGGGAGGTAGAATATAATCTGGAGTGGCCCATGGATTCCGATACAGGTCGGCCCATGCAAGCTCATCACAAGAAACCACGGTCTGCAGGCGGGACACATGACGGATGGAACATCGAGCCCCTCAGTAAAGCCGACCACATCAAGCATCACAAAGAACAAGGCCACTTTAAGATGTGGGGCGGCTGGAGCAAAAGTAAAGGGAAATTGGAGCCATGAAAACAAATCTGGATGACGCCGATCCCGATCTGAGCAAAGTAAAGCCTCTGCCGCTCGAAAATTCGCGTGCTAGCGTAGAATTCAAGCGTGACCGTCGTCGGGCTCGTGCATATCTTGAATCTCACAGCTGGATATCAGCTATCAAAGGTGAATACCTAGGATACCGTCTTGACGGTGTCATATATGTATTTCTGTTCGAGTTTATACCCGCCGAGCCGAATGTGCCGTCATGGACATGGGTCATCGTTGGCGACTTACCTTCGGCTTATATTAGCTGTCACTACGCCAAGACGCCCTATGTGGCACTGGACGGCTATATTGGCGCCATGGAAGAATGGGTCGAAGCCGCGCGGGAAGGAAAGTCGGTTGAGGACATTATTCCAGTCAACGTGCCGGCCACTCCTGAATATGCTGAAAGGTTGGGTGGCCGCCTCAATTTCCTCCGGAAAAATGTTCTCCCGTTACTTCGAAAATGAAGTGTTTCGCAACAGCAAGCGCCTACGGTTAACGACCAACCCGTAATACTCAACATCGTGGTGCATAGTCTCGGCTCGCCGCGTTGGATCGCAGCGTTAGTCTCAGCTTTGAAGCCTCAGAAAAGAACCGAATCGAGAATCTGCTCTATGGGACGGTCAACAAAGTGACAGTTGGAGACTGCTTGTGTTCGAGATATGCCGACGAATTTTTTCCGATGGACGGTGGGCGAATGTCTGGGCCACAGCTTCACTGAAAGAAAAGCCCAGCCTGTCGGCCATCTGCCAAAGACTCATCGAATACGCCACCAATGTCTGCAAATAGGAGACTTGACCAGTTGTTCAAATTTGTGACATTGGATTCGAGTTTTGATAGAAGTACGGGTAAGAAAATTTATGATCTAATCAAAAATCTACCCATTGGAACCGTGATAATTAAAGTCACCACTGGAGGCAGATAGTGTTCGAGACATTCCGGCAGAATTTTCCGATTGAAAGCAGAGTGTCGGCATTTGGCGGCGAGGGGGCGGTCGACACAGAAATTCGAGGCTTGAATGAATTGCTGGCCAGCTTCGGGGGCGCCTCGTTCAGGAAAGGCCTGTATCGGATCATCCGCGCACAGGACTTGGTACGCTGGAATGCCAGGGTAACTTTGGGTTTTCCGGAATCCGACGGACGGATCACGTGCTTTGGCTACGATTGGCAAGGATCCGCATTTGCGGTTGACAGCCAGAGGCTTGAGCACGGGCAGCCTGGCGTGCTGCTGTTTCAGCCCGGCACGGGACAAGCACTTGAAATACCCGCCAATATCGAGACCTTCCATGACGTTCTGGCCGTGGAAGATCCGGACGCGGCGCTGGATGCCAACATTTACGTGGAGGACTGGCTGGCGGCAGGCGGGGCGCAACCCGCCTACGACCAATGCATCAGCTATAAGAAGCCGCTTTTCCTCGGTGGGGAGGACGATGTTTCAAACCAGGAGTTGTCGGACCTGGAGGTCTATTGGCACATTATGGGCCAAGTCATAGCCAAGCTTAAGGGGCTGCCTCCGGGGACTCCGCTGAACATCGGTAAAACGCCCGAACCCGGCAAGGCCCCGTCATCGCCTCCGAAATCGATCCTGCAGAAATTGAGGGAATTATTCACAAGATAGATCACAGGTGGCCTGAGGGACATTTCATGAGCACTGGTTAGGCTTCGGTACTTCCGGAAGCGTTGGTTCCGACAAGTTTTCTAAGCTCTCTGTTGCCGTGAGCAACCAAGCGCTGGAATGACGGCGTTACCCCTCGATGGGGCTGCATCTGATTTTCTGGGGGCGACGCAAGCCCTGACAGCTGATTCTCGTCGGGTTACCGGCGGCAGTCGACACAAACGCTACCTATTCGATCTGAAGTCCTCAAGCCTCGCCTTCGTGGGGCTTTTTTCATGGAGCAAGCCTTATGGCCCGACCCGCAACCGCCGCCGTTCGCCTGTTGACCGGCGAGCGCGAACCTGTGCGCCTGGCGACGACCGCGAACCTGGAGACGATCGTCATCGACGGCGTTGCCTGGATCCAGGGCCTCAAGATGGTCGATGGCGTCCAGACCACGACCGGCGACCGGGTGCTGGTCAAGGATCAGGCGGATGCCAGGCTCAACGGCATCTATACGGCGTCGGAAGGCTACTGGTACCGCGCCGCCGACGCGCGAGCGGGGCGCACCATGCAGAAGGGAACGACGGTGCATGTCCAGGAGGGCGAGGTTTCGGCTGATTTCGTCTTCGCCTTCCAGACGCTGAACCCTGTCGTTGGAACCAGCGACATCGTCCTCAGCTTCTATCAGTCCGACGATATCGTCGGGGATATTCGGGACGCCACGCAGGACATCATCGACCAGGCCCAGGCCGCTGCCAATGTCGCGGCCGAGGCGATGACAACGGTGATCGATCCGCAATTCGCGACGCTCGCGGCCGCCCAGGCGTTTTCCCCGCCAATCGCCCCGACATACATCCGCACCGCGTTCTACGACAGCTATCAGGTTGCAGGCAGCGGCGCCGTTTACCGCAAGAACAGCACCGCGGCCGGGGATCTGGTGATCACCCTGAGCGATGGCGTGACGCTGGCGGGGTATACGCTGGCGTCAATCCCCGTGAGGGCATCCATGCTCGGCGCGCGAGGTGGAGGTGCGAACGCCACGGCCGCTATCGGTGCACTGCTCTCGGGGAGCTATCCGCATGTTCTGATTGACGGCTCCTACCAGACCGACGGCAACCACCTTATCTCTACAGCGAAGAAGCGCGTCGAATGCCTGGGTGGCTCGGCTCTGATCCTGCGCGCGCCAGTCGGCACCGTCACTGGCCACTATCCCGTGATCGATATCGCTGCCGATGACGTCCAAGTCGACGGGGACTTGACGATCGATGGTGGATCACATGCCGGGTACCAGGCTTCCATAGGAATCCGCGCCGGTCTTTCGACAGGCGCGCGCAGGAAGCGGCCGACCATTCGTGGCATCAAGGTTCGCAATCTTGGGCTCGCGGGTGTTATGGCGCTCTGTGTCGACAGCCCAACAATCGAGGACATTGACGGCTACAACATCATCACGCCAACCGGCGGCGAGTTTGGCGATACGGTCTATGTTGCGGGTGTCCGTAAGTCGATCGTGCGCAACATCCGGTCGGCGAAATGCAAACGCGACGGTGTCGTGCTGACCTATTCCGGAAACCTCAACACGACAGATATCCTAGTGGACGGTGTTATCGCGGATGGCCACCTGGACAGCCCTTCGGCCGGTGTCTGGGTGGAAATGACTGGCGCGCGAGATCCACGAGGGGTTATCACCAACGTGGTGGCGAATGACTGTCTGGTTGGCGTAGCCGCGACTGACGCCAACAGTGAGATCGTTATTTCGAATATCAAAGCGGTCGGCAACCGGCTCTCGGGCAGTTCGGCCGGCAACGTCTTCGGTGTTCAGATTCAATCGGGCCGGCTCGATAATTGGTACATCGACCGCTACAACACCGCCTTGCAGTTAGAGCCCAACGGCGAATACCAGTTCGCCCTCAGCTCGCAAGTTGGATCGTTTGCGACTGGCGAGACTGTCAGCGGCGGCGCCTCTGGCTCGACCGGAACCCTGCGGTTCCAACATGTTGAGATCGTCGTCACCGGTTCAACTGTCGACTATGAACTCGGCGAGACGGTGACAGGCGGTTCATCCGGCGCGACGGGCACCTTGGTCGACTTCTTTGCCAACGTGCTGCGGGTCTTGCCGGTAAGCGGGACGTTCCAGGCCGCTGAAACAATCACTGGCGGCATCTCTGCGATTGCCAAAACGGCAAGCAGCGCGACCCGGCGCATCTATGTGCGCGATTCAGCCGGCATCTTCTCGGCTGGCGAGACGATCACGGGCGGTACGTCCGGCGCGACAGCCGCAATCGCCGCTCCATACCAGACGCCGCTTGCGATCGGCCCAGGCACGCTAATGAACTGCGCGACCGACGCCATTGTCGTCGCGAACGTAGTGACACCGGCGAGCCTTAGCCTTACGGGCATCAGGGGCAACACCCAGTCGCATGGCATCCGGTTCAACCTTTCTGCGGGCCAACGGCTGCGCAAAGTCAGTCTCAGGGACATCGCCCTGAAGAACTCGACTTCCGTTGGTATTGCCTTTCGGGTGACCACCGGTGGCGTGATAGACGAAATGCTGGTCGATGGTCTCGACATGTCGGAATGGGTTGGCGATGGCACCGGCAGCTCCATCACGGCCGGCATCGTGACCCGGTTTATTGGCGGCAACAATCCCGGCCTGCAGGGGACATCGAGTGTGCCGATCAACCTGAGCGCCAACACAACGCTGTTCGGCCTGCATAATCGCGCCCTTTGCCACAACAATGGCGCTGGCGCGGCGCGGACGCACATGCTGCCACCGGCCGTGCCGGGCTTGCGGATCGGCTTCGCCGGCGTGCACTCGACCCATGTGATGAATCTCGATCCCAACGGCATGGACACGATCAAGGGCGGAGGTGCAGGAAAATACCTCATCCTCCATCCCGGTGAGCGCGTGATCTTGGAGGCCTATGCGTCGGGATTGTGGGTTGTCACTTCGGCGATCGGCTGGTCAGGGGATTTCGAGCCCTAGCAAATTGTGACTCGATAGCCCTGATGTTATCAGAAGCCATGTTCTTTTTGCTGTGGGCAACGGTTATTGCGACGACAATACTTTTGCTGACCAGATTCCCCACAGTTTCGGCGATCTGGATCGGCTTCGTTGGTCTTTGCGCCTATAGCATTCCGGCATTACTCGGCATCACTCGGCCGGTTTTGTCCGGCAAGATGTCGGCATACTACGCCCCGACCTCCGACGCGGCCACGCTGGTGATGGCTGTGGCATGGCTCGGCTTTGCGCTTTCTCTTCTCGCCGCCGACACAAGCGGCTATGCGCAGAAGCAGCCGACGATCCGAGCAATACCGCATCCAGTCTATTTGAACCGGTTTCTGTTGGCGGCGCTCGGGCTTATCATTCTTTGCTACAGCTCTTTGGCGTACAAATCCGGCAATTTCTTATGGCTGCTCGATGCTCGCACGGAGATCAGCTCCTACATCGGCGCCGACTGGCTTCTCTGGAAATGGGCAATAGCTCTCGGTTTCCTCGTCGGGTGGTATTTTCAGGTGCCTTGGGCCAGAGCTGTCTTCTCATGCCTGCTCGCGTTGATCATTATCGGCGCAGATCGCACTACCCCGGTCATCACTCTAATCTCTCTAGGTATCGCTCTCATGTGGGCCCGGCCAGCTATTAGGACGCTGTTTTCCGGAAAATCGGTAACCGCAGCCGGAGCAGTGCTAGCCGTCATTTTCTATGCCAAACCTTTCTACGTGTCTCTGAGGTCCGACCAGTCCTTCAGCGATATTCTCGCGTCGACAGACGCAATGTCTTTGCAGGCCGGTTGGGAGGCTTTCGGCACACATGAGCTGCTTGAAAAAGTCGTCGCCTTGAATATTTCATATCCGCTTTGGAGTACGATGCGGGATTGCTTGGCGCAGTTTCTGCTGGTGCCGTCCTATTTCGGATTTGGAAGCAGCGGCTTCAATGAGCTTTTGCAGCAGCAGGTGTTTTCCCAGGCGACGTATGGGCTAGCCTCCAATTTATGGGCGCACTGCTGGGCGACCGGTGGGCTCTTTGGTGTCTTGATCGGAGGAGGAGTTTATGGTGCCAGCATCCTGTTTCTGAACAACTTGATAGTTCGTAGCAGGGGTATGGTGTTTTTTCTGTTACTTCTGGTGGCGGCCACGATTGGGGTGTACGCCCACAGGAACAGCCCTGAGAACATTCTTGCGCTGATCCGACCGATCGTCATCGTGTTTTTCATAATTCAGGTGATGGCCGGTTTAGCCACTCTGCAAGTGCGATCTCGCGGATGATCCCCGTCAGAGATGGCCATTCGTCCACACCACGTCGGCCTTGACCACGACCGGGGTTTCATCACTGCGCTTTTATAAACGCGATTGTTCCTCCGGCTCGGCCAAACTCTGTAAATCCACGCCTGGTTATGTTCCGCTCCAACTCCAGCGCTTCGGCAGAGCCGGTCAATTTGGGGTGGAACTCGATGATGAGCTTTTCAAATAACCCAAAATGGTTCACCGGATGCTCGTTTCGGCGCCTTCGATATCCATGATCAAGACGTTTGGCTTGAACGGAAGGTCTGAAACGATTGTCGGTATTGAGAGCATAGGTACTGTGAGGCGTTCAGCTTCGTTGTCTCGACACAATACGCTGGACGACCAGAAATTTCAACTGATACCGAAGCTGATGGAGCCGTCGGACGGGCCTACGGCGACGGTCTTAAGAACGGGCAAGCTGATCCCATTGAGGCGAAAATTCTCCCTCATGGATGGGACTGTCAGGAATTCCCTGTGCGGGCGGGCGGTTGAACATTATGTCGCCATGGCTTTGATGAAGCGCTCGCCGAAGATGACGGCAAACTGGGCCTTGGCCATGGACCACTCCCGTGGCGGCATTTTCCACTCTTTTTCGGACCGGTTCAAGATCATAGAGCAGCTTGGTCGCCGCGTCATCGCTGGGGATGTGGCCCCGGCCATCACATATCGCATGCGGCGGGAGACGCCGTTCAAAGACAAGATGATGTTCCGGACTGTTACCGTTCTTTTGCCGATGGTAAGAATTTCAAAGCCAAGATCGCGAGCGCTCCGGATGGCTTCTAAGATCATCTCGGTTCCTTACAAGTAAACTCACTCGTCCAGCCGCTGGCAATGTGTGTGACGCGAATTCACGGCTCCCCCAGTTCTCGCGCCGCCTTCACCGGCTTTGGACTTGACTTGATCACGGCATAAGCACTGCTCTGCACCTTCGACGATGTCTGTCATCTTCCCCTCTCTCCTCAGGATTTGCGTCCTGACCAGAACACCACGGCCATGCCCACCAGTATGGCTGCGCCAATCAACGCCATGATCCGCCAGTCCATCCCCAGTCCTGGCCGGAACATGTCGTGAGCAAATTGAACCATCGTTTCCATCCTCCCAGCCTAGCAAAAACCAATCTGAAAGGAACCATCACCATGGACCGCAACTTCGCGCGGGCGCTTGTGCTCGTCCTCAAATCGGAAGGCGGGTGGTCGGACAATCCGGCCGATCCCGGCGGCGCCACCATGAAGGGAGTGACGCTTGCCAATTTCCGTCGCTATGTGAAGGCCGACGCGACAAAGGCGGACCTGCGCGGGATCCGCGATCCGCAGGTGGCCGCGATCTACCGCCGTTTCTACTGGGACGCGGTGCTCGGCGCCGAGCTGCCCGATGGTGTCGACTATGCCGTGTTCGATTTCGCGGTTAACAGCGGGTCTGGCCGGGCGGCGAAATACCTGCAGGCGGCCGTCGGCGTTGCCCAGGACGGCCGGATCGGGCCGGCGACCCTTGCCGCGGTCAAGGCAAAGCCGGCCGGTGTCATCATCGATGCGCTTTGCGATGCGCGGCTGGCGTTTCTCAAACGGCTGCCGACATGGGTAACGTTCGGGCGCGGCTGGTCCGATCGCGTCAGGTCGGTGCGGGTTCAGGCCTTGCTGATGTCGGCGCAACGACCGGCGGAACCGGTGGCGGCCCCGGCGCCTGTCCCGGCGCCGCCCAAGGTCGAAACGCCCGCTGGTGGGGCGCCGGCGGTCAAGCCCGTGCCGCCGGCGGCGTCATCCGGCGGCAAGACGGCGGCCGTGACCGGAATCCTCGTCCTCATGGCCGGAGCGCTCGCGGCCTTCTGGCACCACGTCATCGGTTTTTTCGGGAGCGCCTTCTGATGACATGGTTCAACACCAACGCGCTGCACAATCTCCTCAACACGCTGATCGCGATCATTTGCGGTGGCGCCCTGGCCGGCTTCGACTGGACGATGTTCGGGGTGAGCGACCGCACCGCGCTTCAGATCAGCGGCGCCATTGCGCTGGCCAAGATCATCATCAACGCCATTCGCGACGGGCCGGCGGGCATGGTCGCGCCGCCGCCACCGGCAGAGGAGAAGTAAGATGGAAGGTCTCCAACAACTCGTCGTCGCTTGGCTTGAAGTGATCAAGCCATACTGCATCGGCTTTTCGATTGGTGTGTCCGTTTGCATCATAGTGAGGCATCTATGACCGCGCTCATCGTCTTTCTGCTCGAGCATACAGGGATAGCCCTCGCGGCTCTTGGTGCCGTCGCCACCGTCGTCGCGGCAGGGTGGGGCAATCTGCGAGGCGCGAAGCGAGAGCGGAACAAGCAGGCTGTGAAAGATGCTGCTGCCGCGACCGAAGCCCAGAAGATCGACGACGCCGTCGCCGGCCGGACGCTGGACGACAACCGGGGGAGGCTGGGCAGATGGTCAAAATCATAACGCTCTCGCTTACGCTGGCCGGCTGCAGCACCGTCGGCGGGTCGTTCTGTGCGATCGGGCATCCCATCCGGCCGACACAGGCTGAGGTAGCGACCCTTTCCGGCGCGTCGGTGGCGGCGATCCTGGCTCACAACGAAAAAGGCCAGAAGCTCTGTGGATGGAGGCCGTGATGCACGATTTTTTCGACCTGCTTGGCATCAAGGGGCCGGTCGTGGCGGCGGGCCTTGCCGGCGGCGTTCTGCGGGCGCTGTCACGGCATCGCTACAAGCTGCGCGAAATGGTGGCCTCGCCGATCTGCGGCGCGCTTGCCGCGGCCTATTTGACGCTGCCGGCGGTGTCCTACGCCAGGATCACCGGCCTGCCTATGCCGGATCCCGCCGACGACACCACTACGCTGGCAGCGGCCTTCCTGATTGGCGTCTGCGCCATGTGGATTTCGGACGTGTTGTTCGAGTTTGTCGTGAGGCGGTTCAAGTCGGTGCCAGAGGAGTAGCTGCTGGCGTCGGTTGGTGTTGTTTGCTGGCGACCGGTTGACAGAATTCCAGAGACACTTTCGTCATAGCCCGCTCCGGTTCGCCGGGGCGGGCCATTTTGCGTTTCGAGACCGGCTTGATGGCCGCTTCGCCTACGGCGTGGGCTGGTCGAAAAATGTGGGCAGCTGAAAATGGCGAGACAGTACGCTCTCCGCCGTCTCCAGCGCGCGCTATGCGCTTTCCCGGGAAAACCGCTTCACACTTTTCCTGGAATTGCTCTAGGCCAGGATGTTGACCGCGCGTGCCGCGACCAGCGCGATGGTCAGCAGCGAGATCATGGCCTCGGCGATCATCAGCAGCTTGGCACGCTGGGAGAGGGGCAAGGTATCGGTGGGCGAGAAGGCTGTCGCATTGGTGAAGGCGAGGAAGAAATAGTCGACGAAGCCGGGAAGCCAATTGCGAAGCTCACGGTCGTTCAGCGTCATCTGCGCAAACAGGAAATCGGCCTGCGCAAGCTTGACGAGACCGCAGGTCGGCGGCCCGCCGCGATCGGTGCTCCAGAACCACAGGGCAAAGACGATGACGTTGGTGACCCAGATGTTGAGGGCGTCGATCAGCAGCGTCGTGCCGCTATTGCCGGCATGGCCCTCCAGCAAGGCGCGCACCAGCAAGACCAGCGAACCGCAATTCATGACGCTGATGGTGGCGGTCATGGTCAAGGCGGTTCTGCGGATCATGATGCGAAACTGGCCGATCGCGTACCATTCGTGATCCTCCACCGCCTTTCGGGTGGCGGCCTGTGTCCAGGCCGTGGCCACCGACAAGGGCAGCAGCAGGGCGGCCTCCAGTGCCGGCGCCAGCCAGCGCGGCCCGAATGAGAGGTTGTTGATGACCAGAAGCTGCAGGCAGATGATGACCAGAACGGCTGCACGTGCCATCCAGAAGTCGAGCGCATGGTAATGGATGACGGCATGGTGGTGGCGCATTTTGAATCCTGGATGCTTGTTGGTGGGGGAGTGGCCGGGGACCTGGTCAGGTGTAAACGACGCCTGTCGCGATCACGGCTAATGCGCTCTGCCCGGCATGTTCGAGGTGCCGCAGAAGGGCGTTTTCCATTGTTGTTTTGCTTGCATGTGAGGGGAGAAGCAGCATAGTGAGGTGAAATTCTGCCTCAATCTTGGTTTTGAAATGGTCTCTCAAGTATACATTTTCGTAAGCTTTGAGTTCCGGGCTGTTCGAAAAACCGTCCGATGTGATTTATCCACCGCATGACGCGAATCGATGAACCCGTGAACGGCTGGCTGCCGGTCGGCAGCTCTGTACCAGACGACTGGCGCCAGTCGTCGATCTGGTTGGATCTGACCCGTTATCCGGAAGCTGTTCTGGCCCTTTTATGCCTGGCGCAGATCCTGTGCTGGACCGTGGCGCCGGCGCTTGTCAACCTCGCACCGCCCAACGATGTCGTCGAAAGCTTCATGTGGGGACGCGAATGGGTGCTGTTGACCTACAAGCATCCACAACTTCCCGGCTGGCTGCTCGAGACCAGCCATCTTCTGACCGGATCGTTCCGCTGGCCGCAATATCTGCTCGCCCAGCTCGTCGTCTCGGCGACTTTCATCTTCGTCTACCTGCTGGCCCGCGACATGTTCGGAAGAATCCGCGCGCTGGCCGCCGTGCTTTTGATGCCTTCTCTCTATTTCTTCGGCTGGCCGACCCCACAGTTCAATCATGATTATGCGCAGATGCCCTTCTGGGCCGCTATCTGCTGGCTGTTGTGGCGTGCGGGCCGTGGTGGCGGGCCGGTCTGGTGGCTGCTGCTCGGGCTGGTGTCGGGCGTCGGGCTCTACGCCAAGTTTTCAACCGGGCTGCTGTTGCTCTTCGGCGCGATTTGGCTGTTGTCAGACACACGCGCACGCAGTCGGCTCGCCACGCCCTGGCCATGGCTCGGGCTCGCGGTTTTCGGCGCTGTCGCTGCGCCACTGGCCGTCGAACTCTGCCGCGTCGATTTCCTGCCGCTGACCTATGCCGCCTGGCGCGATCAGTGGGTGGTGGCCCATCGCTCCCGCTTTTATTATATCGGCGTCCAGATGGCCGGGCTCTGCGGCTTTCTTCTGGTGCTGGCGATATCAGGGCTGCTGCGGCGCTCGCCCGCGCCGCAAAAGCCCGTCGGGCGCGGCACGCTGGTCTATCTCTTGTGGATGGGGGTTGGCCCGGCGATCCTCGTCATGGTGGCGTCCCTGTTCACCGGCGCCGGCGAGGCCTGGGGCGCGCCGATGTACAATCTTGCTGGCGTTGTGGCGCTCGCCTTCCTGGGCCATCGCCTCGGCGCCGTCGAGATGCGAAAGTTGGCGATCTGCGCGCTCATCTGCATTGTCGGCATATCCGGTGCCTATGCGGGCATCCGCTGGACGAAATGCAATCTGCGCGGGCGCATGGACCCCGTCTGCTGGCCGGCGCAAAAGATCTCGGATGAGGCAGAGGCCGTCTGGCACGCTGCGACGCCCGATCGGCTCGACATCGTTGGCGGCCATGCCCTTATTGCGCCGTTGGCGGGCCTCAATGCCTATGACAAGCCGTCGATCTTCACCGACCTGAACATGCAGTACGCCCCGTGGATCACCAAGGAGCGGCTGCGCGAGCATGGCATATTGCTGGTCTGGCCTGGGCGCGATGTGCCATCTTATCTGCAGGCGTGGGTGGGCGACATCCCGGTCAAAACCGTTCTTTTCGACTGGTCACTGAAGGCGCCGCCGGTGGCGATCAGCTTCGCCGCCATTCCGCCCGGCGCGCGGCAGTTGCCGGCTGCGATCGACGGCCTCGTCCGGCCGGGCAACTGAAGCAGATCCGCCGGTCCGCTGGACGAAGCAGGTGACAATGCCCATTTATGGAGACCAACTTGCTTTTGAGGAGACGTGATATGGCGACTTCGACCGAACGCGCAGTCCTTGCCGGCGGCTGCTTCTGGGGGATGCAGGATTTGATACGGCGCTATCCCGGCGTCATCTCCACCCGTGTCGGCTACAGCGGCGGCGACGTGGCCAACGCCACCTATCGCAACCATGGCAGCCATGCCGAAGCCATCGAGATCAGTTTCGATCCGGCCATCATAAGCTATCGCACGCTGCTGGAGCGCTTTTTTCAGATCCATGATCCGACGACCCGCAACCGTCAGGGCAACGATGTCGGGATGAGCTATCGCTCGGCGATCTATTACACCAGCGACGAACAGAAGCGTGTCGCCGAAGACACCATCGCCGATGTCGATGCCTCGGGTCTGTGGCCGGGCAAGGTCGTGACCGAAGTCGCGCCGGCCGGTCCATTCTGGGAAGCCGAGCCTGAGCATCAGGACTATCTGGAGAAATACCCCAACGGCTACACCTGCCACTTCGTCAGGCCGGGCTGGAAACTGCCGGTTCGCGAAAAGGCGGTTTCGTAAGGCTCGCCAGGGATGGCCAATGGTTTTCGGTCGCGGTCGATGGTCCGCTGGTCGTCTCCAGCCGCGGCATGGCGATTGCGGCCGCGGTGCAGGGCGTCGGCATTGCCTTCTGGGCGGAAGAGTTGGTGCGTCCGCTGATCGATGCCGGCAAACTGGTCCCGCTACTGGATGAGCGGTGCGCGACTTTTCCCGGCTGGTTCCTCTGCTACCAGAAGCAGCGTCATACGTCGCCGGCCGTGCACGCCTTCTTCGACTTCCTGCGGCATGCGGATGCCGGCCAAACACGGTCAGGCGATTGACGGCGTGTACGAAGGTGATCGCTTCGCGACTGTGGGGAGGCCCGGTCGCGGCAGCGAAGGTTCCCGATAAAGTTCCACTCAGGCGGCACCACGCCTGGCGCAATGCTTTTGGCGCAGCGCGCTGAAAAAAAACGGCTTTCACTTCAGCTCGAATGGTGCTTTAAACCCCGCATCCACAGGGGTGCTCCGTACGGTCGGGGCTGAGACGGGGGCGGCAAGCCCACAGACCCTAGAAGCTGATCTGGGTAATACCAGCGGAGCGAGGCGGGCGATGTTTTCAGGCGCACAGATTTCCCTATATCCCATGGCCGACGATTTCGTCGGCGTCATCCTTGGTGCGCTCGGCGCGCTCGATCCCTACCGTGACAAGCTCAGGATCGAGACTGATGACATCTCGACCTTGCTGGTCGGGCCGCCCGAAGTGCTGTTTCCAGCCATGCGCGATCTCTTCGTGGCGGCGGCACGCAGTGGCAAGCATTGCGTGTTGTCGGCCACCATCTCGCGCGGCTGCCCGGGCGAGCCGGATGATCCGATCTGCCGCTCCGATGCACTTGGTGGGCCTGTCGGGCCACTCGGCCCGCGCAAGGATGCGGCCATCGCGGCGGTGCGCAATGCTGCTGCCACCGGCCAGCCGGCTGCGGCGCAGTTCTCGCTCTATGTGATGGGGACCGATGACCACATGGACGAGATCTACGGCTGCATCGACTTTCTCAAGCAGTCCGGCGTCTATGAGCGTTCCAAGCATTTCTGCACGAAATTGCGCGGTGATGCCGGTGCGGTCTTTTCGGCGCTGGACGAGGCTTTCTGCCGCTTCGGACCAGGCGCCGGCCACGTAACCCTCGACGTCACGGTCTCGGCCAACAGCCCGTCGGCTGTCTGAAGCTGCCGCCGCTCCCGCGCGGCCGTCAAAGGTTATCTCCCGTGGCCTCATCATCAGTCGCTTCGCGCCCGATCGCGAGCCTTCTTGCCAAGGCAGTGCCGGCCATGATCTCGGTCGGTTTGCTGCTGCTGGCGTGGGAGCTTTATGCCACCTATTCCGGCATCAAGCCGACGATATTGCCGGCGCCGTCGCGTGTCTTCGAGCAAGCGATGCTCAATCGCGAGGCGCTGGTCGACAACGCCATCCCGACCATCCGCGCCACGCTATTTGGCTTTGCCTGTTCGCTCAGCGCCGCCTTTGCGCTGTCGATGCTGGTCGACTTCTTCCAACCGCTGCGGCGTGCGCTGTTTCCCGTCTTCATCGTCAGCCAGACCTTGCCGCTGGTAGCGATTGCGCCGTTGGTGGTGCTGTGGTTCGGTTTCGGACTGGCGCCCAAGATCATTCTGGTGGCACTGGTCACCTTCTTTCCGATGCTGGTGGCATTGGTCGAGGGCTATGAGACGACCGAGGCCGAGATCGGGCAAATGCTGCGCGCCATGGGAGCAGGGCGCTGGCGCATCTTCATGCTGGCGCGGCTGCCTTCGGCGCTGCCTTACTTCTTTGCTGGCCTGAGGATCTCCATCACCTATGCGGTGGTCGGCGCCATCTTCGCCGAATATGCCGGGGCCGCGAAGGGGCTGGGCATCTACATGCTCAACGCCAAGAACAATTTCCGCCCCGATTTGGTGCTGGCCGCCGTCGGTGTCAGCGCCGCGCTGACACTTGTCCTGTTCGGGTCGACTGTGCTGCTGCAGCGTCTGGCCATGCCCTGGGAGCGCGCCGGCAAGGAACCCGTAGGCATGGGGTCGCGGCGATGAGCAGGCTCGAGCTGCGGCATGTGCGCAAGGCGTTCGGCGGACTCGACGTGCTCGCCGACATTTCGCTCAGCGTCGGCGTAGGTGAATTCGTCTCGATCCTCGGGCCCTCGGGCGCCGGCAAGTCGACGCTGTTCCAGCTTCTGACCGGCGCCGAGCATGGCGAGGGCGAGATGTTGTTCGACGGCGCGCCGCTCGATGACCACGGCAGGCATTTCGCCTTCATGCCGCAGCGTGATGCGCTGATGCCTTGGCGGCGCATCCTCGACAACACGACGCTCGGGCTCGAAGTGCAAGGCATCAGGCGCAAGGCGGCGCGGGCGCGCGTCGCGCCGCTGTTTGCCGAGTTCGGGCTTGCCGGCTTCGAGCGGCATTTTCCCGCGCAGCTGTCCGGCGGCATGCGCCAGCGCGCGGCGCTTTTGCGCACGGTGGTGCAGGAGCGTGACATGCTGCTGCTCGACGAGCCGTTCGGTGCGCTCGATGCACTGACCCGCACCGCCATGCAGCGCTGGCTCGAACAGATGTGGCGGCACCACCGCTGGACGGCGCTGCTGATCACTCATGATGTACGCGAAGCCGTGTTCCTGTCCGACCGCATCTATGTGCTGTCGGCGCGCCCGGCCCGCATCGTCCGTGAAATCAAGGTGCCGTTGCCGCGCCCGCGCAGCCTTGGCGGCGATGCCGCGCGGCAGGCAAGTGCGCTCGAGGCCGAAATCCTCGACATCATCCTCAACCCCAACCCATCCAAAGGACACGACCATGACTGACTTTACGCGCCGGCAGGCCTTGTTGCTGACCCTTGCCGCAGGCGTTCCGCTTGTTGCCGGATCGGGGCGAGCCCAAGCACAATCGGCTGCACAAAGGGTCACCGTCGCCCTCGACTGGACGGTCAACACCAACCACATCGGACTGTTCGTCGCTCGCGACAAGGGCTTTTATCGCGAGGCCGGGCTCGAGGTCGACATCCTGCCTTACAGCGATACCGGTGCGGGCACGCTGGTCGCAAACCGCGTCGCCGATTTCGGCATCAACGGCACCATCAGCCTGTTCACCCAGAATGCCGCCGGGGCGGACCTGAAGGGCGTCTATGCGGTGGTGCAATCCGAAACCGGTCGCGTGGTCTTCAATGCGGCACGCAAAAAGATCAAAAGCCCGAGAAGCCTTGACGGCTTGATCTATGGCGGCTTCGGCAGTGCCTGGGAAAACGCACTGATATCGACCATCATCCGCCATGATGGTGGCAAGGGCCGTTTCGAGACGGTGACGCTCGGCACTTCAGCCTATGAGGCACTGGCCAATGGTTCGGTCGATTTCACGCTCGAAGTCGCGACCTGGGAGGGTGTCGAAGCCGAACTCAAGGGCGTCAAACAACGCAGTTTCGTCTATGCCGATTACGGCGTGCCTGACGAGCACACGACACTCATCTCTTCGAGCGAAGCCTATCTCCAGGCAAATCCCAAGCCTGCGGCGGACTTCGTTCAGGCGACGCGGCGCGGCTACCAGTTCGCCGTCGACAATCCCGATGAGGCGGCAGCTCTGCTGATCGCGGCCAACAAGGATGCGCTGACCAATCCGGCGCTGATCCACGCTTCGCTGAAGGCATTGATCGACGGCCATTATCTACGCAGCCAAAGCGGCGTCATCGGGACGATGGATCCGGCCAAGATGGAAGCGATCGGCGACTATCTCTTCGCTTCCGGCATTTTGCGTGATGCCGACGGCAAAGTTCTGGCGCAACGCCCTGATTTCGCAAAGTATTTCAGCAATTCAACTCTGGGGTAGGGAGCCAATCGGCTTCTCCAGCTTCGAGGAAATGGCTAGCCGGTCAAAGAGGTTCACGAGGCGCGACAGATCCACGTTAGACGCACAGATCAGCAGATCCCGGCTCAACGCCAGCGCCGGTGCCAATGTCGGCGGCTCGAGCGGCGGCGTCAATGCGGGTGCAGAAGCAAGTGTCGGGGGGTAGCAACGGCGTTAGCGTAGGACTTGGCGCCACGGTTGGTGGTCAAAATGGGGCGGGTGTCGGCGCGGGTGTCGGTACCGGCACTGGCGTCGGTGCTGGCATCGGCGTCGGCGGAACAAACGCAAGCAATCCTTCCAACACCAGCCTGCCAGGTGTCGTTGCCGACATGTCGGATAGCCAGGTGGCGCGCATGAAGCAGCGTTGCGTCGACGTGCTGAACAGCTCAGGCAGCTACGACCGCGACCTGCGCCAGCTGTGTCTGCTGATCTCGCGCCGCTAAGGTAGAAAAATACTACGGGCCCGCTGCCGCAAGGTGGCGGGTCTTTTCCATTTGCCGGCGAATCTTCTTCGGGTGTTTGCTTGGTACAATGGCACGGAACGGTAGGGCCGCTCGAACGTTCAAGTCATCGAAACATCGCATGCGATGTTCAAACCGGCGCGTCAGCGTCCACAGGAGCGGGAACAGCCATGAGTCTAGGAACCATTCTCATCATTATCCTCATCATTGCGCTGCTTGGCGGCTTCAGCGGCCTTGGCGGCGGTCCGTTCTACGGAACCGGCTATTATGGCGGCGGTGGTCTCGGGCTCGTTCTGCTCATCCTCATCGTGCTGGTTGTGCTTGGGCGGATCTAGCCGCGCTGCTCGCTCGATTGACTGACTCCGGGACGATCGCTATCTCGTGACCGCGTCAGCGCCTGTCGCGCACCGGATTGTGATGTGCGCAGGCCTGCTTGTGATCCGTCCTGTTTCGAATTTTTTGTAAGGTGATCTCGGTCCACACCCCCCGTGGAAACAAGAGGAGAGGGTCCCACCCCTTGTCCTCCTCCAAGGCCCGCCCGGTTTCACCGTGGCGGGCTTTTGCTTGACGGGCGAGGGAACTGGCTTGCGTCGATACCGTTGAGTTGCGGAAGGCTGCCAATGCCACTGACGCTGCGGACGACACTGTGCGAATTCCGCGATGATCTCCACGTCCCGCGGCGGATCGCGGCCATATCGAGACCATTCAGGAAGGGATGCGCTGACTGGCGTGGCGGAAGCAGGCCATCAAGGTCATGCGCCGCATCGACCGCCATGCCTGACCAGAAAAAGGATGGCGATGAAGGTCGAGGCATCGTGCTAGCGGTCTTACGCCGCTCGCGGCACCCGTGATGTGAACGTTGCCCGGGTGACCGACACGCTGGTGCCGTCGGTGTCGCTGACAACGTCCACCTTGGCCTCCAGCTGTCTCACCAATGCTTCCACGATGGCTGTTCCAAGACCGGTAGCTGGTACATCGTTGGCGATCTTGCCGACGCCATTGTCCGAAACCGTGAGTTTCCAGTCGCTGCCCGCGGTCTCGTAGCTCACCTGGATGCGAGCGCCGGCCCTCTCCTTGGGGAAGGCATATTTGATGGCGTTGAGCACGAGTTCGGTAACGATCAGTCCCAGGCTGACAGCCCTTTGCGAATCCATCCTGCCAGCTTCGGCCGTCACGGTCACCGTGATCGGCTGGGTTTCGCCAACCATCGACGAGGCGAGGCTGCTGCACAATTTCGGAAGGTAGGAGCCGACATCGATCTCGTCGACTCCGGCTGAGGTGTGGAGATGGCGTTGCACCTCGGCCACGGACAGAACGCGCTGATGGGCGTCCTTGAGGTGCTGGCGCGTCTCTTCCGACGTGACCGAGCGTGCCTTCAGCAACAGGATCGAGGCAATGATCTGCAGGCTGTTGGCAACCCGATGCTCCATCTCGCGCAGCAGTACATCTTTCTGCCGAAGCAGGTCCTCGGTGCGGCTGAGCAGTTCCTCCTTCTCCCGCTCGATGATGCGACGGGCCGTTATGTCATTGAAGGCGAGAAGGATGGTAATGGCCGAACTGTGGTCGTAAAGCACCTTGCGGGCATTGAGCAGCATGGTGCGACGGCCGATCCGCGGGAAATCGTGTTCGACCTCGAAATCGTCCATGGCGGTCTTCTCGGGAATGATCGTCTCCAGCAGCAGGCGAAGTGCCGGAATATCCCATTGACCGTCGCCGAGCGCGTAAAGCAGCGAGCCCTGGGTCTGCTGCGGGTCGACTTCAAAGGTGTTGTAGAAGGAGCGGCTGGCCGCCAGCACGCGAAACTGCTCGTCGAGGACGAGAAACGGCTCGGTGATCGTATTGACGATCGCCTGCGCCAGCGTCTGCGCGTCTTCGATATTCACGATGGGTTGAAACATGGACACAAGCCAAACGAGGGGCGTTTTGCCCCTCCAACCATCAATACTATACCCTTGCCCAGGTGTTGTCGCGAATTGAATTCGCCAGCTCGGTGATGTGATGTCCAACATCGCCGCTAAAAAAGGCGGGCACTTGGCCCGCCTCCGACCGTTCTATATCGGGCACTCGCTCAAATCCTGCTACGTCAGTTCGCGCCGCCGAGCTGCTTGGTCATCTTGCAGAAATTGTCATGCGACTTGGCAATGGCCTCGTCGCCGCATTCCTTCATCATGCCGGCGCGGTCTTCTTCCTTCATGGCCATCCAGGCGGCCTTGAATTCCGTCTCGGATTTCATGGTCTTCATGCCGGCATCGGTGAAGAAGGGCGACATCTTCGCCGGGTCGTCGAGCGCCGACGTTCCGGTGCTGCCAGCGGCCAAAGCCGAGCCAGTCATCATCGCAAGCGCCATCGCGCCCATCGTGAGCATCTTGAGGTTCATTTGGGAATTCCTCTCTGTCGAGGTCATTGGAATAAACGACCTGCAGATAAACGAGATCGAAAGAAAACAGTTCCTTCAGATGAATTTATATTAAAACGATGTTCTATTTCACCAGCTTTGCCGCCAACCTATCATTCCATATCAGGTACTTCGCCGCTGACGAGAAGCGTCTTCGGCGGGCCGTATTCGCCCAGCGTCGGGTCGGCCTCGCGGCTCCAGGCGATGACGCCGGCATGCTTTGCCGCCAGAGCCCTGGCAGTGCGTATGGCGCGGTCGTCGCTCTGCTGGTCGGCGGGTCCAAAGGCTGGAAACAATTCGCCATCCTCGCCGCGATCGAACGCGACCACGACGATCAGCCTCGGATTTTTCTGGCCACTGGACTCGGAAGGTCAGGATGTTGTGCTGCGCTGGTCGCCGGAGAGTACGGTGTTGATCGCGGCAAACTGATCCTTCCCGGGTCTTGCCAGACGGTTCGCAATCAGGGACAGCATAGACTGGCACGAGCCCGGAGCATGCCGATGAACTTGGAACTGAGTGCGCGAGACCGATCCATGCTCGACGGCGAGCAGGGCTCGTCCGCAGCCGCTGCCATGAAAATCCTGGTCGCGTTTTCCAATGCGGTCGGGGCAGGCAGTCTGCTCGATATTGCCGGCTCCCATATCGATGGCTGTCTCTACCACGGCAAGGCGGGGCTCGATTTCGTCGAGCGGCTGGTCGAGGGCGGTGGCCGCGTCCAGGTGCCGACGACGCTGAATGTCGGCTCGTTCGATCTCATCCATCCGGGCATGGTGAAGATGCCAGCTGCGGAAGAGGTGCCGGCGCGGCGGCTGATGAAAGCGCATCTGGAACTCGGCTGTCAGGCGACCTTCACCTGCGCGCCTTACCAGACCCGGTTCCGCCCGGGTTTCGGCGAACAGATCGCCTGGGGTGAATCCAACGCCATCGTCTTTGCCAATTCGGTGATCGGGGCGCGCACCAACCGTTATGGCGATTTCATCGATCTGTGCTGCGCCATGACCGGACGGGCGCCGGCCTGGGGTCTGCATCTGAGCGAGAACCGGCGCGGCCGGATCTTGTTTGAGTTGGATATTCCTGACCGCGAGCCGAGCGACAGCCTTTTCGTCGGCGTCGGGCTGATCATCGGGCAGGCGAGCGGCGACCGCATTCCGGTGATTGCCGGTTTGCCGCGGCCACGCGACGAGGACCAGCTGAAGGCGCTGGGCGCGGCGGCGGCAACGACAGGCGCGGTGGCGCTGTTCCATGCGGTCGGCATCACGCCGGAAGCAAGAACGCTCGATGAGGCGTTCCATGGCCATGCGCCTGACGAGACGATCCGCATCGGCCGCGCCGATATCGACCATGCGCTGGCCAGGCTGTCTGGTGTGCCCGACGGTGCGCCACTGGCGGCCGTCTCGCTCGGCACGCCGCACTTTTCGCACGAGGAATGGATGCGCCTGTTGCCGCTGCTGCGCGAGGTCGCGCCCGGCAGGCGCATCCCTATCTATGTCAACACGGGCCGTGCGACCTTGACGCGACTGCAGGACGAGGGCGCGCTTGATGGCATGGAGGCGTTCGGCCTGATCCCGGTCACTGATACCTGCACCTATGTCACCTCGATCCTGAAGCGCCTCGACGGCGTGGTGATGACCAATTCCGGCAAATGGGCCCACTACGCGCCGGGCAATATCGGTGTCTCCGTCGCCTTCGCCGAGATGAGGGATTGCATCCGCTCCGCTGCGGTCGGGCATGTCGTGCGGAGCGCCTCATGACGCGACCGGTGGAACGAACCGGCACCTTTCAGTTGGCCGGCGCGGCCGAGGGCCAGGCGCTGGTGTTTTCGCAGCCGCTCAGCTTCTGGGGCGGCATCGATGGCGAGACCGGCGACATAACAGACCATTCGCATCCGGGCCTCGGCCAGAATGTCGCTGGCAGGATCCTGGTCATGCCGAGCGGGCGCGGCTCGTCGTCTTCATCTTCGGTCCTGGCCGAGGCGATCCGCAGGGGCACGGCGCCGGCCGGTATCCTTCTGGAGCGGCCGGACCCGATCCTGGCGGTCGGTGCCATCGTTGCCGAATTTCTCTACGAGATCCATATGCCGCTGGTTGTGTGCGATATTGCCGGCATAGCTTCCGGCGACGGGATAGCAATCGGCACTGGCGTGGATGGCCGGGCGATCGTTACGATTCAACCCGCCATCAATCCAGCTGTATCGCGCCACCCGTAGGCGACCATCGCGCCTCCGCTGGTCGCGCGGGTGTTCGTTGAGATTGGACGTGGCACGGCGTCCGGCAACCGCGCGTTGGCGGTGAGTGGCACCACAACGGGACGTGCGATCTAGCAAGCGCGCTCGGTCCAGAAACGAAAAGCTGCTGCTCAAATCTCCGGGATGTTCTCCTTGAAGATCACCTGCAGCCTTGGCTGGTGCAATTCATAGGGCAATCCCCGGACCGCATGGGTCAGAGTGTTGAGCGCTTCGCGGGCCTCGACGCGCGGGTTCTGATCGATGACCGCGTCGAGCGTGCCGTCGAGCAGGAGGTCCTTGGTGCCGTCCGTCACCTCATGGCCGAGGAAGACCATGGACTGCGCGCGGCCGCGCTCCTTGAGCGCGCGGGCGATGCCGGTGTTGCCTGCGCCGACATTGTAGATCGCGGCAAGGTCGGGATGCCGCTCCAGCAGGGCAGACGCTTCCGAATAGGCCTTCTCGCGGTCGTCGAGCATTTCACGCATCTCGACGATCTGCAGATTGGGCGATTCCTCCGTCAGGATATGGCGAAACCCCATCTCGCGTTCTTCATGGCCGCGATAGGACAGCGAGCCGGCGAACAGCGCCACCTTGCCCGGACGACCTGATCCCATGAAACGGTTGAGCAGATAGCCGGCCAGCCGCCCGGCGGCGCGGTTGTCGATGCCGATATAGGCGACCCTAGGCACATGCAGGATGTCGGAGGCGATGGTCACCACCTTGATGTCATTGGCCGACAGCGAGCGTATCGCTTCGCGCACCGTTGGATGGTCGAGCGCAATGACGCCGACGCCTTGCGTCTGGCCGCGCAAGTCCTGCAGCAGTCGGGCGAGGCCGTCCGGATTGAACCCTTCGATGGTGGCGATGTGCACATCGAGGTCGGGCCGTGACTGCGCCTGCGCCTCGATCTGGCGGTGCAGCATCTTGATGAAGGAGTTGGTGCCGGCGGGCAGCGCGAAATCGAGCCGGATGACGTCGCCGGGCAAGGGCCGCGGCGGTGCCCCGTTCGGGCTTTCGGCGATGTAGCCAAGCCGCTGTGCCATTTCGAGCACGATTTCGCGCGTGCGCGCCCGCACGCCGGGGCGGTTGTTGAGCACTCGGTCGACCGTGGCGGCCGAGACACCGGCTTCCCGGGCTATGTCAGTCAAGGTGGACCGCACCGTCTTTCATCTCCTGCATGCGTCAGATCGGGCGGAGACGGCTTCCCTGCCATCGGCGATTCTGATGGGAAATGATGTATCCGCCCTTGGCAGATGTGCAAGCTCCCGGGCTAAATCAAATGATCCGGCAGGGCTATGCAGGGTCGGGGAGAGGCGGTTCCCATCAAATCGAGGCATCGGGAGTGAGGTGTGGACCCTGGATTTGCGCATTTCTCAGCCTATTTGCAATGTTATGAGGTCTTTTGATTATTTATGATGTTGACAGCCTTCCCGTGCTGCCGTCAATATCCCTCGTAGGGTCGTGGAGGAAACGTGGCCCTGAGGGAGGAGTTTCAATGTCCAATTTGATCCGCATCTCGCGGCGCCGCTTGCTGGCGTCCGGAGGAAAGGCGGCCGTGATCATGGCCGCCGCTGGCATTGCGCCGAAATTCATTCGTCCCAGCCGCGCCTATGCGGCCGACGCGCTGGCGCCAGGCATGATCGGCGGCCCGACGGGCTTCGATGGGGCCGAGCGCTACCAGTATGGCGCCGACACGCCGGAAGGCCGCGCCATCGAGGCGGCCAAGGCGCTGAAGGGCGCCGGCAAGGCGCCTGCCAAGATCGTGCTCGGCCTGTCGGATGGTTCGATCGGCCAGCTCACACAGCCGTTCCCGGCCGGTGCGCCGTCGATCAAGGATTTGTGGGAAAAGGAGACCGGCATTCCGATCGAAATCGTCGGTCTGCCGAACGGCCAGGAATTCACCAAGACGATGCAGGACATCTCCACCAAGGGTGGGGCCTACGACATCTATTCGACCGAATGGAACCGCCTCGGCGACCTCGCCGAAACCGGCGGCATCGCCAAGCTCGACGACTTCGTAGCGCAGTACAAGCCCGAGTGGGACGATCCGGTGACCGGCTATGTCAACGGCGCCAAGGGCGTGTCGCTGCTCAACAAATACCGCGGCTCGAACTATGGCGTGTCGCTGGACGGCGACTTCCAGACCTGGGTCTACCGCGCCGATCTGTTCGGCGATGAAGCCGAGAAGAAGGTCTTCAAGGACAAGTACGGCTACGATCTGGCGCCGCCGAAGACCTGGAAGCAGCATGGCGACATCGCCGCCTTCTTCCAGCGCCCGGACAAGGGTCTGTTCGGCTCGACCGACCTGCGCAACCAGGGCTGGGGCTATACCAACTGGTATCAGCGCTATGTCTCGATGGCCTCGCCCAACCAGTTCCTGTTTGGCGATGACGGCAAGCCGATGATCAATTCCGAACAAGGCATTGCCGCCACCAACGAATATGTCGCGTCGCTCGCCCATCATTCGCCGGATGCGATCTCCTGGGGCTGGCCTGAACAGTATGGCAATTTCGCCAAGGGCGGCGCGGCGATGACCTGCGCCTTCTCCAACCTGCCGAAATTCCTCGACAATGCCGGTAACAAGGACTCGGCTGTCACCGGCAAGATCGGCTCGATGCTGCCGCCCGGCCGCGAGATCGACGGCAAGCTGATCAGCCGTTCCGTGCTGTGGTTCTCGCTGACCGGCATGGTCTCGGCGCAGTCGAAAAACCAGGAGGTTGCCTATCTCCTGCTGCAATGGCTGGGCTCCGCCCGAATCTACGCATGGATGAGCGCCAACCCCGGCGGTTATCTCGATCCGTTCCGGCTTTCGGATTTCTCCGACCCGCTGGTCCGCCAGACCTATCATGCCTACCACATGGACGTTGTGCGCGAGACGGTCGCCCGCACCGTGCCGACCATCAACTATCCCGGCGCAACCGCCTTCCACAATGCGCTCGACGAGAACCTCATGGCGGCGCTGACCAAGGCCAAGACGTCAGAGCAGGCGATGGCCGATACCGAGGCTGAGTGGAAGAAGATCGCCCGGCGCACCGGCGAGGACAAGCTGCTGGAAGCCATCAAGACCAACAAGGAGGCCTGGCCGACAGTTCTCGATCCAATCGTCTGATCCATCTCCCTGGATCACATCGAAGGAGGGGAGGAGCCTGCTTCTCCCCTCCGCCCACAACGCCACAAGCAAAGCCGCCAGATGAAGCGTTCCATTCCTTTCGAGATCTTCCGCTACGCCGCGATCTTCGCGGCCATGGGGGTGACGCTGGTGCCGATCCTGTGGATGGTGTCGATGGCGTTCAAGCCGATCGCCGAATGGTCGGCGACGGGTGCCGACCTGACATGGTGGCCGAAGAACCCGACACTCAGCAATTTCCGTTTCGTCTTTGGCGAGTCGACCAACAATCTGATCGTCGCGCTTGACCGCACGGCGCTGAAGCCGATCCTGTCGTCGCTGCTATCGGCGGTGTTCGGCACGGTGATCGCCATGTCGGCGGGCACTGCCGCGGCATACGGACTCTCGCGTTTCGACTCCGGCCAGAACCTGCCGCTGGCGCTGATCCAACTCAGGCTGTTTCCGCCGATGGCGGTGATGATCCCGGTGATGATCATGTGGGCCTTCCTGAATTTCACCGACAGCTGGTGGGGCTTGGCGCTGATCTACGGCATCGTCACCTTGCCGTTCGCCTTCTGGCTGATGAAGACCTTCTTCGACGACATGCCGCGCGAGATCGAGGAGGCGGCGCTGGTCGAGGGCTGTTCGCGGCTGCGCGTCTTCACCCGAATCACCCTGCCGATGATGCGCGCACCGCTGGCCAGTGCAGCGCTCTTCGTCTTCATTCTCAACTGGTCGGACTATCTGATCGCGCTGCTTCTAACGACGCGCGAATGGGTGACGATCCCAGTCTACATGGCTTCGTTGTCGTCCTCGATGACCGGCCAGCTCTATGGCGCCAAGGCGGCGCTTGGCCTGATCGCGGCCGTGCCGCCGGTCGTCATGGGCATCGCCATCCAGCGCCACCTGGTGCGCGGGCTGACTTTCGGGGCGCTCAAGCAATGAGTGCGGTGACTGCGATGATTGCAGATGACGAGATGACGGCCGTCGGAGCAAGACCGGTTTCGCGCGACGAAGGCGCAAGGCTGGGTTTCCGGCTGACGCTGCCGGCGCAGATCCTCGTGCTGTTCATCTCGGCCTTTCCGCTGTTGATGCAGCTCTACATCAGCGTCACCGACTGGTCGCCGCTGTCGGGCACCGGCTGGTGGAATGCCTGGTCGATGTGGAACAGCTTTGCCAACTACGCCGATCTTGCCGCCGATCCGCGCTTCTGGAGCGCGCTGAAGCGCACGGCCATCGTCATGATCGTCTGCGTGCCGGCGGAGTTCCTGCTTGGGCTGGCGTTGGCGACGCTGTTTGCCGACGATTTCCCCGGCAAGCGGATCTTCTACTCGATCCTGCTGATGCCGATGATGGTGGTGCCGGCGGTGGCCGGCTACATGTTCTTCATGCTGTTCCAGTCGGGCGGCCCGGTGAACGACATATTGTCGGCGCTCGCCGGCTCTCCCGTCACCATCGCCTGGCTGTCGGACCCGACCTTGGCGCTGATCGCGGTGATGGTCGCCGACATCTGGCAGTGGACGCCGCTGATGTTCCTCATCCTGCTTGCCGGCCTGGTCGGCGTGCCGGAGGATCAGATCAAGGCAGCGACGCTGCTCGGCGCCAATCCGTGGCAGCGCTTCGTCACCATCGTGCTGCCGAAGATGAAGACGATCATCATCATCGCGCTGGCGATCCGGGTGATCGAGAACTTCAAGATCTTCGACACGCTCTACATCATGACTGGCGGCGGTCCCGGCGTCGCCACCGAGACCATCTCCGTCTACATCTACAAGCTCACCACGCAGGACCTGATCTGGGGCTATGTGGCGGCGATCGCGCTGGCCATATTGATCGTGCTCTCGATCGTCGCGGTGTTCGCCATGAAGCGCATGGCGCGGGCACGCGAGGTACCGGCATGAGCGCCATTCACCTGCAGAACCTGGTCAAGAAATTCGGCGACTTCACCGCGCTGAAGACCATGGACCTGGCAATTGCCGATGGCGAGTTCATGGCGCTGCTCGGGCCGTCGGGCTGCGGAAAGTCGACGACGATGAACATGATCGCCGGCATGGAAGAGCCGACCGGCGGCAAGATCCTGTTTGGCGAGCGCGACATGGCCGGCGTACCGATGGGGCGGCGCGGCGTCGGCTTCGTGTTCCAGAATTATGCCATCTTCACCCATATGACGGTGCGCCAGAACCTCGCTTACGGGCCGAGGATGCGGGGTGCCGCGAAAGCCGAGATCGACCGTCGCGTCGGCGCCATCGCCGAGATGCTGCAGCTGACACCGCTGCTCGACCGCAAGGCCGACCGGCTCTCGGTCAACATCTTGCAGCGGGTAGCGATCGGCCGTTCGGCGATCATGGAGCCGGCGATCTTCCTGCTCGACGAGCCGCTCTCCAATGTCGACGCCGCCTTCCGGGCCGTCATGCGCACCGAACTGAAGCAGTTGCAGCGCCAGTTTCGCCAGACCATGGTCTATGTCACCCACGACCAGCTCGAGGCGATGACCATGGCCGACCGCATCGCGGTCATGGACCATGGCGTGCTGCAGCAGGTCGGCACGCCGCTCGAGGTCTACAACGACCCGGCCAATGTCTTCGTCGCCCGCTTCATCGGCGCGCCGGGCATGAACCTCCTCAAGGGCAGGCCGGCGGAGAGCGATCGTGGGCTCGTCGTCGATCTCGGACCATTGGGCATTACGCCGCCGCTGCCGGGCGAACTCGCGGCCGCTTTGCGTGGGGCGCGCGGGGAGGTGCTTTACGGATTTCGGCCCGAACAAGCGACGCTGGTGCAAGATGGGCAGGGCCTCGCCATGCAGGTCACCTTCGTCGAACGGATCGGCGCGCGCACCATCGTTCATCTCGGGCAGGGCGAGACTGCCGTGAAAACGGTGTTCGACAATGATGTCGGACTGGCGATCGGCGACACCGCTGTTGTTGCGCCTGCCGCGTCGTCGGTGCGTGTCTTCGACGCCGCTAGCGGCCTTGCGATGAGGGCGGGTTGAGATGGCCGATATCGTCTTCCGCAATGTGACCAAGCGCTACGGCAAGACACTCGCCGTCGACGACGCCTCGTTTGCGGTCAACGACAATGAGTTCTTCTGCTTCTTCGGGCCACCACTGTCGGGCAAGTCAACGATCCTGCGCCTGGTGCTGGGGTTGGAGACACCGGATGCCGGAGAGATCCTGATCGGCGGCAGGCCGGTCAACACCATGTCGCCGGCTGAGCGCAACGTGGCGATGGTGTTCCAGAACCTGGCACTGTTTCCGCATATGAGCGCGCTCGACAATGTCCGCTTCCCCCTGGTCGAACGCCGGGTCGCCGAGGTCGAGATCAAAAGGCGGGTCGCCGACGTCGCGGCGAAGCTGCATATCGGCCACATCCTGCACAAGCCGCCGGGACAGCTTTCGGGCGGCGAGCGGCAGCGTGTGGCGATTGCGCGTGCGCTGGTGCGCGATCCCAACGCCTATCTCATGGACGATCCGATCTCGGCGCTTGACGCCAGGCTGCGCGAAGAAACGCGCGTCGAGCTGAAGCGTATCCAGCGCGAGCTCGGCAAGACGCTGATCTATGTCACGCATGATCAGGAAGAGGCGATGTCGGTAGCCGATCGCATCGCCATCCTGGAGGATGGCAGGATCAGGCAGATCGGTGCGCCGGCCGAGATTTATGACCGTCCGGCCAGCACCTATGTGGCGCGGCTGCTCGGCTCGCCGATGATGAACATCCTGAAATCGGCGCGTGGTGAGGCCGGCGTCGAAGCGGCCGATGGCACGATCCGCATTGCCGACAAGGCGGCTCCCACTGATGCCGTCGAGATCGGGCTCAGGCCGGAAGACATCAAGGTCAGACCGTGGCTCATCGAAGCGGACGGGGGCTCAGGCCGCCCGGCGCGGGTGTTCGAGGTCGAGCCGCTTGGCGGCTACACCGTGGTGACGCTCGCTGCCGGCCAGGCGCGGCTGAAGGCATTGCTGCGCGGCCAGCCCGACATCCGGCCCGACGCCATGGTGGCGATATCCTGCGAGCCGGCTCGCGTGCATTATTTCGGGCAGAGCGGGGGAGCGCTGGCACGATGACAGCGACCGCAAGAAAAGAGCTTCGGGAGGATCAGATGGCACACAAGGGCTTCGAGCCGGACGTGAAGGTCCGCACGAAGGAACACAGGATCGGCTGCGTCGGCGCCGGCATGATCATGGCGGAGTGCCATCTCGCCGCCTACAAGGAAGCTGGCTTCCCGGTGGTGGCGATTGCTTCGCGCACGAGGGCCAGCGCCGAGAAGGTAGCGACGCGCTGGGCCATCCCGACCGTCCACGACACGCCCGAAAAGCTGATCGAGGATACGAATGTCGAGATCATCGATCTTGCTTTCCCGCCAGACCAGCAGCCGGCGCTGATCCGCCATGCGCTGAAGCAGAAGCACATCAAGGCGATCCTGGCGCAGAAGCCATTGGCATTGTCGGTCGAGGAAGCGGTCAAGCTGCGCGACGAGGCGGCAAAAGCCGGCAAGATCCTCTCGGTCAACCAGAACATGCGCTACGACCAGTCGATGCGCGTGCTGAAGCAGATCATCGACAGCGGCGCGCTGGGCGACATCGTCTTCGCGCAGATCGACATGCACGCCATCCCACATTGGCAGAGCTTCCTTGAAGACTACGACCGGCTGACGCTCGCCAATATGAGCGTGCACCATCTCGATGTGCTGCGCTTCCTGTTCGGCGATCCCGACGAGATCACCACGCTGACGCGCAAGGATCCGCGCACGAAATTCGACCACTCGGACGGCATCACGGTGTCGACGCTGCGCTTCCCGTCCGGCGTGCTCGCCGTGTCGCTGGAGGATGTCTGGTCCGGCCCGCGCCAGGATGGCTACAAGGACGACCAGCACATCAGCTGGCGCGTCGACGGCACCAAGGGTGTCGCCAAGGGCACCATCGGCTGGCCGACGGGCGCTGCCTCGACGTTGACCTACGCCTCGACCGAGACGACCGGCGGCGAGTGGGTCAGTCCAAGCTGGGACACGATGTGGTTCCCGCATGCCTTTATCGGCGTGATGGAGCAGCTCCAGCACGCGGTGAAGACCGGCACGCCGCCGGCGCTGTCGGTCGCCGACAACGTCAAGACCATGGCGCTGGTCGAGGCGGGCTACCGCTCGATCGACGAGGGCCGCACGGTCAAGCTTTCCGAAATCTCGACAACTTCAATCAACTGAATCGCTTACAGGGAGGAATTCACACCATGATGCAGGCAGGTATTTTCACGGGCTATTTCCCGTACGGTCTCGAAGAGACGGCGAAGAAGATCCGCGGGCTCGGTTTCAACACGGTGCAGCTCGACCTGCATTTCAAGGATGTCGACCTGTCGGCCGGGCAGATCACCAAGGACAAGGCCAAGAAGGTGCGCGACGTCTTCCGCGACCACAATCTGCCGGTCTGCTGCGTGTCGGGCTATACCAACATCATCCATCCCGACAAGGCCGAGCGCGACAAGCGCGTCGGCTACCTCAAGGAGATCATCCGCAACGCCCGCCATTTCGGCTCACCCTACGTGATCTCGGAAACCGGCACCTACAACACCGAATCCGACTGGGTGCATCACCCCAAGAACAAGACCGAGGAAGGGTTCGAGGAATGCCGCAAGGTGATCGCCGACCTCGCCCAGACAGCCTATGACCACGGCGCGGTCTTCCTGCTCGAAACCTATGTCAACAACGTCGTCGGTTCGGTCGAGGAGACGGTGAAGATGTTCGCGCAGATCGACCATCCCGGCCTCGGCCTCTTGATGGATCCGACCAATTATTTCGAGACGCACAACATCGACAAGATGGACCAGATCCTGAATCAGGTGTTCGACACGCTGACCGACAAGATCAAGATCGCTCACGCCAAGGACGTCAAGCGTTCGGGCGGCGACAAGTCCGAGAAGCACGCCGATATTGGCGACGAGGACGCGCTGGAGAGCCATACGTTCCGTGGCGTCGGTGAGATCGAGCTGCCGGCACCGGGCCTCGGTTCGCTGAATTACGACCTCTATCTTCAGCGGCTGGCGCAGAAGCATCCGAACATCCCGGTCATCATCGAGCATCTCTCGGAAGACGACGTGCCGCGCGCCAAGAAGTTCCTCGACGGGAAGTTCCGCGCCAACGGTCTGTGACCGCCTCTCGCGCCGCTGGTTGAAGGGACGACAGTGCAGTGAACGAAGCGGCCGTCACATGGTAGAGCTTTACGGCAAGACGCTTTCGCGCCGGCAGGTATCGGAACGTTCAGGCATGCTGTCGCAATTCGCCGGCGTGCGGCTGATGACGCTTGGCGACGGGGTGGAACGCGGCATCCGTATGCTGGAGTTCCGTACCGGCTCGGGCCTGCGTTTCACCGCGCTGGTCGACCGGGCGCTTGATATCGCCGATTGCGACTTCAAGGGCCAGGCGATCGGCTGGCATTCGCCGAGCGGCTTTCGTCATCCCGGCCTGCACGATTATGAGGGGGAAGGCGGGCTTGCCTGGGCGCGCTCGTTTTCAGGCCTGCTTGTGACCTGCGGCCTCGACCACATATTGGGTCGGGAAGAGGTGCCCGCCGAGAGCTACAACTATCCGGGCAGGAAGACCGTGATCCATTCGCTGCACGGCCGCGTCGGCACCATTCCGGCACGGCTGACCGGTTATGGCGAGGCCTGGGATGGCGACCGCTGCGTGCTGTGGGCCGAGGGCATCGTCCAACAATCGGCGGTGTTCGGTGAGGATCTCCATCTGGTGCGGCGCATCGAGGCCGATGTCGGTGGCAACGAGATTCGGCTGTCGGACCGCGTCGTCAATCACGGCTTCAACCGCACGCCGCATATGTATTTCTACCACGTCAATGTCAGCCATCCCTTGCTTGACGAAGGTTCGCGCTATCTGGCGCCGATCCGCGACGTCGTCTGGGCCGGTCATGACGGCGAGCGCTATCAGGCGCAGGAGGTCGGCTACCGCACGATGCCAGCGCCGCGACTGGGTTTCAGCGAGCAGGTCTGGCAGCATGAGATGGCGGCGGACGCCAATGGCGAGGTGCCTGTGGCGGTGGTCAACGATCAACTCGGGCTTGGCTTCGAAGTGGTGACGCGCAAGGACCAGCTGCCTTGCGCCTATCAATGGCAGAATTTCCAGGCGGGGCAGTACGCGTTGGGCATCGAACCCTCGACGCACCATGTGCTCGGCAATCTCGCGGCGCGTGAACGTGGCGAGATGATATGGCTGGAGCATGGCGGCAGCCGTTCTTACGACGCGGTGTTCAGGGTGCTCGACGGCGCCGGCGCGATCGCCGCGGCTGAAGCGAGGATCGCTTCGATCGCCAGGCAACCGCAACAGGATTATCCTGCGCCGTCGGGAAATTTTCCGAGATTGGCGGACAGGGCATGATGCGAAACGAATGCTCCGGCTGGCGGGCCGGATATCGGAGGTCGATGTGATGGCAAAAAAGCGCGACTACAGCCTGGTCGGAGAAAGCACACGCATCGCCATCGAGACGGGACTGGCCTCGGCCGAATGGTATCACACCGACGTCGCGCGCAAGGCGATGAAGGAGCTGATGCAACGCTCCGACGGGCCGGCGATCCGCGACACGATCATCTGGATCGTTGCCATACTGGGCTCGGCCGCCGGCATCATCTGGTTCTGGGGTACGTGGTGGGTGGTGCCGTTCCTGCTTGTCTATGGCGTGCTCTACGGCTCCTCCAGCGACTCGCGCTGGCATGAATGCGGCCACGGCACCGCTTTCCGTACGCGCTGGATGAATGATGTCGTCTACCAGATCGCCAGCTTCATGCTGATGCGCAATCCGGTGACCTGGCGCTGGAGCCATGCACGCCATCACACCGATACGATCATCGTGGGCCGTGATGCCGAGATCGCGGTGATGCGTCCGCCGGACCTGCTGCGCGCCGCACTCGCCTTCACCGGCATTCTCGATTTCCGCTATTCGCTGCCGACGCTGGTGCGCAATGCGTTCGGCGGCATCTCGCCCGACGAAAGGAGTTTCATCCCCGAGATGGAGCTGCGCAAGGTGGTCACCGCCGCGCGCTGGCATATCGCCATCTATGTCGCGGCGATGGCGCTGGCGCTGTACCTGTGGTCGTTGCTGCCGCTGGTCCTGATTGGCCTGCCGCGCCTCTATGGCAGCTGGCACATGGTACTGACCGGCCTGCTGCAGCATATCGGCCTCGCCGACAACGTCACTGACCACCGGCTGAACACGCGCACCGTATACATGAACCCGATCAGCCGCTTCATCTACTGGAACATGAACTATCATGTCGAACATCACATGTTCCCGATGGTGCCCTATCACGCGCTGCCGAGGCTGCACGAACTGATCAAGCACGATCTGCCGGAGCCAAATCCATCGATGTGGCATGCCTATCGCGAGGTCTGGCCGGTGCTGATCAAGCAGCTCCAGTACGAGGACTATTTCCTCAAGCGCGAGCTGCCGCCGACGGCGCGGCCGTACCGGGAGGAATTCCACGCGCTGGCCGTGCCGGCGGCGGCGGAATAGAGTTGCAGGAGAAACAGATGGCCGACTGGGTTGAAGCGTGTGGCGTTGACGATGTCGAGGAAGAGGACGTCATCCGCTTCGACCATGGCGGCCGCACCTTTGCCATCTATCGCAGCCCCGATGACGAGTATTTCGCAACCGACGGCTACTGCACGCATGAGAAGGCGCATCTGGCCGATGGGCTGGTGATGGACGACATCATCGAATGCCCCAAGCACAATGGCCGCTTCAACTACAAGACAGGTGCAGCCAAGGGTGCGCCGGTATGCGTCAATCTCGCGACTTATCCGGTGAAGGTCGGGGCTGGCAAAGTGATGATCCAGATCGGCTGACCTGCCGTAGCGAGTGACAGAGGGGAACCTTTAGATGAGCCGAAAAAGACCGACGGTGGCGGATTTGCGCGCCATGAAGGGCAAGCGTCAGCTGACCATGCTGCGCGTGCTGACGATGGACGAAGCCGAGGCCGCCGAGCGGGCAGGGGTCGACATCGTCTCGGTGCCGCCCGAACTGGTGCTCAACCCGCAATACCGCGACGCAGCACCCAGCCTGTTCACCATGCCAGGCGACAATTTCTACGAGATAGGCACATCGGACGATTTCGTACGCTGGGCCTTCCGGCTCTATAAGGCCGGCGCCGACGCTGTCTATTGCAGCGCCGGCTACACCACGATCAAGCGGATGGCCGATGACAATATCCCGGTCATCGGCCACGTCGGCCTGATCCCGTCGCGTGCCACCTGGACCGGTGGCTTCAGGGCTGTTGGCAAGACCGCGGATACCGCCATGGAAGTTTTCGCGGCGGTGAAGCAGCTGCAGGCCGCTGGCGCCATCGGCGCCGAAATCGAGGTCGTGCCGGTCGAAGTGGCCAAGGCGATCTCGGAACGGACATCGCTGATCATGCTGTCGATGGGGGCGGGCACCGGCTGCGACGCGCAGTATCTGTTCGCCGACGACATCCTCGGCCAGAACCGTGGCCACATGCCCCGCCACTCCAAGGTCTATCGCAATTTCGCCGCCGAATTTGATCGTTTGCAGGCCGAGCGCATCGCTGCGTTCTCCGAATATGTCGCCGATGTGAACAGCGGCGCATATCCCGAGGACAAGCATGTGGTGCATATGGACCCGGCTGAGCTCAGCCTGTTCATGAAGAGGGTCGACGGGGCGTGAAATCTCAAGACAATGATGCGACGGGCGAGGCTCCGGTTCATATTCTTACCCTTTCCTGCGAGGACCGGCCGGGGGTCGTCGCCGCCGTCACGGCGGAGCTTGCCGCGAACGGCGCCAACATCGCCGAGAGCAGCCAGTTCTGGGACCGGCAGACCAATCGCTTTTTCATGCGGATCGCCTTCATCAGCCCGCCGGGCTCGACCAAGGAAAGTCTGGAACGGGCGCTGAAATCAAGCGTCGATCGCTTCGGCATGAAGACCGCGCTGGTCGATCAGGGGCGCCGCCCGAAGATCATCGTCATGGTCTCCAAGTTCGACCACGCGCTTCTCCATCTGCTCTACCAGATCAGGGTCGGCTGGCTGAACGCGGAGGTTGCCGCCATCGTCTCCAATCACGAGGATGCCCGCCGCTTCGCCGAGATGGAAGGCATCCCCTACCACCATTGGCCGACCACCAGGGAAAACAAGGTCGAACAGGAACAGAGGCTGCTGGACCTGGTGCATCGGACGGGGGCGGAACTGGTCATCCTGGCGCGCTACATGCAGGTCTTTTCGAAAGGCCTGTCGGACCGGTTGTTTGGACGGGCAATCAACATCCACCATTCCTTCCTGCCGAGCTTCAAGGGCGCCAAGCCGTACCACCAGGCTTTCGACCGCGGCGTCAAGCTGATCGGCGCGACGGCGCATTACGTCACCTCCGACCTCGACGAGGGCCCGATCATCGATCAGGAGACCGAACGCGTTACTCATGCGATGAGCGCCGAGGATTTCGTCGCTGTCGGGCGCGACATCGAAAGCCGGGTGCTGGCGCGCGCCGTCAAGTTGCATCTCGAAGCCCGCGTCATGCTCAACGGCCACAAGACCGTCGTCTTCTGAGAAGCCGCGTCAGGCCGGCCAGCTTCCGCCGGCAAGCGCGGCGTAAAGCGCCTCGGCGTCGATGCCGAGCGGCCGGTCCTCCTTCAGCGTCGGGACCAGCGCGCGTATTGCCGTGTGTATTGCGGCGGTGCGTGGCGCCGGCGTGAAACCGTCGTGCAGATCGACCGCCTGCGCGGCTGCCATCAATTCAAAGGCGATCAGGCGGCGCCACAGCGCGATCATCCCGGCGCATTTCGCGACCGCGAGAGGTGTCTGCGTGGCGTGATCCTCGACGCCTTCCGACACGGCCAGGAAGTCGAGCATGACCGGATTGGCCTTGTGGCGGATGGCGGCAAGGATCCCAGTTACCGTCTTCTGCAAGGGCACGAAGCCGGCCGAGGCGCCGCCAACCGGCGACAGGTATTTCGGCAGGCCATTGCGGCCCGAACCGGTGAGCTGGATGAAGCGGGCGGCGCTCGCCGCCGCACATTGGGCAATTGCCAAGCCGAGCGTCTCGAAGGCGAGCGACAGTGCGGCGGTGTGGAAATTGCCGGTCGACAGAACCAGTTCATCATCACTCAGCACCAGCGGATTGTCGGCGGCGGCGTTCAACTCGATCTCGACGGCACGTCTCGCCTGGCCGATTGCCTCGATCAGCGCGCCATGGATCGACGGCATACAGCGGATCGACAGCGGATCCTGCAAGGTGGTCGGCGCTGGCGCCTCGTCTCGGGCAAGCAGATCGTGCAGCGCCTTGGCTGCTTCCTGCTGGCCAGCCGCCGGACGCGCCATATGCAGGCGCGGGTCGAGGACGGTGCGGTTGGCACCGACGCTTTCCATGGTCAGAGCGCCGGCCTGCTGTTGCTGGGCAAGGGCGGACAGCGCCTCCGTCACCGCAAGTGCGCCGCTGCCGGCGGACACCGCCGATGCGTTGATCAGCGATAGCCCGTCCTTGGGCGCCAGGCTGATGGGGGCGAGGCGAGCCATCATCAGCGCCTTGGCCGCCGGCATGCGACGGCCCTGATAGTCTGCTTCGCCTTCGCCGGAGAGCATGCGGGCAAGTGCTGTCATCAGCACCAGATCGCCGGCGCCGATCGAGCCGAGCGACGGCATCACCGGATGGACGCCGGCATTGAGCGTATCGACCAAAGCGACGAAGACGGAGGGTGAAAGGCCGGACCCGCCAACCGACAGCATCGCCGCACGCGCGACCATGGTTGCGCGAACGGCCTCGACCGGCAACGCTTCGCCGACCGCGCCGCTGCGCCCTTCCAGCAACTGGCGCTGGAAGGTGCTGGCGTCGCCCTCTACAGCGGTACCGAGATTGGCGCCGAGCCCGGTGTTGAGGCCGTAGATCTGCTGGCCGGACGCGGCAGCCTGGTCGAGCACTTTTCGCGCCTTCTCGAGCCTGCCGATGACATCGGGTCCTATTTCCACCTTGCGACCATCGCGGGCGACTGCAGCGACATCGCTAACGGCGACGCCGGCTCCGGTGAGGACGAGCGCGGTCATGCGAAGCGCAGCCTCTGGCCGATGCCTTGCGCCTGCGCCTTGGCCAGCATCGCCTTGCCGAGTGCAATGTCGGACAGCGACAGGCCGCGGTGCCAGAACAGGATCGTTTCGTCGTCGCTTTCACGCCCGGCCTTGAGACCGGCGGCAACCTGGCCGAGCTCGGCATGCAGCGTCTTTTCGCTCAGCCGCCCGGTCTCCACATGGGCGCGCAGCGAGCCGAACTTGCCGCCCTTGCACTGGCCCCAATCGTCGACGACTATCTTCTGCATGATGTCGGTCAGCGACAGTTCCACCGCGCTCATCGTGCCATAGGGCACGACCAGCGCGCCCGGCTTGATCCATTCCGTCTTCAGTAATGGCTGCGGCTCCGGCAGCCGCGAGGCCTCGACGACGATGTCGGCGCCGTCGATGCAGCTTTTCCAGTCGGCCACCGCCGTCACTGTCTTGCCGAGATCGGCGGAGAGTTTGGCGGCAAAACTGTCGCGGCTTTCCGGCCGGCGCGAATGGACGCGGATCTCGTCGAAGTCGAAGAGATGGTCGAGCAGGCGCACATTCCAGTAGGCGGTGCCGCGCGCGCCGATGTGGGCCAGCACCCTTGAATTCTTGCGCGCCAGATGCTTGGCGCCGATGGCGGTGACGGCGCCGGTGCGCATGTCGGTGATGACGGTGGCGTCGAGGATGGCGCGCGGTGTGCCCGTGCGTGGATCGAACAGATTGAGGATGCCGAATTCGGAAGGCAGGCCATGCAGGTAGTTGTCGACATAGTCGCCGACGATCTTGACGCCGGCTGTGTCGAGCGGCGCGACGTAGCCGCGCAAGACATTGAAATGACCGTGGAAGGACGGGTCCGGCTCGAGATGGACGCGCGGCTCGATCACCGTCTGGCCCCTGCCTTGCGCCACCAGGCCAGCCTCGACGGCGGCAATGATTTCAGCATCGGTCATGGCAAGGGCATCGATGTCGAGGGCATTGAGGTAGTCGATATAGATGGGCTTCATTTGACGCCTACACTTTCCTCGGACACCCCGTTCATCCCATAGCAGGCCGCCGCGCGACACGAAAGTTTGTTGCGCTATCTCTGGACGCGGCCGGCCAAATGCGGTTCAAACCGGTTCCGTCATGACTGCCATTCCCAACACCGAAGCCTTACCCGAAACGGCCAGCAATGCGCGGCGCGTGGCGCTGATCGTCGCCATCGCCTTCTTCATGCAGTTGTTGGATTCGACGATCATCTCGACCTCGCTGCCGCAGATGGGGGAGTCCTTCGGCGTGTCGGCGGTGGCAATGAGCATCGGCATCACCGTCTACATGCTGACCATGGCGGTACTCGTGCCACTGTCGGGCTGGCTTGCCGACCGGTTCGGCGCGCGCAACATCTTCCTGCTGGCGATCGTCCTGTTCACGCTGGCGTCGCTCGCCTGCGGCTTCTCGCAAAACCTGACCCAGTTCGTCGCCGCACGTGTCGTGCAGGGGCTCGGCAGCGCGCTGATGACGCCGGTCGGGCGCATCCTCGTCTTGCGCAACGCGTCGAAGTCGGAGCTGCTGAACGCTACGGCCCTGATCACCTGGCCGGCGCTGTTCGCGCCAGTGGTCGGACCTGTGCTTGGCGGTTTCATCACCACCTATCTGTCTTGGCACTGGAATTTCTTCATCAACATCCCGCTCGGCGTGATCGGTCTGGCGCTGGTCGCCCGCTTCATTCCGGGCGACCGCGAGGCCGATCCCAAGCCGCTGGACTGGCCGGGCTTCGTGCTGACATCGGCTGGGCTCGCTCTGCTGCTCTACGGCCTCGAGCGCATCGCGCATCCCGAGGAGGCCGTGCTGCCGACGGTGTTGCTGATCGCGGCCGGCATCGTCATCGGCTGGCTGGCGGTGCGGCATCTGCGGCGCGCGCGGCATCCGCTGCTCGATCTCTCCTCGTTCAAGGTGCTGACCTTCGCCATATCGACACTTGCCGCCGGCACCATTTTCCGGGTGGCGATCAACGCCACGCCATTCCTGTTGCCGCTGCTGTTCCAGGTCGGCTTTGGTCTGAGCCCCGTCGACGCCGGCATGATGATCCTTGCCTATTTCCTCGGCAATCTCGGCATGAAGACGGTGACTACGCCGACGCTGCGCCGCTTCGGCTTCCGGTCGGTGCTGGTCGTCAACGGCCTGATCGCCTCGGCGGCGATCATGGCCTGCGCGGCGATCTCGCCACAGACGCCACAAGCGCTGGTGGTGGCGCTGATGCTGATCGCCGGCCTGTCGCGCTCGATGCAGTTCACGGCACTCAACACACTGGCCTTCGCCGATATCGATGCGGCGCGGCGCAGTTCGGCGGCGACGCTGTCCTCCATGCTGCAGCAGGTGGCGATGCTGTTCGGCGTGGCGGTGGCGGCGGCGATCCTCAATCTGTCGCAGATCGCCAGGGACCGGCCCGCTCTCGACCTCGTCGATTTTCGAGTAGCCTTCCTGGTGTTCGGCGCCATCGGGCTGGTGGCGGCGTTGCGTTTTCTCGGGCTGCCGCCGGGTGCGGGCGCCGAAGTTTCCGGCCACGCGCCGGGGAATTGAGATCGATTTTTTCCGCCTGATACGGAGATAAATTCCGTCTTGTCCTTTCGCCTTGGTGCAACGCTTTCGCGAGCGGCCGCATTGGCGCAACCGATTGCCAAAAGCGCAGAGTTTTCCACGCATTGCGCCAGCTTCGGCAATCGATGCGTCCACTCGATGAATATCGTTGCAAGCCCAGGTTTTGAACGCGGATTCATTTGACGAACCGGCACTGAGCCGATTAGCTTTCTTCCCAGGGATGGCAGCGCTGCCATCGGGGCAAACGCAGACATGAACACGATCGGCTGGCCGAATTTCAGGAGCCTGAATCAGGAAGGCATTGTCTTTGCCATCGCGGTGGTGCTGTTCGTTGCCGCTGCCATCGGCCTGCCGGGCTTCATCGATGCCAACAACCTTGTCGCTATTGTGCGTTCGGTGTCGGTGCTCGGCATGCTGGCGCTCGGCATGGCCGTCGTCATTATCGGCCGAGGAATCGACCTGTCGGCGGTGGCGATCATGGCGATGTCGGTCGCCTGGTATCTGCAACTGCTGAACTCGGGCACGCCGGATGGGCTGGCCTTCGCCTATGTGCTGGCTGGCGTGCTGGCCGTCGGCCTGCTCAACGGCTTTCTCGTCGCCTACGCCGATGTGCCGGCGATCTTCGTGACGCTGGCGACAGGCTCTTTCGTCTTCGGCTATGTGCGCTCGCAGCTGATCACGCAGGATGCCGTGCCGGTGCCGCAGGGCCATTGGGTCGAGCTGCTCGGCGGCCTGCGCTTCCTCGATATTCCCATCGAAGTGTTCGTCTTCGCCGGACTGGCGTTCCTGTTCTTCCTGTTCCTGCGCTACACCAAATGGGGCCGCTACATCTACTTCGCCGGCGACAATCCGGTGGCCGCGCGCAACATCGGCATTCCGGTGCGGCCGATGCTGGTGCTGCGCTACGTGCTTTCAGCGTTCGTCGCACTGATCGCCGGCTTGCTGACGGCGGCCAGCCTGCATTCGATCAACACCCGCGTCGTCAATTCGACGCTGCTCTACGACATCGTGCTGGTGGCGGTGATCGGCGGCATCGGCCTGTCCGGCGGGCGCGGCGGGGTGCGCAACGTGTTGGTTGGTGCGGCGCTGATCGGCATCCTGCTCAACGCCATGACCATCATCGACATTCCGCTGCTCTACCAGAACCTGATCAAGGCGGCGATCCTGCTCGGCGCGATCATCGTCGACGGTATCATCAATCCACGTGACGAGCAGACCGCCCAGCAAGGCGACATCTAGGGGTACCCGGCCCGATCCATCCCGATCGACCGGCAATGAAAATCGAAACGAGAGGATCTGACATGAAATTCATCAGGACATTGATGGCCGCCGCCACGGCACTCGCCGTCACCGCCTTCGTGGCGCCAACCTTCGCCGCCGACGATCCGGGCCCGGCGGCTTACGCGCAGGCGCTCAAAGGCAAGCGCGTGATGCTGGTGCCTCTGGCGATGGGCTTCGACCTGGCGCAGGGCTGGGCGCACTACCTGAAGACCGAAGTCGAGGCCTGGGGCGGCGTGTTCGAAACGCGCGATCCGAACTGGGTCGTCGATGCCGGCGCGCAGGCGATCACGGACGCCATCTCCTCGGACACCAGGCCGGATGTGCTGATCATCCATGCACCCGACCTCAACTCCTATTCCAAGCTGATGAAGAAGGCGCAGGCCGCCGGCACCTACGTCATCCTGGTCGACAATCCCGCCAACTTCCCGGCCGACGCCTTCGTCGGCAGCGACTGGGATCGGCTTGGCCAGCTCGAGGCCGAAGCGGCGATCAAGGGCTGCGGCGAAAACTCGTCGAAGAAGATCGGCCTCGTGCAGGGCGACCAGGCCAACTCTTCCAGCCTTTATCAGTATGCCGGCATCATGAAGGTTCTGGACAAGCATCCCGACTTCAAGGTGGTGGCCAAGCCCGACTCCAACTGGGATGCGACGACTTCGCGCAACGTGACGACGACGATGCTGCAGCAGAACCCGGATATCTGCTCGATCATTGATTTCTGGGATGGTGACGCTACCGGCGCATCCGCCGCGATCCGCGACGCCAAGCTCGATGGCAAGGTGTTCCTGGTCACCACCGGCGGCGGCGAGAAGGCGGCCGACTGCGACAAGCTGCAGGACGGCACCTATGGCGCCGTGGTGATGACCGATCTTGCCCGCCAGTCGGGCGACATGAACGCCATCATCAAGTTCCTGCTGCAGAGCGGCCAGCCGGCGGGCACCTCGCACACCTACATCTACACGCTGGAGAAGGCGACGACCAAGGCGGACCTCAAGCCCGACAGCTGCTGGGACCTGAAGGCGCTGCAGGCTGAAGCGGCGGCGAAATAAGCCGTACTTTTTCGACTGAAGTATAAGCGAGGTGGCCGGAAGGATCCGGTCACCTCGCTCCCTCATGGAATAGCAGCAGCCGATGTCCGTTCGCGAACGCCTCCACTCCTGGCGCTACAATCTCGTGCCCGACCATGTCGTCGGCGAGATCCTGACCAAACGCTGGACCGACAACGCCATTCCGTTCCTGGCACTGGTGGTGACACTGGCGACCTTCGGCTCGGTCATTCCCGGCTTCTTCAAGCTGACCGCACTGCAGGAATCGACCCGCCAGCTCGGCGAGTTCTCGATGGTCGTCACCGGCATGACGGTGGTGATGCTGGGCGGCGGCATCGACCTGTCGGTCGGCTCGATCTTCGCGCTGTCCTGCTTCTCCGCCGTCTACGTCTTCTTCATCCTCGAACAGTCGATCTGGCTGGCGCTGGCTGCGTCGCTCGCCACCGGCCTCGTCTTCGGCGCCATCAACGGCTACCTCGTCGGCTATCTGCGGCTGCGTGCCTTTCTGACCACGCTGGTCACCTTCATTTTCGGACGGGCGCTGTTCGACATCCTGGTCACCACCTATGCCGCCGACGTGCAGCTTTCGACCGCCACATCCGATGTGCTCGACTTCATCGGCGATAGCACCTTCTGGGGGCTCTCCGTCTCGGTGTGGCTGGCGATCATCCTGGCCATCATTACCCACATCGCGCTGACGCGCTCGCGGCCGGGCTGGCATGTGCTGGCGGTCGGCGGTTCCAGGCGCTCGGCGCACAATGCCGGCATTCGCGTGCGCCGCACGGTGTTCATGACTTATGTCTTTTCCGGCTTCTGTGCCTCGATCGGCGGCTTCCTCATCGCATGCCGCTTGAGCGGGGCAGGGCCGGGCACCGGCCTCAACCTCGAGATCATGGCGCTGACGGCGGCAGTAGTCGGCGGCGTCAGTCTCGGCGGCGGGCGCGGCTCGGTGATCAAGGGGCTGATGGGCGCCATCATCGTCTTGACCATGACCAACGGGCTGATCCGACTGGGCTACGGCACCGGCACCAACCAGATGGTGCTGGGCATCATGCTGGCGGTGGCGGTGACCATCGACATCCGCTGGCTGAAGAACCGCCACAAGGTGCTGAACGAGGTCTATGTCGCGCCGGTCTATCTCAGGATGGGCGAGACCCAGTCAGCCGTGCCGGGCTCAGGCACGCCATACGAACTCGACAACCGGCTGTCGGTTGCCGACCATATCGGGCTCGGCGAACTGGAAGGGCCGGAAGACGTCATCCTCGACCGTGACGACAATCTCTATTGCGGCACCCGCCACGGCGAGATCGTCCGCTTCTTCGCGCCGGACTATGTCAAATCGGAAGTGTTTGCCCATATTGGCGGCTTTCCGCTGGGGCTGGCCTTCGACAAATCCGGCAATTTGATCAGCTGCGTCGGCGCCATGGGGCTCTATTCCGTCTCGCCGCAGCGCGAAGTGAAGCGCCTGTCGGCCGAGACCTCGCGCTCCTGGACCTCGATCGTCGACGACGCGCGGCTGCGCGATCCCAACGACTGCGACATCGCATCGGATGGCCGCATCTATTTCACCGATTCGACCAAGCGCTATGATGCTCACGACTGGGCGCTGGATTCGATCGAGAACCGCGCCACCGGACGGCTGCTGGTCTACGACCCAAAGGACGGTTCGACGAAAACGTTGCTCGACGGCTATCGCTACACCAACGGTGTGTGCATGGCGCATGACGGCAAGTCGCTGTTTTTCGCAGAAAGCTGGGCCTGCCGCGTGCATCGCTACTGGCTGGAAGGACCGAAGGCGGGCACCGCCGAATGCGTCATCCGCGACATGCCGGGCTATCCCGACAACATCAACCGGGCGTCCGACGGCGATTACTGGATGGCGTGGCTCGGCATGCGCACGCCGAGCTTCGATCTCTCGCTGCGTCATCCCGACATGCGCAAGCGCATGACCCGCCGCCTGCCGCAGGACGAATGGCTGTTCCCCAACATCAACACCGGCGGCGTGGTGAAATTCACGGAGAAGGGCGGCATTGTCGAGGCGCTGGGCGACCTCACCGGCGGCGCGCATCCGATGGTCACCTCGATGCGCGAGCACAAGGGATATCTGTTCGTCGGCGGCATCCTCAACAACCGCATCGGCCGCTACAAGATTGCCGGCGCTGACCCGAACTGGACCAGCCCCACCTCCTATTGGGGGACCAAGCGATGATCCTCGATCCTGTGCTCGACCTGTTTCGCGGCAAGGCAGTGACCATCCCGCCGCTCGACGGCGCTTTCCGTCCCAATACGCGGCTGGATGATGCGCCTGCGTTTGCCGAGCTGACCGAGCCTGACAATCTGCTGGCTCCCGGTGACCGGCTGCTGGCCTCCAGCGGCAATGCCATCCACTCGATTGCTATCGGCGCGACCCAAACCGTGGTCGATACGTTTCCCTCTCCCATCACCGCGCTGGCGCTGTCGCCATCGGGCGAACTGACGGTCGGGCTGGAAAGTGGCAAGCTGCTGATTGCCGGCGGGGAGGTTTCGCTGCCGGCCGAGATCCGCTGCATCACCGCACTTGCCTATGCCGACGATGGCACGCTGTGGCTGGCCAACGGCTCGGCCGAGCATGCTCCATCGCAATGGGCCGCCGATCTGATGAAGAAGGGCGCGTCCGGTTCGCTCTGGAAGCGGGACACGGCAGGCGGCGATTTCCGCAAGGTGGCCGGCGACATAACCTTTCCCTATGGCCTGCATCCTGTCGGCAAAGATGTGCTGGTCAGCGAAAGCTGGCGTCATCAGTTGGTGCGTTTCGATGGCGCGACGGGCAGCCGCTCGACGGTTCTTGCGCATCTGCCCGGTTATCCAGCGCGGCTGTCGCCGTCCGCCGATGGCGGGGCGTGGTTGACCTTGTTCGCGCCGCGCAACCGGCTGATCGAATTCGTGCTGCAGGAAACGCATTACAGGCAGGATATGCTGAGCCAGGTGCCGCCGGCCTACTGGATCGCGCCGGCAGTGGCGTCCAGCCGCAGCTTCCTCGAGCCGCTGCAATGCGGCGGCATCCGCACCATGGGCATCCACAAGCCATGGTCGCCGAGCCGCTCCTACGGGCTGGTGGTCAGGCTCGACCAGAAGATGCAGCCGCAATTCAGCCTGCACAGCCGCGCCAACGGCACGCGTCACGGCATCTGCAGTGTCGCCGAGAAGGACGGCGTTTTGTTCGTCGCCTCCAGGGGCGGCGATTGCGTGCTGGCGATCGACCTCGCGTCGGGAGGGTTTTGATGGAACCGATCGTCCGCCTGGAGAATGTCACCAAGAATTATCGCGGCGTGCCCGCGGTGAAGAATGTCAGCTTCGAATTGCGCAAGGGCGAGATCCACGCACTGCTCGGCGAGAACGGCGCCGGCAAATCGACGCTGACCAAGATCATCGCCGGCGTGGTCGACGCCACGTCGGGCAAGATGTTCCACAAAGGCGCCGAGATCGCCTACGCCTCGCCGCATGCCGCCCTCGAGGCCGGCATTGCCATGGTGTTTCAGGAAACCAGCCTGGTGCCGTCGATGACGGTGGCGCAGAACCTTTATCTCGGTACTGAAAAATTCCTCAACCGACTGCGCGGCACGTATATTTCAGCACAGCAGTTCCTGCAGTCGCTGAATTTTCCGGTCGATCCGAATGCGATGGTGGCGACGCTGGGCGCGGCCAAGCGGCAAATGGTCGAGATCGCGCGCGCCGTCCACCACAATGCCGAGATCATCATCTTCGACGAGCCGACGGCGACGCTGACGCCGGAAGAAAAGCGCCACTTCTTCGCGTTGATCCGCCGGCTGAAGGCGAGCGGCGTTTCCATCGTCTTCATCAGCCACGCGCTGGAAGAGGCGCTGATGATTGCCGACCGCATCACCATCCTGCGCGACGGCGAGCTTGTGATCACCGACGATACATCGGCCTTCGACCGCGACAGGATCGTCGCCGCCATGGTCGGGCGTACGCTTTCGGGGCAGATCTACCGGCAGCGTGACGAAGCCAAGCTGCGCAAGGCTGGCAAGAAGGTGCTGTCGGTGCAGGACATCTCGATGAGCAATGTCGTGCGCAATAACTCCTTCTCGATCTTCGAGGGCCAGATCACCGGCGTGTTCGGGCTGATCGGCTCGGGCCGCACCGAAACGTTCAAGATCGTCTCCGGCATCTACAAGCGCGATTTCCTGCGCGGCGGCGCCATCGAGCTAGACGACAGGCCGGTGCGCTACCTCGTGCCGAGCGAGGCAGTGGCCGACGGCATCGTCTATGTCACCGAGGACCGCAAGAGCGAAGGCATCTTCGAGACGATGGGCATCGCCGAGAACCTGTTCGGCGGGCTGCTGGCGGCGGGCCGCGAAAAGGCCTGGGTGATCAACCAGCAGGAGATGCGCACGCTTTCGGCCGAGTGGACCAAGACGCTGAACATCAAGGCGATCAACGACAATGCGCGTGTGGTCGAGCTGTCCGGCGGCAACCAGCAGAAGGTGGTGATCGGCAAGGGACTGGTGCAAAAGCCGCGCATCGTCATCTTCGACGAGCCGACGCGCGGCGTCGATGTCGGCGCGATCGCCGAGATCCATCAGATCATCAACAGGCTGGCCGATGAGGGCCTGGCCGTCGTCGTCATCTCGTCCTACCTGCCTGAGATCATGAACCTGTCCGACCGCATCCTGGTCTGCCGCCAGGGCCGCATCGTCGAGGAGTTTTCGCCAGCCGAGGCGACGGAGGAGAAGATCATGTATGCGGCCGTGCATTAGGTTCCTAGGCGGTGGCTGGCGGTGCGCATACGTTGGTAATTGGCGAAGACGTCAGTCCTTTCGTCATCCACGGGCGGAGCAAGGAGCGCAGCGACGCGCCGCAGACCCGAGGATCCATGCCGCGACTTCCAGGCGTCGCAGGGGTGCAGGATTCTGCTCCGCTGCACCCTTGGAGAGGCGTCACGTAATGGAAGCTAGGGGCGCCGACCTGCAAAAACTGAATCATCCACGACAATTGACCGCAATTGCTCAAGACCTGATTCAATTCACACGAAGGGAAAAACCATGGCGACCACAAGACTTCTCAGCGATGCCGAGGTGGAGAAAATCCCGGCCGTGAAGGCCGTCTTCGACGACATCCGCACGACGCGCAAATCCGATTTCGTCAACAATTTCTGGCGCGGGTTGGCCAACGATCCTCCGGCGCTGAAGCGGATCTGGGAACAGCTGAAGGTGGTGATGGTCACTGACAGCGCTATCGATCCGCTGACCAAGGAGATGATCTACATCGCCGTGTCGACCGCCAATGGCTGCTCTTACTGCGTCCATTCGCATACCGCCGCCGCTCGTGCCAAGGGGATGACCGACGCCCAGCATGGCGAGTTGGTGTCGATCATTGGGCTCGCCGGCCAGACCAACCACATGGTGACGGCGTTGCAGATCCCGGTCGATCCGCAGTTCGAGGTGAAGTGACGAGGCGGCTGTGCGCCGACCCACCTTCTCCCAGGGGAGAAGGGAAGGGCGCTCTCACGCTGGCCGGTAAACCTTCTCCGCTGTGTTCCAGAAGATATCCGCCTCTGCCGCAGCACCATGCCTGGCCACTGCATCCCGGTGCGCCTTGATCAACTCGGCGTGGCTGGTCCACAGTTTCTCGATCGGGAAGTTCGAGCCGAACATCAGGTGGTCGCTGCCCAGAATGTCGATCGCGTTGTCGATGATGTAGGCAATCAGCGCCGGGTCGTTGCGGTGGACGAAGGTACCGAGGCCGGACAGCTTGGCATAGAAATTGGGCGCCGCTGACAGCGTGCGGAGGCCTGCCTTCCAGGCCTCGGTGGTTTCCGGCTCCATGCCGGTCAGCATGCCGGCGTGGGTGAGGATGAAATTGGTCCGCGGGTTCTCGCCGACCAGGGTGAGGCCGTCCTTCATCTGCGCCGGGAAAAGCTGCAGGTCGAAGGACAGGCCATAGTCCTTCAACCGCGCCACATTGGCGCGGACCTTCGGGTCGATGACCTGGTCGGCCGAAGCGGCGAAGCGGAAGGCCGGCGTCTCGTGCCAGTGCAGTTGCATGCGCACGCCGCGCAGCAGCGGATATTTCTTCAGCCTGTCGATCTGCGGCCTGATATCGTCGACGGTCATGTCGGCATAACCGACAATGGCATGCGGCCAGCCGGTCTCTTCAGCGGTCTGCTGCAGGAAGGCGACCTCCTTCTCGAAATCCTCCTTGGCCCAGTTGGTCTGGACATAGACGGCCTTCTCGACGCCGGCGCCCTGCTGATCGGCCAGAAATTCCTCCATCGGGTAGTCGCGACGGATCGGCTCGTAAGGGCCGAAGATGCGCGGCACCATCGGTCCGACCAGCCAGGGCTGGTCCTGCTGGCGCCAGATGTGCAAATGCGCGTCGATGGCTTTCTGCATCATGAAACCCTCTTCCAGATTGCCGCCGCCGCTGGGGCAGGGTGGGCGAGCGACAGGATGAAATCGGTGAGGCCGGCGAGCGACGAGCCGTCGACGAGATCGTCGAGCACCGGCAGGATGGCGCGAAGCGCCGCTGTTGCCGGCCGGAAGCCTGGGTCGCCAGCCAACGGCGTTGCCAGCGAGAGCCTGAAGGCGCGGGCGCTCAGCCGGCGCATCGCCGTCTCCAACTCGGCATGGTCGCCGCGCTCCAGCGCGTCGGACAGGATGACGACGGCAGCGCCGCGCGCGAAGGCTGAAAAGCGCGGCACCGAGAGGAAGGCGAGCAGTGTCGGTCCCATGCGGGTGCCGCCGTCCCAGTCGTCGACCTGGGCCGCCGCGTGCGCCAGCGCCTGGTCGCGGTCGCGGATGCGCAATGCCGACGTGATCCGGGTCAGCCGTGTGCCGAAGGTGAAGATCTCGGCACGGTCGGCGCCTTGCACAGCGGCATGCGCGAGCTTCAGATAATCCGCGGTGTGCAGCTTCATCGAGCCGGAAACGTCGATAAGGAGCAGCAGCTTGCGCGGCACGGTCTGGCGGCGGCGCAGCAGCGGCGAGGGCACATCGCCATCGGCGCTGACGATTTCCCTGAGCGACCGCCGCAGATCGAGCTTGCCGCGCGAATGCGTGCGCACGGTGCGGAAGGAGCGGCGGGCGGGCAGGGCGGAAGCGAGCTTGCGGCGAAAGGCGGTCAGCCTGTCGTCGTCACGCTGGAAATCGCGCGTGCTCAATTGCTCCAGGGCCGACGACAGCTCGCCGCCTTCATGTCTCTGTTCGGCTTCGAGTCGTTGGTCATCGGCGCCGCCATCATCCTTGATGCGGGTTTCCTCGTCGGCGTCGCCTTCGACCATGGCGGATGCGTTGCCATAGAAATGGCTCTGGAAATGCGCCTCGAATTCGTCGCGGCGGTCGGGAGGCGGCGCCAGTGTCGCAAGCGCTGCCTCGCGGATATCCGCCATCGAGCGCGGGCCGAGCAATGTCACCGCTTGCATGAAGCCGGACACCTGCTCGGCTGCTATGGCAAAGCCGTAGCGGCGCAGCAGCCGCCCGAAGCCGAGCAGGGGCGTGGCCGCGCGAGGCAACGCGCTCACGCCAGCGCCTCCTCGACGATCCGGCCAAGCTCCGGCGCGATGTAGGAGAGATCTTCCTCGTCCTTGATCAGCACGCCGATGGCGCGGCGGAAGGCTTCCGGCCACGGGCTGCCGCCTTTCTCCAGAATGGTGGCGGCATTGGCCCATTCGACCGCCTCGGCAATGCCGGGCGGCTTGGCGAGCGGCCGGGCGCGAATGGTCTGCACGGCTGCCGCCACCGCACGTGCCGTTGCCTCAGCCACATCGCCGGCGCGCAGCATGATGATGGCGGCCTCGCGCTCGGCGTCGGGATAGCCGATCCAGTGATAGACGCAACGCCGCCGCAGTGCTTCGGCGAGTTCCCGGGTGCGGTTCGAGGTCAGGATGACGATCGGCTGTGCGGTGGCGCGGATGGTGCCGCGCTCGGGAATGCTGATCTGGAAGTCGGAGAGGAATTCCAAAAGCAGCGCTTCGAATTCATGGTCGGAACGATCGATCTCGTCGACCAGCAGCACGCGCCGCTCGGGCGCCTTCAGCACCTGCAGCAGCGGCCGGGCGATCAGGAAACGGTCGTCATAGATGTCGATCTCATGCTCGCCGGCATGGCGGATGGCGAGCAGCTGGCGTTGGTAGTTCCATTCGTAGAGGGCATGGGCGGCGTCGATGCCTTCATAGCATTGCAGCCGCACCAGATCGCGGTCCAGCAGCTGCGCGATCGCCTTCGCCGCTTCCGTCTTGCCGACACCCGGTGCGCCTTCAAGCAGCAGCGGCTTGCCCAGCCGGATCGCCAGGAAGATGGCTGTTGCCAGGCTCTCATCCGCCAGATAGCGCGAGGCGGCCAGATGCTGCGCCACCGCCTCCGGCGAGGTCGCGACAGTCTCGGCGCTTGTCCCAGTCATTCCAGCCCTCAGTTCGCCGCTTGCGCCTTCAGCGCGCGCAAGATGCGCTCCGGCGTGATCGGCAGCGTATCGATGCGCACGCCGACGGCATCGAAGACGGCATTGGCGACGGCGGGGATCTGAGGGTTGGCGCACATTTCGCCCGGCCCCTTGGCACCGTATGGCCCGTCTGCCGAGGGACGCTCCAGCACGATGATCTCGGTCTCGGCGAGGTCGCCGGGGCCGGGCATCAGATACTGGTTGAAGTCGGTGCCGCCATGGTCGCGGTTGGGGTAGTAGGGTTCCGTGGTCTCGTAGAGCGCGTGGCTGATGCCCATCCACGAGCCGCCGACCAGCTGCTGCTCGACCATTTTCGGGTTCAGCGCGCGGCCGATCTCGAAGACGTTCTTGACCGTCAGCACGGTGACCTCGCCGGTCTCGTCGTCGACCTCGACTTCTGCCACGGTGCAGGCATGCGCGTAGCAGGTCGACGGCTTCATCGCGCCGGTCTCTTTTTCCGGATAGGAGCGCGGGATCAGGAACATGCCGCGGCCGGAAATCGAGCGGCCGCGCTTGAAATGCGCCGACAGCGCGACGTCGAAGATCGAGATCGATTTTTGCGGCGCGCCCTTGACCAGGATGTTGCCCTGGCCGTCGGTCTCGAGGTCCGACGCATTCACCTCCAGCTCCTCGGCCGCCACTTCCAGCATCACCTGGCGGGCTTCCCTGGCGGCCTGGATGACGGCGTTGCCGGCGCGGTGCGTGCCGCGCGAGGCGAAGGTGCCCATGCAGTGCGGGCCGGTGTCGGTGTCGGCGGTGTCGACGACGACACGGTCGGTCGGCACGCCGATCGTCTCGGCGCAGATCTGCGCCATGATCTGCTTCATGCCCTGGCCGAGATCGACCGATGACAGCGTCACCATGAAATTGCCGGTCGGTGTCGAATGCACCAGGGCCTGCGTCGGGTCGCCGCCGAGGTTCATGCCGGTGGGATAGTTGATCGCGGCGACGCCGCGTCCACGCCTGATCGCCATCTCAAGCTCCCTTCACGTAGGAGGACATCGCCATGTACTTCTCCGCCACCGGCCAGTTGGCGGCGCGCGAGGCTTCCTGCATGCATTCGATCAGCGCCGCGCCTTCGGTCGGCTGGCGATGCGCCTTCATGTCGCCGTCGCGATAGGCGTTGATGAAGCGGAATTCGAGCGGGTCCATGCCGATCAGCCGCGCCAGCTTGTCCATCTGCACCTCCAGCGCGAAGTCACCGATGGTGACGCCGAAGCCACGCATGGCGGAGGAGGGAGTGCGGTTGGTGTAGACGCAGTAGGTGTCGATCCAGACATTGGGGATGGTGTAAGGGCCGGGATAGTGCCCCGCACCCTTCTGCGCGCCATAGGGCGAGTGGCGTGAATAGGCGCCGGCGTCGGTATAGCCGGTGACCTTGCGCGCGACGATGCGGCCGTCCTTCATGACGCCGTCCTTGATGACGACCTTTTCGGCCGCGCGAGGTGACGATATCTGCATCTCCTCCTCGCGGCTGTAGATAAAACAGACCGGTCGCCCGGTTAATTTGGCGCCGAGGATGGCGATCGGCTCGACGATGACGTCGACCTTGCCGCCAAAGCCGCCGCCGACGGTGCCGCCGACGAAATGCAATTTGCTGCCGGGCATCTGCAGGATGATCGAGGTGTTGTCGAGCGTGAAGAACATCGCCTGCGTGTTGGTGTAGCAGGTGAAGCGGTCATTGCCCTCGGGTGCCACCACGCAGCCGGTGGTCTCGGTCGGCGCGTGCTCGATCGGCGAGGACTGGTAGCTTTGCTCCAACACGTGATCGGCGCCGGTGAAGCCCGCCTCGACATCGCCGAATCGCACCTTGCGGCACTCGCCGCTGTCATAGAGGTAGTAATTCTGGCCGTGATATTCGTTGACCAGCGGCGCGCCGGGCTTCAGCGCCTCCTGCATGTCGAAGACGGCCGGGAGCACCTCATAGTCGACCTTGACCTTGGCGGCGGCCTCTTGTGCCGCGCGCTCGGTCTCGGCCAGCACCGCCACCACGGCCTCGCCCTTCCAACGCACCTTGCCGTCGGCCAGCACGGTTTCGTCCTCCGGCCCGATCTGGATCAGGATGAGGATGGTGTAGACATTGTGCGGCACGTCCTTGGCTGTCAGAATTTTCACCACGCCCGGATGCTTTTCCGCTTCCGACGTGTCGATCGAGCGGATGCGGGCATGGTGATGCGGGCTGCGCACCATCTTCAGATGGAGCATGCCGGGAAAGTTGCGGTCAGCAAAAAAGGCGGTCTTGCCGGTGACATGGCCGGGAGAGTCCGAGCGCGGCCGTGGCTGGCCGATCTCGTGCAGATCGTCCCTGCGGACATCGGCGAAGTAATTCTTGCGCAGTTCCATTCGTTTTGTTCCCTCAAGCCGCGTTCTGAGAGTTGGACCGCGCGGCGGTCAGCACCGCCTGGATGATCGGCTCGTAGCCTGTGCAGCGGCAGATGTTGCCCGACAGCGCCTCGACCACCTCGTCGCGGCTGGGATTGGGTGTGTGGTCGAGCAACACCTTGGCCGCCATGATCATGCCCGGCGTGCAGAAGCCGCATTGCGTGGCGAAGGTGTCGAGGAAGGCGCGCTGCAAGGGATGCAAGACGCCAGAATCGGAAAGCCCGGACGTGGTGCTGATGACGGCGCCATCGCAGGTTTCGGCCAGCGTCAGGCAGGAGAGCCGGAGCTCGCCGTCGATGATGACCGAACAGGCGCCGCAAGTGCCCTGATGGCAGCCGCCCTTCGGCGAGGTGTCGCCGATCTTGTCGCGCAAGGCGTGTAGCAGCGTCGTGCCACTGTCGACGAATTCGGCCTTTTCAGAACCGTTGAGTGTGAATTGAACCGGAACCTTTGCCATGCTTTCCCTCCCAGCGCGCCTGCCCGAACCATCGGACAGACGCGCGCCCCGAACGAAATATTATGCGAGCAGAAGCCGGCCGAGATGGACCGGCAGCACTTCGTTGCGATACCAGGCGCTGGCAATCGGATCGGTGATCGGCGAGGTGCCATCACTGGCTGCGGCCAAAGCAGGCGCGATGCCGTCTGCGGTCAGCATCCGGCCGAGCAGGGCCTTTTCCGCCGCGCTGGCACGCACTGGCCGGTCGGCCATACAGCCGAGCGCGATCCGCGCCGAAGAGACGGTGCCATCTGGAGCCTGTTGAAGCACAGTGGCGATGCTGAGCACCGAGACCCCCTTCGGCTTCACCCTGGACACTTTCAGGAAGCGAAAGCCGCCTTGCGGGGGAAGCGTGAACCCGACCGAAGTGACGATGGCGCGGCTGCCGTCCCGCTTGGCCAGGAAGGTCTCGATCGGCGTTTCGCCATCATCGGTGCTGACCGTGGCGTCGAGCGCCAGCAGGGCAACGGCGAAATCGCCATAGGGAGCCGGGGCAAACAGATTGCCGCCGACGGTCGCCATGTTGCGGATCGCCGGGCCTCCAACGGCGCGGGCGGTCTTGGCAAGCGTGCCGAGGTCCGGATGGCGGGCAATAGCCGCCATGGTCACCGAAGCACCGATGCGGACCTTGCCGCCGGCAACAGCGATGGTGGACAGAGACGGCTCGGTCGAGCGGATTAGGCCGGAGACCGAAACATCGCCTTCATTGGCCGCGCGGACCACCAGTGTACCCCCACCGAGATAGCGCGTGCCAGCGGCTTTCAGCGCCGCGTTGGCGTCCTTCACCGTTGCAAAAGTCTGCAGTGCTAGCGCCATGGCTTGGCTCCTGTCAGCTCTGACCGGCGAAATGGCTTTTCAGGGCATTGAAGCCGCCCTGAAAAACATTGGCGCCCATGCCCTCGGCAATCTTGTCGGCTTCCTCGGGCGCGGCGTCGAAGCTGGCGGTCCATTCGGCATAGGTGCGGTCGCCATCGGTGACGCGCCTGAGTTGCAGCGTCGCCTTGTGGTTAGTGAGCGGCTGCGGCGTTTCCAGGATGGAATAGCTGACGAGGAAATTCGGATCGGAGAAGTCGAGCAGCTTTTCACGGATGCGGGCGCCGCTGGCGAGTTGGAAATTGCGCACGCATCCGATCGCGCCGGCGTCCTTGCCGTCCTCGATATGGCTTTCGACCATGCGCGGATGCCAGCCTGGCAGTCCATTGAAGTCGCGTATGCGCGCCCAGACCTTTTCGACCGGCGCGTCGATGACGCTGGAGATGGTGACTTTGGTCATTCAAATCTTCCCTTGCAAAAACGATCCGGTGCAAGGGTAGGACGGCCATTTCAGCGGCGCTTATCAATGCGTCTTGAGCGCGTATCAATGCGTCTGAAAAAGGGTGGGAGTCTGAAAAAGGGGCGCGGGCGGTTGGTTCAGGCGATCGCCCGCGCGGCCTCGCGGTAGAGCGTCGGCGGCACGCCGACATGGTCGCGGAAGAAGCGCGAGAAATTGCCCTGCGTGGTGAAGCCGAGATTGCAGGCGACCGAGATCAGCGGCTCCTGCGACCACTGCAACTGCCGCACCGCTTCCTCCATGCGCAGCGTGTTCCAATAGACGTTGGGCGTCAGATTGGTCTGTTCCTTGAACAGCGCGAAGAAGTGCGGCCGCGACAGGCCGACGCTGCGCGCCACGTCGTCGAAGCAGATGCGCTCGCAGACATTGGCCTTCATCAGCTGGATCGCCTTGCGGACACGGAAATCCTGCATGGTGTTGATGCGGACACGTGCCTCCTGCGGCGCCGAGGCGTCGGCGGCATCGAGCACGCTGTCGATGAAACGCTCGATCTCGTAGTTGGCGATATCGTCGATGCTCTCATTGTCGCTGAGGTGATCGAGCAGATTGGCGGCGGCCTGGTGCAGCCAGGGTTCAAGCGTGATCGCGGCTTGTGAGAACAGCGGCGCGGACGAAGGCAGGTCGCGGCGGCGCCGCGCCCAGTCGGGATCGATGTAGAAGGCGAGAAACAGACCGGGCGTTCCGTTCTGCGACAGAACATGGCTGTGCGGCTGAAAGGAGTTGATGCCGGCGGCTGTGCAGGGGCCAAGCCGGACGGTCTCACGGCCGATGGTCATCTCGCCGGCCGTACCTTCCAGCCAGATGATCAGATGCGCCTCGACATGGGCATGGGTGACGAAGTCGCTTGCGACATTCAGGACAGAAACATGTCCGAACCGGCCCCAGTAGAGCCTGATCGCTTCCGTCATGGGTATTTCCTCCCGCAGACGACTGGCCTCCCTTCGCCTGCAACGGGGATTGTGCGGCTGAGTTCGGGGCCGCGTCAAGACTCGGGGCTGCGACGGGGGCGGATGACGGCCGATGCCTGTGGATTTTCAGACTGAGCGATAGGCACCGGAACGAATAGCGGTTGGGGAGGATGCCAACCCCTCAAACCGAAGCCGTCATGCCGCCATCGACATACAGCGTATGGCCGTTGACGAAGGACGAGGCGTCGGAGGCGAGGAACACGGCGGCGCCGATCAACTCGTCGACATTGCCCCAGCGTCCGGCCGGCGTGCGTTTTTCCAGCCACGCGGAAAATTCCGGATTGTCGACCAGCGCCTGGTTCATTTCGGTCCGGAAGTAGCCGGGCGCGATCGCATTGATCTGCAGGCCGTATCTCGCCCAGTCGGCGCACATGCCTCGCGTCAGGTTGCGGATCGCGCCCTTGGTGGCTGTGTAGGGCGCGATGTTCGGCCGGGCCAGTTCGCTCTGCACCGAGCCGATGTTGATGATCTTGCCCTTGCCGCGTGGGATCATGTTGCGGGCGACCGCCTTACCGGCATGGAAGGCGCCCGACACATTGGTCTTGAACAGCCGCTCCCATTGCTCCTCGGGAAAATCTTCGAGCGGGGCGCGGAATTGCACGCCGGCATTGTTGACGAGGATGTCGATGGGCCCGATCTCGGCCTCAATGCGGGCGACGTCGGCGTTGACCGCCTGAAAATCGGTGACGTCGAAACTCGAAGCATGCGCCTTGAAGCCGGCATCGCGCAGCTTTTCGACGGCGCTGTCGATCCTGGCAGCGTCGCGGCCGTTGAGCACCACGCTGGCGCCGTGTTCGGCAAGGCCCCGAGCCAGGGCGAAACCTATACCTTGGCCAGAACCGGTGATCAGCGCAAGCCGCCCATCAAGGCTGAACAGGGAGTTTGTCACAGACTGTCCCGGCCTAGTCGCTGCGGCGGAAATTGCGGATGCGGTCGAACAGCACCGCCAACAGGATGGCGCCGCCGATGAAGACGCCTTGCCAGAAGGCATTGATGCCGAGCAGGCCAAGGCTGTTGCGGATCACCTCGATCAGCGCCGCGCCAACGATGGCGCCGAAGGCGGTGCCGACACCGCCGGCCAGATTGGCGCCGCCGATGACGGTGGCGGCGATCACCTGGAGCTCCATGCCGGTGCCGAGATTGGTGGTGACGGCGCCCAGCCAGCCAGTCTGGATGATGCCGGCAATGCCTGCCGACAGCGCCGAGATCATGTAGACCGCGACCTTGATCTGGCGCACCGGAACGCCGGTCAGCGTCGCCGCATGCTCATTGCCGCCGATGGCGAAGATGTGCCGGCCGAACTTGGTCCAGCGCAGGACGAAGCCGGTGATCAGCGCCAGAAGGATCATGTAAAGCACCGGATTGGCGATGCCGAACACCCAGGCGCCGCCTCCCAATGCCAGAAGCTTGGCGTGGTCTGGCCCGAACTGGAAGACGACGGTGTTGTTGGAGGCGACCATGGCCAGGCTGCGGGCGATCGACAGCATGCCGAGTGTCACCACGAATGGCGGAAAGCCGAGATAGGCGATCAGGATACCGTTGAAGGCGCCGATGGCGAGCGCGGTGGCGATCGAGGCCAGGATGCCGACCTCGATCGAGTAGCCGGCATGCATGGTGACGGCCAAGATCATCGACGACAGGCACAGCACCGAGCCGACCGACAGGTCGATGCCGCCGGTGATGATGACGAAGGTCATGCCGAGCGCGATGATGGCGACGAAGGTGATGTTGCGGGTGATGTTGTAGAGGTTCTTCGACGTGGCGAAAGCGTCGGTGGCAAACGACAGGAACAGACAGGCCAGGATGACGGCGATCACCACCCAGAAGGTCTGGCTGGCAAACAGCCTTGCCGGCAGGGATTGCTGCTTGTGTTCGATCGGCTGGTCAATTGTCAGTGCCATCGTCGACCTTCATCTGCTGTGCGTGGTGGGATTCGCTGAAATCAAACCTGTTCGATTGCGCCGGTGATCAGCCCGGTGACTTCCTCGGGCGAACTCGACGCAATCGTCTTGTCGGCGACCTTGCGGCCGCGCCGCATGACGATGACGCGGTCGGCAACGGTGAAGACGTCTGGCATGCGATGACTGATCAGCACCACTGATATGCCCTGGTCGCGCAAATGGCGGATCAGATTCAGCACCTCGGCCACCTGGCGCACCGAGATCGCCGCCGTCGGCTCGTCCATCAGCACGATCTTGGCCTGCGACAGCATGGTGCGGGCGATCGCCACCGCCTGGCGCTGGCCGCCCGACATCTGCTTGACGAGGTCGCGCGGACGCGTCTCGGACTTCAATTCGGCGAAGAGCTGGCCGGCGCGCCTATACATCGTCGCATAGTCGAGGATGCGGAACGGCCCGACGCCACGCCGCAGCTCGCGGCCAAGATAGACATTGGCGGCGGCGGTCAGATTGTTGCAGAGCGCAAGGTCCTGGTGGACGATCTCGATGCCGTGCTGGCGGGCGTCCGCCGGCTTGTGCAGGATCAATTCCTTGCCATCCATGTGCATGGTTCCATGGCTCGGGCGGAAATTGCCGGCGATCATCTTGACCAGTGTCGACTTGCCGGCGCCGTTGTCGCCCATCAGGCCGACCACCTGTCCTGGCTCGATCGACAGCGACACGTCGTTGACCGCCTGGATGGCGCCGAAATGCTTCGAGATGTTGGTGAGTTCGAGAACCGCCACCAGCCTTTGCCTCCCCGTGCTTGCGGCCTGCTGCTGTTCCCGGCGTGAATGCCGGCGCTGCTTTGGCCCCGCTGTCCCCAGCTCCTCCCGAAGACAGCGTTAGCGTTCTTTTACGCAAAAGCCGGCGCGCGTCAATCAATTGTCGGACGATTTGAGCAAGGACTATTTTAAAAATCAGTTTTGTAGGACAAATAGCATTGACGTTGGCTGCAAGCCGATATTAGCTGAGCGCCGGAGGAGATTATGCCGATCCCTGCTGGCGGTTTGCCGGACGGAATCGGCGGAGGTTTCACGGTCTAGGATCCGGCGGCACCTTGTGTGTTTGAGCCGATTTGAAGCCGCATCTGGAAATGCTTATCGATCTGTCCTGGCGACATGAGCGCTCGCGAGACGAACGTCTGTCATCACGCATCCGGTCGATCTGTGTGGCGGGCACGCCGTGTCCGTCTGTTTCAAGGGAGGACTGACATGAGGAAAACACTTTTGCTTGCCGCCGTCGCCGCCATGGCGTTGGGCGCCGGGCCGGCTTTGGCCAAGAAACAGCTCGTCATTGTCGTGAAGGGTCTCGACAATCCGTTCTTCGAGGCTATCCATCAGGGCTGCGAGAAATGGAACAAGGAAAACGCCAGCTCGGAATATGAATGCTTCTACACCGGTCCGGCATCGACCTCGGACGAAGCCGGCGAGGCGCAGATCGTCCAGGACATGCTGAGCAAGGCCGACACGGTGGCGATGGCGATTTCGCCGTCCAACGCTCCGCTGATCGCGCAGACGATCAAGACCGCCAATCCGACGATCCCGATCATGACGGTCGATGCCGATCTCAGCAAGGAAGATGCAGCCCTTCGCAAGACCTATCTCGGCACCGACAACTATCTGATGGGCAAGAAGATCGGCGAGTACATCAAGAAGGGCAAGCCGAACGGCGGCACTATCTGTACGATCGAGGGCAATCCCGCGGCCGACAACATCCTGCGCCGTGCCCAGGGCATGCGCGACGCATTGTCGGGCAAGGACGGCCTTGCCGCACTGGCGGGTGAAGGTGGCTGGACCGAAGTCGCCGGCTGCCCGGTTTTCACCAATGACGACGGCGCCAAGGGCGTGCAGGCAATGACCGACATCCTCGCCGCCAATCCCAAGCTCGATGCATTCGGCATCATGGGCGGCTGGCCGCTGTTTGGTGCGCCGCAACCTTACCGCGACCTGATCGGGCCGCTCAAGGACAGACTGGCCAGCAACGACTTCGTCATCGGCGCCGCCGACACGATCGGCGACGAAGTGGCGATCGCCAAGGATGGCCTTGTGACCGCGCTGGTCGGTCAGCGGCCGTTCGAAATGGGCTACAAGGCACCGTCGGTGATGATCGACCTGATCGAAGGCAAGGCCGTCGCCGATCCGGTGTTCACCGGCCTCGACGAGTGCACCAAGGAGACGGTCGACACCTGCATCCAGAAGTAGGTTCTCGATTTCGGGACGCTCGGCAACGGGCGTCCCGTCAATTCCTGGACGGACGCAATGGTTGTGGCGACAGGCGCCGGCTTTCGCGCGTCCATGGTCTGGATTTTTCGGCAACGAGATCGGCGCGTCGCGCAGGTTCGGGCCAATCCGCACGACAGACGGCCGACGCATTGGAACGTGAATGCCGGACGAGAAGTCAAAGAAGCGAGCCGCCTGGGCCAAGGCAGAAGCCAGCTCCCGTCCGGCCATCATGCGCAAGGCTGGGGCCGCGCACTTTGCGGGAGCCAGCGTCCATGTCTCGCTGGCCGGCGAGATTGGCCTGCGGATCGTGCGTGGCGACTATCCGCCCGGCACCATCCTGCCCAACGAGGCCAAATGGGCCGATATCTTCAATGTCAGCCGTTCAGCCGTGCGCGAAGCCATCAAGATGCTGATGGCAAAAAGCCTGTTGGCATCGCGCCCCAAGATCGGCAGTTGGGTCGAGCCGAAGGAGCGTTGGAACCTGCTCGACCGCGACGTGTTGGCCTGGTATGCGACCGCGCCCGACCGCGAGGCGTTCCTGCGCACCGTGCAGGAGTTTCGCCACATCATCGAGCCGGAAGCGTCGGCCTTTGCCGCCACGCGGCGCAGTGACGAGCAGATGGTGGAGATCAGCCAAGCCTGCCGCGAAATGGGCGAGGCCTTGAGCCTGCAGGAGCGTATCCGCGCCGACACGCGTTTTCATCTGGCTATCCTGCGCGCCTCCGGCAACGACCTGTTGGTGCCGCTCGGCGTGTTGATCGAATCGGCGCTCGACCATCTCTTCGCGTTCACCACGCAGCAGATCGGCGATCAGCGGCAGGCGCAGAAGCTGCATGAAGCGATTGAGAAGAACATCCGCTTGCAGCGCCCTGCAGCCGCGCGCAACGCCGTGCACAAGCTGCTTGCAAACACCGACGATGGGATCGGCCGGTCAAGGCGGTGATCGGCGCCTTTGCTTCGTAATCCCTCAAATCGTTTGTTTCTTGCCATCCTTCGTCGGCATCAGATCGACGCCGTTCACCTTGCCGATATGCGTTGCCAGCATGGGCACGAACTGCTCCGCCGGACCGGTGGCGTGAGCGCCGGCGAAGGAGTTCTTGGTGGCGTTGCCGAGGGGGTTGGCGATCCCCGCCGCACCGGCCATCGATTCCAGATAGGTCAGGTCCTTGAAGGCGTTGGCGATGGTGAATTTGTGAGCGTCGCGGTCGCCCTCCAGCGTCCAGCGCATGAAGGTCTGGTAGAAGCCGCAATCCATGCGGCCGTTGCGGATGACGCTGTCGAAGCGCGGCGGCGAGATGCCGACCTTCTCAGCCAGCGCCAGCGCCTCGGAATAGATCGCGGCGTAGCCGAGCGAGATGAAATTGTTGAGCAGCTTCATGCGGTGGCCGTCGCCGGTGTCGCCGATATGGACGATGCGGCCGGCCCAGGTTTCGATCACCGGCTTCACCCTGGCAAAGAGGGCGTCCGGCGCGCCGACCATGGCGTCGAGCGTGCCTTCCCAGGCCTCCTTCGGTGTGCGGCTGAGCGGTGCGTCGACAAAATCGATGCCGAGCGCCTTGAGCTCAGTCGCCAGTGCCACCGTCGAGACCGGATCGGAGGTCGAGCAGTCGACGACGACCGAGCCCTTCTTCAAGCCCTCCTTGAGGCCGCCGGGGCCGCGAATGATAGCTTCGACCTCGCGTGAGCCGGTGACGCAGATGAAGACGATTGTCGATGCCGCCGCGACATCACGCGAGGTCGATGCTTCCTTCGCACCTCGACCGAGCAGGTCCTCCGCCGGCTTGCGGTTCTTGCGGCCGAGAAAGGTCAGGCTGTACCCCTTGTCGACGATGTTCTTGGCGATCCCGTGCCCCATCAGACCAAGGCCAATGAAGCCGATCTTTTCGCTCGCGGCAGTCGTGTTCATGTCTTCAAGTCCTGTTGCAATGATTGATGTCAGGCGCTGCCGTTTTGCAGGCGAGGGTGGTTGCGGATTGCGATATTGTCTGACAATACACATAAATCCCAGAGGATGTGGAGAACAAAATGACGAAGCGGATCATGTTCACCGGCGGCAGCGGCAAGGCCGGACGCCATGTCGTGCAGTATCTGTTGGAGCAAGGCTGTCAGGTGCTCAACATCGACACCAAGCCGCTCGACAATCCCAAGGTGCGCACGCTGATCACCGACATCACCGACAGCGGGCAGGTATTCAACGCGCTGTCGAGCTATATGGGCCTGCACGAATTCGACCCGTCGCTGCGCCCGCAGCCGGTCGATGCCGTGGTGCATTTCGCCGCCATCCCGCGCATCATGATCACCACCGACAATGAGGTGTTCCGCATCAATGCGCTCGGCACCTACAATGTCATCGAGGCGGCGGTGAAGCTCGGCATCCGCAAGGTTATCATCGCCTCCAGCGAGACGACCTATGGCCTCGTCTTCGCCAACGAGCCGCGTGATCCCCAATATTTCCCACTCGACGAAGACTATGACGTCGATCCGATGGACAGCTACGCGCTGTCCAAGGTCGTCAACGAGAAGACGGCGCGGGCCTTCGCACAGCGCAACGGCACCGACATCTACGCCTTGCGCATCGGCAATGTCATCGAGCCACATGAATATTCGCTGTTTCCGAAATGGTTCGCCGATCCGGGTTTCCGCAAGCGCATTGCCTGGAGCTATGTCGACGCGCGCGACCTTGGCCAGATCACGTTGCGCGCCATCGAGAAGGACGGCCTCGGCTACCAGGTGTTCAACGCAGCCAATGACGACACCTCGTCCGACCTGCCGACGGCCGAACTCTTGAAACGGTTCTACCCTGGCGTACCGGTCAAGGCTGAGCTTGGCGAATACGAGACGCTGCTCTCCAACCGCAAGGCGCGCGACGTGCTGGGTTTCCGCCCGGAGCATAGCTGGCGCAGATACGTCAAGCAGGGCTAGGCATGTCGATATTCAGGTGATGCCGGCCTGCGAATGACGGCTTTGTGCGCTTCCGGTGCTCACGTACCCCAAAAGTACGCTGCGCTCCGATTCTCGAAATCCATCATTCTCGGCTTGGCCTGACCTCAATCTCGACATGCCAATCAAGCTGCGGATCGGGGCTGATCTGTGCACAGCGGCCGGCTTTGCGGCGCAAGCCGCTTACCGCGCTTGACAGCTTGCTGAAACCAGACTCTCTGGAGCCTATGCGGGACGCGAAGCCGAACAAGGAAAAATCGCCTGGGAAAGCGGCCTCCGCCGAGCGTCCGGCTGGCGTTCGCCGACCCGACGCGGCGCGCATTCCAGGGTCGAGCGTCCATGCCTCGCTGGCCAGCGAGATTGGCCTGCGGATCGTGCGCGGCGACTATCCACCCGGCACCATCCTGCCCAACGAAGCGAAATGGTCGGAGACCTTCAGCGTCAGTCGTTCGGCGGTGCGCGAAGCGATCAAGATGCTGATGGCCAAGAGCCTTTTGGCCTCACGCCCCAAGATCGGCAGTTGGGTCGAGCCGAAGGAACGCTGGAACCTGCTCGATCGCGACGTGCTGGCCTGGTACGCGACGTCGCCGGACCGCGAGGTGTTCCTCAAGACCGTGCAGGAGTTCCGCCACATCATCGAGCCGGAAGCGACGGCCTTTGCCGCCATGCGGCGCACCGACGAGCAGATGGCCGAGATCAGCCAGGCCTGCCGCGAGATGCGAGAGGCTACGAGCCTGCAGGAGCGCACCCGCGCCGATACACGCTTTCACCTCGCCATCCTGCGTGCCTCCGGAAACGACCTGCTGGTGCCGCTCGGCGTGCTCATCGAATCCGCCTTCGATCATCTCTTTGCCTATACGACGCGAGAGGTCGACGATCTCAACCACGCCCAGAAGCTGCACGAAGCGATCGAGAAGAACATCCGCCTGCAGCGGCCGGACGCGGCGCGCAACGCGGTGCGAAAGCTGCTCGCCAACACGGACGGCGTCATACGCGCCCGCTAGGGGCTATCGGGTCGCTTCTAACCGTCTTTCTCGCGCCCGAAGGCGGTGCGCAGCTCATCCTTGGCTTTCTCGAGCACTTGCCTGCGCGCGGCGGGCAGGTTCTTGCCGGCGCGGTTGATGTAGAAGTTCAGCATCGACATGGCCGACTGGAACGGCTCGGCCTTGCGCCGGTCACTGTGTTCGGCGGATCGCTTGAGCGAGGCGGCGATCTTCCTCGCGTCATCGAACTTAAAGACATGGTCCTCGATATCCATTGCGTCACTATGCTCGGTCACCTCGGCCGACCATTTTTTCTTGGTGGCGGTCATGGCTGGACTCCTTTGCGGGTTTGCCTGTTGGGAAACTCCGCATATTGGCATCGGTTCCTGCATTTCCCTCAGGCCTGGAGCCACGGATTTGCCCGCTGTGGCGCTGCTGCGGCCTGAGAATGCGCCGATAGTGGCGCAAACGGCGGCCGATTTTCGAGACCGTCGGCTAGGAGACGCGTTGACCCGAACCGACTTGAGCCGGCCGAGCCCCGGCATCGACAGCTCCTATGCCTGGATGCGGCTTGCCATCTCGATGCTGCTGGCGACGATCGGCGCCGTCGGCATGTGGGCTGTTGTCGTCGTGCTGCCCGCTGTGCAGGCCGAGTTCGGCGTCGACCGCGCCGCGGCCTCCATGCCCTACACCGCGACCATGGTCGGCTTTGCCGCCGGCAACGTGCTGATCGGCCGCGCCATCGACCGGATGGGCTACTGGATTCCGGCGTTGATCTCTTCGATTGCGCTTTCCGCCGGCCTCCTGCTCGCGGCGCTATCGACCTCGATCCTGCAATTCACCCTTGCTCAAGGGGTGCTGATCGGCGTTGGCACGTCTGTCATCTTCGGGCCGCTGATCGCCGACATCTCCCACTGGTTCAACCGCCGGCGCGGCGTCGCCGTCACCGCGGCGGCCGCCGGCAACTATCTTGCCGGAGCGTTGTGGCCGACCATCATGCCAACCCTGATGAAGGCGGAAGGCTGGCGTTTCACCTATGCGGCAATCGGCATCTTCTGTCTGGTCACCATGGTGCCGCTGGTGCTGTTGCTGCGGCGCGGCGCTCCGAAGGCGTCCGCCGCCGGTTCGCCCGGAAGCCGAGAGGTGCAGCCGATCTCGCTGTCACCGGGGGCGCTGCAGGTGCTGCTGGTCGTCGCCGGGCTCGGCTGCTGCGTGGCGATGTCGATGCCGCAGGTGCATATCGTCGCCTATTGCATGGATCTCGGCTACGGCGTGGCGCATGGCGCCGACATGCTGTCGATCATGATGGCAGGCGGCGTCGTCAGCCGGCTGGCATCGGGCTTTCTCGCCGACCGTATCGGCGCTGTGTGGACACTGATGATCGGCTCGGTGCTACAGTGCCTGTCGCTGCTGTTCTACATCCCGTTCGACGGGCTTGCGTCGCTCTATGTGGTGTCGCTGGTGTTCGGCCTGTCGCAAGGTGGCATCGTGCCCTGCTACGCGATCATCGTGCGCGATTACATGCCGGCGAAGGAGGCTGGCCAGCGTATCGGTATCGTCATGATGGCGACGATCTTCGGCATGGCGATCGGCGGCTGGATGTCGGGCTGGATCTATGACCTGACCGGCTCGTACGCGGCTGCGTTCCTGAATGGTATCGCCTGGAATTTGCTGAACATCCTGGCGATCGGACTGTTGTTCTGGAGAGCACGGCGCAGCGCCGCCGTGATGGCCTGACAGGAGGCGGCGGTCGTCACACGCACGTAAGCCGGGCACGCGCGCCTTGGCTTGACAATCGGGGGATGTCGCGCGACGCCAGAAGGCAAGTTGGGGCGGCAAAAGGCCGGTGAGATGGAGACAGCAAAGACGATCGTATCGCGACCGCGCCCTGCCGGGCGCATTTCCAAGCGAGCGGGATCGTGATCAAGCCGCGCTCACGCCGGGGTGGCGGCCGCCCGACGATATCAGATGTCGCGCGCAGGGCCGGTGTCGGCGCCATCACCGTGTCGCGCGCCTTGCGCGAGCCGGAGCGTGTCTCGGAAGAATTGCGCCGCCAGATCCAGGCCGCCGTCAATGAACTGGGCTACGTGCCGGACCCGAATGCGCGGGCGCTGGCCTCGGCGCGCGCCGAAGTGTTCGGCGTGTTGGTGCCGTCGCTCACCAACAACGTCTTCGCCGAGGTGGTGCGCGGCATCTATGACAGCCTGTCGGCCAGTCCGTTCCGCATCCAACTCGGCAACACCCATTATTCCGGTCTCGAGGAAGAGCGGCTGTTGCAGCTGTTCGGCTCGCAGCGGCCGGCGGCACTCATCGTCGCCGGTATCGACCAGACACCGCCCTCGCGAAAGCTGCTGGAGAGCGCCGGCTGCCCGGTGGTTCAGGTCATGGAGACCGGACCCGATCCCGTCGACATGATGGTCGGCTTCTCGCATCTCGACGGCGGCAGGATGGCGACCGAACATCTGATCGAGGCGGGCTACCGCCGGATCGGCTTCATCGGGGCGCGCATGGATCCACGTTCGCAGCGGCGCCTTGCCGGTTATCGCGCGGCGATGGAGGATGCCGGCCTGTTCGACCCGCGCCTTGTCACCACCACACCGGTGCTATCAAGCGTATCGCTCGGCCGTGAGATGCTCCGCGACGCGCTGGCCAAGGTGCCGACCCTCGACGGTGTCTTCTGCAACAATGACGACATCGCGCTCGGCGTCTTGTTCGAGTGCCATCGCGCCTCGATCGCGGTGCCGAAGACGATCGGTATCGTCGGCTTCAACGACCTCGACATGATGCAGGTGGCGTTTCCATCGATCACCAGCATCCGCACCCATCGCTATGAGATCGGCAGGCGTGCAGTCGCCATGGCATTGGCGGCGATCGCCGGCAACAGGCCGGAGCAACGGATCGTCGATCTCGGTTTCGAACTCAAGCGCCGCGAGAGCACGGCGCGTTGAAAGACACAGAGGCGACTGTGCGAATGCCGGTTTACACACAAAATTGGTAGCGCTACCATCCCGAGACGGATAATAGGTCGCGCCTGTTTATTATACATAAGCGACAACTAAACCTTGTTTATTATGGATAATATGATAATTTTTGCCCCGCTGGCGGCGGCAAGGGAGGAACCGGGTCGACGACCACCGACGGCCAAAAACGCGCATGGCGAGGCGGGAGGTGCCGGTCCGTCGCGCGAAACTTCTCAGAGCGAAAACCACAATCAGAACTGCAATCGGGAGGAATATCGATGATCAAGTCAGTTGTTGGTGGCATCGTCGCCGCCAGTGCATTCGTCATGCTCAATTCGGCCGCCATGGCCGCCGGCCCCGAGATCGTATCGGGCCCCGCCGCTCAGGCGGACTGCTTCGCGCCGTGGAGCGCGGATACGAAATTCTTCAAATATCCCAAGAAGGAAGGTCCGTTCCGTATCGCCTTCGCCAATGGCTATATCGCCAACACATGGCGCATCCAGATGGTGCAGACGGCCAAGGCCTACGCGGCTCAGCCCGATGTGAAGGCCAAGCTCAAGGAATTCAAGGTCGTGTCGACGGGCGAGGATGTGCCGGCGCAGATTTCGGCGATCAACAATTTCATCGATTCCGGCTATGACGCCATTGTCACCGACGCGCAGAACCCGACCGCCTTTGGGCCAGTCATCAAGCGCGCCAAGGAAGCCGGCATCGTGCTGGTCGCCTTCGACAACATTCTCGACACCAAGGACGCCATCAACGTCAATGTCGATCAGAAGGGCCTTGGCGAATTGTGGGCCAAGTGGCTGGTCGCCAAGATACCGAACGGCGGCAAGATCCTCGAAGTGCGCGGCGTGGCCGGCACCTCCGTCGACACCGACCGCCACAATGGCATCCACGAGGTCTTCGACGCCTCCGGCAAGAAATGGGACGTCACCGAAGTCGCCGGAAAATGGGATGACGGCGTGGCGCAGAAGGTGACCGCCGATGCGATCGCCACCAACGGTCCGTTCGACGGCATCACCGGGCAGGGCGGCGACACCGGCATCGTGCAGGCGATGATCGACGCCAAGCATCCGTTCGTGCCGTTCGGCGGCGAGACCGAGAACGGTTTCCGCAAGTTCTGCGCCGCGCATTCGGCCGACGGGCTGAAGTGCTCGTCCGCAGGCTCGGGCCCTGCTCAGGTTGCCGTGGCCATCAAGACGGCGATTGCAGCGCTCGAAGGCGAGGTGGTGCCGCAAGAGGTGAAGCTGCCGCTGGCGATCGCCGAAGACCCGAACATGAAGGAAGGCACGGATTACTTCGCCAAGGAATCCGACAATTTCTTCGTCGGCAACTCGTTCCCGACCTGCGGCATCAACTTCAGCGCCCAGGAGATCATGGGTCAGACCAAGGAAAACCAGTAAATCATCACTGGCTATCGCCTGGTGCCGCAGCTTAGGCTGCGGCGCCTGTTTCCAATCCCACAATCGCCCTGGGAGGGCCGATGGACGGTGTGGCTCCGCTCTTTCGCATGGAAGGCATATCCAAGCGCTATGGCGGCGTGCGGGCGCTGGAAAAGGCCGAGCTTGTCGTGGAGGCCGGCAGCATCCACGCCATTCTCGGTGAAAACGGCGCCGGCAAGTCGACGCTGATCAAGGTCATGGCGGGCGTGGTGGCGCCCGACGAGGGCCGCATGACGCTGGACGGGCGCGAGGTGACCTTTGCCTCACCCGGAGCTGCCAACAAGGCCGGCATCGTCTGCATCTTCCAGGAGCTGTCGCTGGTCCCCGAGCTCAGCGTTGCCGACAACATCGTCATTTCCGACCCGCCCAAACGCTTCGGCATGATCGACCGCAAGGCGCAGCGCCGCATTGCGGAAGAGGCGCTGGCACGTGCGGGAGCGGCCGACATCCATCCGCTGGCTCTGGTCAAGGACCTGCCCTTGTCGAGGCGGCAAATGGTCGAGATTGCCAAGGCGCTGGCCCGCAAACCGCGCATCCTCATCCTCGACGAAGCAACCTCGGCGCTGACGGCGGCTGATGTCTCGAAGATTTTCGCGGTGCTGAAGCGGCTGCGCTCGGAAGGGCTGGCGCTGCTTTATATCTCGCACCGCATGAACGAGATCGCCGAGCTGGCTGACCAGTGCACGGTGTTCCGCAACGGCCGCAACGTCGCCAGCTATCCGGCCGGCTCGAAGAGCGACAATGAAGTGGTCGAACTGATGATCGGCCGCGAATACAGCCATATCTTTCCGCCCAAGCCGGCGGCCGTGCCTGCCACGGCCGCGCCCAGGCTCGAGGCCCGCAAGCTCTCCTGGGCCGACCGGCTGCACGACATCTCATTGACCGTCAGGGCAGGCGAGGTGGTCGGCCTCGGCGGTCTCGACGGCCAGGGCCAGCGCGAATTGCTGCTCGCCTTTTTTGGCGTGCTGCGCGGCCTCAGCGGCCAGATACTGATCGACGGCAAGCCTGTGTCGATCACCAGTCCATCCGTTGCGCGCGATGACGGCATCGGCATGGCCCTCATTCCCGAGGACCGCAAGACCGAAGGCCTGATGCTGCCGATGACGGTGCGCGAGAACCTGTCCTTCGCAGCGCTCGACCGGCTGTCGAACGCGGGCATCATCGACCGCGCCGCCGAGCAGCGGCTGATCGACGACATGGTCGGCCTTCTGGCGATCAAGACGGCGGGCCTCGACATCCCGGTCGGCGCGCTGTCGGGCGGCAACCAGCAGAAGGTGGTTATCGCCAAATGGCTGATGCGCCAGCCGCGCATCATCCTGCTCAACGATCCGACGCGCGGCATCGATGTCGGCACCAAGCAGGAGCTGTATCAGCTGATGCGCAAGCTTGCCGATGCGGGTGCTGCGATCCTGTTCTATTCGACCGACTATGACGAGCTGATCGGCTGCTGCGACCGTGTGCTGGTGCTCTATGACGGGGCGGTCAAGCGCGAGCTGGCCGGCGCCGAGATCACCGAGCGGGCGCTCATATCAAGCGCGCTCAACATCCAAGGCGAGGAAAGCCCGGTGGGCCTGGGAGCGGACGCATGAAGGATTGGCGCTACTGGCTGGCCGAGCAGCGCGGAACGCTGCTGGCGCTCGGCATCTTCATCGTCATGTTCGTCATCTACACCTCGAACCATCCGGCCGGCTTCACCGCCAATGTCGTGCAGACGGCGGCGAACAAGGGCGTGCTGCTGGCCTTCGTCGCCATGGCGCAGACGCTGGTGGTGATCACCGCCGGCATTGACCTTTCCGTCGGCATGATCTTCCTGCTTACCAACTGCCTCGCCTCCTGGCTGGTGGTGGGCACGCCGATGCAGACGACGCTCGGCGTCATCGCCGTGCTGGCGGTGGGGCTGCTGTGCGGCGCCCTCAATGGCGCCATCGTCATCTATGGCCGGTTGCAGCCGATCGTCGCTACCATTGCCACGGGCGCCGTCTATTACGGCATCGGCCTGTTGCTGCGGCCATTCCCGGGCGGCTCGGTCAATGAAGACCTGGCCGATGCGCTGACCGGCCGTGTGTTCGGTGTTGTGCCGGCGAGCATCGTCGTCCTGTTGGCCATCGTGCTGGTGATCTGGGTGCCGTTCAGCCGCTCGGTGCTCGGCCGCGCCGCCTACGCGGCCGGATCGTCGGAAACTGCGGCCTACATGTCCGGCGTGCCGATCCGGCGCGGCAAGTTCGCTGCCTACACTCTGGCCGGGCTGCTGGCGGCGATCGGCGGCCTGTTCCTGACCTTCTTCACCTATACGGGCGAGGCGGCCTATGCCAGCGGCAACTCCTACACGCTGTTTTCGATCGCCGCGGTGGTTCTCGGTGGCGTCTCGCTGTTCGGCGGCAAGGGCAGTGCCATCGGCGCGATCTTCGGCGCTCTGGCCTTCCGCACCATCGGCGACCTGCTGTTCGTCTTCGATTTCGATCCGCTCTGGCAGCCGCTGTTCCAGGGCGTTATCCTGCTGGTCGCCGTCAGCCTCGGCGCCTTCGCCCTGTTTCGGGTCCGTAATCGGCTGGAGTGGTTCCTGTGAGCGAAACGACGCTTGGCGGCATTGCCGGCCGCATGCCCAGATTCATCCGCCGCGCCGATCCGGCGGTGCTGACGGCCTTTGCCTGCATCGTGCTTTTGCTGTTCCTGGGCAGCCTCTATTCCAGAAGCTTCCTGTCGCCTGAATATCTGCTGCAGCAGCTCAAGGTGGCGTCGTTCCTCGGCGTCATCGCCACCGGCATGATGCTGGTCATCCTGCTCGGCCAGATCGACCTGTCGGTGCCGTGGGCGGTGGCGGCGGGCGCGATGATGGCCTGTGCGGCGGCCGCCTATGGCCCAGTCGGCGTGGCGCTGGCCATTCCGTTCGGCATTCTCTGCGGTATGCTGATCGGCGTCGTCAACGGCATCGGTGTCGCCTATCTCAGAATTCCCTCGATGATCATCACGCTGGCCACCAACGCCGTCGCGCAAGGGCTTATGGTCGTCTACACTGGCGGCTTCTCGCCACAGGATTCGGCGACGGGCGCGATGCGCTATCTAGCGACCGGCTTTGCCATTCCAGGCGTGCCCAACGCGGTCATCATATGGGCGCTGATTGGCGCTGCAATGGTGTTCGTGCTGACGCGCACCAGCTTCGGCCGCACCGTCTACGGCATCGGCAATCGCGAGCGCGCCGCCTATCTCTCCGGCATCGATACACGGCGCGTGGTGATGATTGCTTTCGCCGTCTCCGGCGGGCTCTCGGCCTTCGGCGGCGTACTGCTCGCCGGTTATGCCTCCAAGGCGGCGCAATCGATGGGTGATGCCTATCTGCTGCCATCGATCGCCGCTGTCGTGCTTGGCGGCACCTCGATCCTGGGCGGGCGCGGCTCGTATCTCGGCACCGTTGCCGGTGTCATCCTGATCACGCTGCTGCAATCCATCCTGTCGGTCATGCAGATGCCGGAGGCGGGGCGGCAGATTATCTACGGCGTCGTCATCGTCGCCATGCTGCTGCTCTACGGCCGCGCGCCGGCAAGCCGCTGACAGTGGACGAAAAGGCAGCACAGGCGCCAGTTGGCGCTACCGGCTCGGTGCCTCCGGCCATCGTGGTGATGGGCGTCGCCGGCTGCGGCAAGTCGGCCGTCGGTGTAGCACTGGCGGCCGCGCTGGGCGCTACCTTTATCGAGGGCGACAGGCTGCATCCGCCGGAAAACGTCGCACGCATGGCAAGCGGCGAGCCACTCACCGATCAACTGCGTGAAGGCTGGCTTGACGCGATCGGCGAGCGCATCGCGGCGTCGGTCGGGCAGGGCGAAGGCGTGGTTGCCGCCTGCTCGGCACTGAAGCGCAGCTACCGTGACCGGCTGAGTGGCTTCTGCCCGCAGATTGTCTTCCTCTACCTGCGGATCGACCCTGCCACGGCCAGGCGGCGCGTCGGCAACCGCAAGGGCCACTTCATGCCGGCGAGCCTGGTCGACAGCCAGTTCGCCATCCTCGAGCCGCCGGCAGCCGATGAGCGGGCACTGACGCTCGATGCGACACGCCCGGTCGGTGAAGTCGTCGCTGCCGCTGTCCGCCAGACGCGCCGGTCATGAGCCTTCGTCAGTGCCGATGCCGGTGCTGTCCTGAGCCTCGGTCAACCGCTGCCGACGGGACCACGTCATCATCTGCTCGGGGTAGCGCTTCAGCGCTTCCAGCAGGCGGTCGCGCTTGAGCAGGATGTAGAGCGCCTGCACGGCCATGTTCTTGGTTCCATCCCTGGCCATGTCCGTGGCCGGGGTGACCGACGCCTCCGGCGCCAGCGCGGGGCTGAGCACGGCACGGTATTCGATGAAGGGAACCACTTCAAAGGTCGACATGGCAAATAGGGCAGTTCTGCCCCTGGCGGCGAAATTCGCCGGCGCCGAGGCGAGATGGGTCCAGCCGCTTTCGCCCATGGCGGCCTCGGTGAAGGTCGTGCCGGCATGGATGGTGTTGGTCATCGTCACCACGCCGTTCTGCTTCAGGATCTTCTGGATGCGGATTGTGACTTGATAGGCGTCGTCGCGATCAAAGGCGACCCGGCTTTTCAGGTACCGGTTCTCGACATTGATCAGCGGCGGGTTGAGGAAACGCAGGCCGAATGCCGTTTCGGAAATACCATGGGTGTGGACACTCACCTGATGCGCCTCGATACGGGCCTCGTACAAAGCGCGCTTGCCGATGATGGTCTGGGCGGTGAACTGATCGCACCAGAGGATCGCGCCGTGGCCCTGCTGCAAGGCCGACTGCAGCCCGTCCAATCCCTCCAGCCGGATCGTCGGCGACCAGCGGCGAGCCACCAGATGTGCGGCGAGCTGCAGGCGGCGGCGATGGCGCGCAGCCAGCAATCCCTCGAACAGCTTGCGTGCATCGGTGCCGTCACCAAGCACCGAGCGTGTGGCGGCAGCGTAAGCGGGAAATTCCTTGCGCATATGGCGCTTCAGGCGAAACCTGGACATGCGGCCGCAGATCGGCGCCCACCAACGCACCGGCAGGGCCGTCGCGACCATGAGATAGAAGACGGACAGCAGGCTTTCGCGGAGGTCCCTGTTGGAAAAGCGGCGAAGCCGGCCGGGGTGAACCAGCTTGCGGGTGAAGAAACGCACCTCCTCGGCCCGTTCCGGGACGAAGACGTCAGCGATGATTTCAGTGCGGAAACTGGCTGCCGATGGCGGCTTGCGGGCCGCCTTGCGGGATTTTGCGAACCACGACAGCCTCATCGGTCCAGCCCGTTCTTCGAACCCCGCTTTACTGCGTCGGCATGGACCGCGCAACCTTGCGATGGCGAACGCGTCAGTGGTTTATATCTGCGACGTCAGCTCGACCGGAAAATCATCATTGTCGGCATCGCGCATGGCGGCGAGGCTGCGATTGTCAAGCACTTCGGCGATCGCCTGGCGCACCTCCAGCATCATGTGCCGGACCTGGCAGGTCGCCTCGTCGCAATCCTCACAGCGCTGGTATTGTGTGCGGCTGGCGCAGGGAATCGGCGCCAGCGGCCCGTCAAGCACACGCACGACATGGCCGATCTTGATTTCGGAGGCCGGCCGGGCGAGGCGATAGCCGCCTTCCTTGCCCTTGCGGCTCTGGACGAAGCCCGCATTGCGCAGCTCGCCCAGGATGGCATCGAGGAATTTCTTCGGAATGTTGTTGGCCATCGCGATATCGTTGACGAAGGCCAATTGGCCGACCGGCAGGCCGGACAGATGCACGAGGGCCTTGAGGCCGTATTTGCCTTTTTTTGTCAGCATGCCCAGATCAACCCATTGAAGCCCCAACCACTCGCATCTGGCGACTGTTTGTGTGCAAATAATGACGTTTTTCGCCACTCGATGATGTTTCGCGAAAACAAGCCGCCGGATCGCACGTTAGGCACAAACGCGTTGATTCTTTGTAACGTTTTGCACGGACGGTGCCGACGTCCCGCTGAAAACTAGATCGCCGGCGCGCGAAAACGAAAAGCCGGCAAAAGCGCCGGCTTTCTCATCCACTAGAGCAGTTCACCGTTTTGCGGAAACGGCGAACCACTCCAATTCTTTGTTTTGACGCAATTCCCGAGGGAAAGCGCTATGCGCTTTTCCTGGAATTGCTCCGGGGATGCCGCAACTCTTAGCGGCTGCCGTAGGTCTGGTCGAGCAGGCCGCCGGCGGCGAAATGCTCCTTCTGCACCTTGTCCCAGCCGCCGAAGACATCTTCGACCGTCAGCAGGCGGACATCGGGAAACTGGGCTTTGTACTTGGCCTCCACTGCTGCATCGCGAACCCGGGTGCCGTTCTGGGCCAGGATGTCCTGGCCCTCCGGGGTGTAGAGGAAGTCGAGATAGGTCTTGGCCAGATCGCGGGTGCTATGCTCGTCGGCGACCTTGTCGACGATCGCGACCGGGAATTCGGCCAGCAGACTGACCGAGGGCGTGACCTGCTCGAACTTGTCGTCGCCATACTCCTTGCGGATGCCGCGCGTTTCCGATTCGAAGGTGATCAGCACATCACCGATCTCGCGCTGCACGAAGGTGGTGGTCGCGGCGCGACCGCCGGTGTCGAAGATCGGTACGTTGTTGAACAGCTTGGTGATGAACTCCTTCACCTTGGCGTCGTCGTTCTTGAAGGCTTCCTTGGCGTAGGCGGTGGCCGCCAGATAGGTGTAGCGCGCATTGCCGGAGGTTTTCGGGTTGGGGAAGATCACCTGCACGTCGTCGCGCACGAGATCGTTCCAGTCCTTGATGTGCTTGGGGTTGCCCGCGCGCACCAGGAAAGACGGCAGCGAATAGAAGGGCGAAGCGTTATCGGGAAAATCCTTCTGCCAGTCGGCCGAGACGAGCCCCTTCTTGACCAGAAAGTCGATGTCGGTGATCTGGTTGAAGGTAACGACGTCGGCGCCAAGGCCCTCGGCGATGGCGCGGGCCTGCGCCGAAGTGCCGGCATGCGACTGATCGACGGTGACGCCCGGATGCTGCGCGATGAAAGCCTTGTTGACCTGCGCGAACAGTTCGCGGCCGACATCATAGGATGCGTTGAGCAATTTGTCGGCCGACCAGGCCTGGGAGGATGCGAGGAACAGGCTGGCGACGGTGGCGAGCCCGAGGAAAAATCGCTTCATGAAAACAGGCTCCAATGCAATGCGTTTATGATTGAATCATAGCCGTGGCGCGGTGTGGGCGACTAGGCACACGCAGCGGCCCTGTGAGGGTCCGGCGAGAAAAAATATCGCCGAAACAGCCTGAGACTAGGATTTTCACCCAAACGGATTCTCTTCGGGGGGCTGCAACGACGCTGATTGCGCGCACAATCCTTCCCGAGGCGATGTTTAGGTGACGGGATCAGGCCGCCGGAAACAGCTTCCAGCGTCCGGGGCGGAACGCCACCCGGCTTTTCTGGGCCGCGGGGTGGTCGACCGGCAGTTCGATTTCGACCCGCTGGCGCTC
>NZ_LMHO01000015.1:0-79803 GCF_001428185.1 Mesorhizobium sp. Root695 | reverse complement strand
CGCGTCATCAGATGCTGGCCTCCAATCCAGCCAGCATCTTGAATCACAAACAAGCCTCGATGGGAATCCTACGATTCCCTCAAAGTGGGAAACGCTCTAAGGAATAATTTTGCTTCTATTTCTGGCGGACGCCGAAACTCTGGAATCCCGACCGCATCAGCGGCTTCTTCGACGACAGCACACCGGAGTTGACGCCGGTCCAGCCGATCTCGCCGGACAGTTTGCCATATTCGATCTTGGGGCAGCGGTTCATCACCACCTTGATGCCGGCGGCCTCGGCGCGCGCGGCTGCCTCGTCATGGCGCACGCCAAGCTGCATCCAGATGACTTTCGGCAAGGGGTCGAGCCGCAACGCCTCGTCGACGATGCCAGGCACAGCCGCTGGCGCGCGAAAAATGTCGACCATGTCGATCGGCTCTGGAATATCGGCCAGCCTGGCATAGGTCATTCGGCCGAGGATTTCCTTGCCGGCCTGGCCGGGATTGATCGGAAACACCGAAAAGCCCTTGGCCAGCAGATATTTCAGCACGAAATAACTCGGTCGCACATCGTTGGCGGATGCGCCGACCATGGCGACGGTCTTCACCGAATTGAGGATGCCGGCAATGTAGCTGTTGTCGTAACTATCGTGGTTCATGCCTCGTCCTCATACAACGCCTCGGCGAGAAAACCATCCGGGTCATTGCTGAAATCGCGCAACATGCGGAAGTGGGCCGTATCACGAAAGTCCGCGGGCGCGAGTCCGAACCGGCTGAAGCGGAACAGCCGCGCTCCAGGACAAGCCATCAGCAGCGGCGAATGCGTCGCCATGATCACTTGCGCGGTGCCCGACTGGTCCATGCGCCGCAGCATCTTGAGCAGCTCGATCTGGCGCGACGGAGACAGCGCGCTCTCAGGCTCGTCGAGGATGTAGATGCCTTGCCTGCGGCAGCGCTCCTCGAAAAAGCGGATAAAACCCTCGCCATGCGACCAGGACAGGAAATCCGGCGGCGGCGGCCTGAAGGGATCTTCCAGCGCCACCTGATCGAGATAGCGAGCCACGGAGTAGAAGGATTCGGCGCGAAAGAGCCAGCCGGCGGTGACTTTCGGCAGCCAGTGGCCACGGAAGGTGTTTGCCAATGTGGCACCACTCTTGTCGATGGCGCTGGTATGATCGACCGGCCGGTAGCCCTTGCCGCCGCCGGCTTCGTCGTAGCCTGCCAGTGCGCCGATGGCCTCGAGCAGCGTCGATTTGCCGGTGCCGTTCTCGCCGACAATGATTGTGATTGGCGTGGTGAATTCGAGTTCGAAGTCGTGGCCGTGAAACAGCGGCAGGTTCCAGGGATATTTTTCCCAATCCTCGACCCGCGCCGGGTCGAGGAGGATGCGCTTGAGATAGGGAGCTTTGAGCCGCGTCAGCTGCTTGCGATGGGCCATCAGCCAGGCAGCGAAATCGTGCCGTCTTCCGCGATCGGAAAGGCCGGATTGTGCGCGACTTCCCAGACATGCCCGTCCGCGTCGGCGAAATAGCCGTACCAGCCGCCCCAGAAGGCACGGCCGGCCGGCTTGACGATGCGGCCGCCGGCTTTTTCCGCCATGGCGAGCACCTCGTCGACCTCGGCGTCTGAACGGGTGTTGTAGGCGAGGTAGACGGCCGACGGCGCCCCGGCGAAGGCAATGCCGGAATCCTCCTCGGCGCTGACGCGTGGGAACAGGCCGAGAATGACGCCGCCCATCTGGAAGAAGGCGACACCATCAGTGATCCCGGCATGCCGTTTCAGGCCCATCGCCTCGTAGAAACGCACCGCGCGATCGAGATCATCTGTGGCGACCGTGATGATGGAGATGCGCGGTTCCACGATTACTCGTCCGTCCATTCCGGCTTGCGCTTGCCGATGAAGGCGCCAATGCCTTCCTCCGCGTCGCGTGCCAGCATGTTCTCGACCATGATGCGGCCGGTATAGGCATAGGCGTCCGCCAGCCCCATTTCGGCCTGCGCGTAAAAGGCTTCCTTGCCAGTCTTGATCACCAAAGATGATTTGGAAGCAATGGTTTGTGCGTATTTGGTGACAATCTGATTCAGGTACTCACGCGGCACGACGCGATTGACCAGGCCGAACTCCTTGGCGGTCGCCGCGTCGATCGTCTCGCCGGTCAACAGCATCTCCATCGCATGCTTGCGCGAGACATTGCGCGACAGCGCCACCATCGGCGTCGAGCAGAACAGGCCGATGTTGACGCCCGGCGTGCAGAAGGTCGCCTCGTGCGAGGCGATCGCCAGATCGCAACTGGCGACCAGTTGCAGCCCGGCGGCGGTCGCGAGGCCGTCGACTTCCGCGATCACCGGCAAGGGATGACGCACGATCGCCTGCATCAGCGTGGCACAAGCCGCAAACGTCTCTGCGAAGAAGGCCCTGCCATGATCGGCATCGGCGCGGCGCGCGGTCATTTCCTTGAGATCATGGCCGGCGCAGAACACCTTGCCCGCTGCCGCGAGAACGATGACGCGAACGGCTTTATTCGCCCTGGCGCGCTCGAGTTCCGCCGTCAACGCCGCCATCACCGCCAGCGACAAGGCGTTGGCGGGCGGATTGGCGAGCGTGAGGCGCAGCACGCCCTTGTCCAGTTGTGCGACAACCGGACCGTCAACGGCGGCAGGCTTGATGGCAAGGATTTCGGCCATGGATAGGTCTCCGCGATTCCGCTCGGGGCTGGCAGACTATCTAATATCGGATCGGGTTTCATCCAACACCCCATCGCTTGCGCCAGGCGACGAAGGTTGCCAGAAATGCCGCGCCGCGCCCATGCAGCTACGCACAAAAACGAGAGACCGACATGCCCGCCCAGAACAACCTGAAGCCGGTGCTGACCGCGCAACAAGTCAATGCGCTGATGGAAACCGTCTATCCGCAGCTCAACGAGCAGTTCAAATATTTCGAGGCGATCGACGTGTTCCCTGGCGGCTGCACCGTGCGGCTCAATGCCGGCGAGCGGCACCTGCGTCCCGGCGGCACCGTATCCGGCCCCTCGCTGTTCACTCTGGCCGACATCGGCGGCTATGTCTGTGTGCTGTCACATGCCGGGCCGGATGCGCTTTCCGTTACCGTCAACCTCGATATCAACTTCGTGCGCAAGGCCGAGGCCGGACCGATCGACGGCCATTGCCGCATCCTGAAGCTGGGAAAGAGCCTGATGGTGTTCGACATCGACATCGTCGCCGGCCCGGACGGACACACGGTGGCGCACGCCACTGGCACCTATTCGATCCCACCAAATCGGTAAGGAAACCGCAATGAAGAACTATCTCGCTTTGATCGAAAAAGATCCCGACAGCGCGTTCGGTATCCGCTTTCCGGACATCCCCGGTTGCGTTTCAGCTGCGGATGGGGCGGAAGACATCGTACCGAATGCAGTTAAAGCACTACAATTGTGGGCGGACGATATGCCCTCCCGGAGCCGTCTGGCCGCGAAGAGATTGTCGCACTCCCCGATATACGGACAGCGCTCGCCAAAGGAAGCTATTTGGTCCTGGTGCCGGACTGAACTGGCCTGCGGCACGCCAGATCGATGCGGTAAAATAATACCTTTTATTTAAAGTATTGTTTCCGTTTGATTTTTTCATATATTTGCTTTTTTATCCACCTTGACGCGCGCCCTCACCCTCGCCTATAAGCCCTCACGAAGCAGCGGCCCGCAAAGGCCGCCGTTTTGTTATTGGCGGCGGGCAAGCGCTTTTCGCCAATCCAAGCAACAAGAAACGCCTTCGCTCGTGAAGGTCAGAACCGAGAGCAGAAAACATGACAACCTTTTCGCAGAAGCCTGCGGATGTGGTGAAGAAGTGGATCCTGATCGACGCCGAGGGTCTCGTCGTCGGCCGTCTCGCCACTGTCATCGCCAATCATCTTCGCGGCAAGCACAAGCCGACCTTCACCCCGCATGTCGACGACGGCGACAACGTCATCGTCATCAATGCCGACAAGGTGGTGTTCACCGGCAAGAAGTTCACCGACAAGGTGTATTACTGGCACACCGGCCACCCAGGCGGCATCAAGGAGCGCACCGCGCGCCAGTTGCTCGAGGGTCGTTTCCCCGAGCGTGTCGTCGAGAAGGCCGTTGAGCGCATGGTCCCGCGTGGCCCGCTCGGCCGTCGCCAGATGAAGAACCTGCGCGTTTATGCAGGCGCCGAGCATCCCCATGTCGCCCAGCAGCCCGTTGTACTCGACGTGGCCAAGCTGAACGCCAAGAACAAGAAGGTCGCATAAGATGGCTGAGCTTTCCTCGCTCGCAGAACTGGGCGCCGCCACGGGCAACACCAACACGCAGCCGGCAGCCCCCGTCCACGTCCAGAAGCTCGACAAGTCGGGCCGCGCCTATGCCACCGGCAAGCGCAAGAACGCCATTGCGCGCGTCTGGGTGAAGCCGGGTTCCGGCAAGATCATCGTCAACGACAAGGAATTCGCGACCTATTTCGCGCGTCCGGTCCTGCAGATGATCCTCAACCAGCCGATCATCGCCTCCAACCGCGCCGGCCAGTACGACATCATCGCGACCGTCGTCGGTGGCGGTCTCTCCGGCCAGGCCGGCGCCGTGCGTCACGGCATCTCCAAGGCGCTGACCTACTACGAGCCGACGCTGCGCGCCGTGCTCAAGAAGGGTGGCTTCCTGACCCGCGACAGCCGCGTCGTCGAGCGCAAGAAGTACGGCAAGGCGAAGGCCCGTCGTTCGTTCCAGTTCTCGAAGCGCTAAGCGCTCCGCAACCTCAGACAATCGAAAAGGCTGCCTCCGGGCGGCCTTTTTTGCTTTTGGGGCTCGGCAGTCACACCACCCGGCGCTGTTCACTCGTATGATTTCAGGCGTGAGCCGCCGATTGCTTGATATAATCAATGAATGCTCGCAGCGGCGCTGGCACCAGGCGCCGGCCGGGATAATAGAGGAACGGCCCGGGAAAACTCGGCCACCACGGTTCGAGCACCGGCTCAAGAGCGCCGCTGTCGAAGTAAGGACGAAGCCAGCCCTCGAAGAGGCCGATGATGCCGGTGCCGGCGATGGCAGCGTCGACGGCAAGATCGGTTGCCCCGCCGATCCGCACGATCAATGGCCCCGTCGGATCGACCCGCACCACCTCGCCGTCACGCTCGAATTCCCAAGGCAGCATCGCACCGCTGGCAAAGCGCCCGCGCACGCAGGAGTGGCCAAGCAGGTCGCTTGGGTGTTGCGGCCGCCCATGGCGATCGAGATAGGCAGGGCTGGCGGCTGTGGCGAAATGCTGCACGCGCGGTCCGATCGGCACCGCGATCATGTCTTGTTCCAGCCGCTCGTCATAGCGGATGCCGGCGTCGCAGCCGGCTGCCAGCACATCGACAAAGTTCTCGTCGGCGATCACCTCCAGCCGGATACCGGGATAGGCGGCGAGGAAACCCGGGACGATGTCGGGCAATATCAGCCGCGCAGCGCTGACCGGCACATTGAGACGCAATGAGCCCGCCGGCCTGTCGCGGAAGCCGTTCACCACATCCAGCGCCGCCTCCACCTCCGACAGCGCCGGGCCGAGCCGCTCCAGAAGGCTGAGGCCTGCCTCGGTCGGGACGACGCTGCGCGTCGTGCGGTTGAACAGCCTGACACCGAGCTGTGCCTCCAGGCGACGCACCGCCTCGCTCAAGCCGGAGGCGCTGCCGCCGCTCGCACGCGCGCCATCGCGAAAGCCGCCGGCGCGCGCCACCGCCACGAAAGCGTTCAGGTCACTGAGGTCCATCATTGTTCGCTATTCCGCACGGCCTGTGTGGATTGTACCGGATTATCACGAAGTTGGGCAGCGCCTATCTCTGGCTCCTCAAAGGAGATCAATCATGTCCAATATCCAACAAGCCGGCACCTTCACCCTTGGCAGCCATACCGTGAAGCGGCTCGGCTACGGCGCCATGCAGCTCGCCGGACCCGGCGTGTTCGGGCCGCCCAGGGACCATGACGTGGCATTGGCCGTCCTGCGCGAGGCCGTTGCGCAGGGGATCGACCACATCGATACCAGCGACTTTTACGGTCCGCACGTCACCAACCGGCTGATCCGCGAGGCGCTGGTGCCCTACAAGGACGATCTCGTCATCGTCACCAAGATCGGCGCCCGCCGCGGCACGGATGGATCGTGGCTACCGGCCTTTTCTCCCGAAGCGCTGACCCAGGCGGTGCACGACAATCTAAGCAATCTCGGGCTCGAGGTGCTCGATGTGGTCAATTTGCGCATCATGTTCGATACCCATGGTCCAGCCGAAGGATCGATCGAAGCGCCGCTCACCGTGCTGGCCGGGCTTCAGCAAAAAGGTCTGGTCAGGCACATCGGTCTGAGCAACGTGACGTCGGCGCAGATCGCGCAAGGACGTGGGATCACCGAGATCGTCTGCGTGCAGAACCAGTACAATCTGGCGCATCGCGGCGACGACGCCCTGATCGACGATCTCGCCCGCGACGGCATCGCCTATGTGCCGTTCTTCCCGCTCGGCGGCTTCAATCCACTGCAATCTTCCACCCTGTCGAAAGTCGCGGCGCGCCTCGGCGCCACACCCATGCAGGTCGCGCTCGCCTGGCTGCTGCGCCGCGCGCCCAACATCCTGCTGATCCCCGGCACATCGTCGGTCGGACATTTGCGGGAGAACCTCGCTGCGGCAGAACTCGAGCTTTCGGACGATGTGCTCGGGGAGTTGGATTGGGTGGCGATGGCCGCTTGAGGGCGCGGCACGGGCTGCCTGTTAGGGTTCGGCTATCACCCTACCCGGCGCTGCGCGCCGACCTCCCCATCAAGGGGAGGTAGAAGGTCGCCGCAATTCGCCATTTCCCAGCGTGGTCCGCGAAGCCCGACAGCCGTTTGGAACGGTCCGACTGAAGGTAAAGCACGGCGTCCTACCCCCCCTCGATGGGGAGGTCGGCGCGAAGCGCCTAGCGGGGAGACAGCGCCAGCGTCGGATTGCTAGTTGATACTCGCCGTATTCGCCGGCTCAGCCGGCCGCGCCTCATCGGCATAAGGCACGCGAAAACCGTTCGCCGCCAGCCAATTGATGGCCGCCTTCGGCTCGTCGGTCTGGATGATGGTGGCGCCGCGATCGGCCCAGAAACCCCAGCTTTCGCGCGGCAGGCTGGCCTGCACCGCCAGTTCGTCGCCGCGGCCGCCGGCAAGGAAGCCACCCGGCTTGTTGACGATCGCATAGGTGTCGGCCCAGATGTGCCAGTTGCCCCGCACCGCGGCCGCGCGCATGCGCGTGCTGAACAGCGGTCCGCCGGTTTCGGTCAGCGTCTGGGCACCCGCCCGCCAGTTGATCAGCTCGATCGCGCGCGGCGAAAAGGCATGGTCGACCGTCTCGGCGAAACCGGCATCACGCACCGCGTCATCGGCGATGATCGGCATGAACTGGAAGCCGTCGCCGATAGCGCCCATGGCGGTCTTGACCGTGGAAATCCGCTGTGAATTCCACAGGTTCTCCTTGACGATGACCTGCTCGACCATGCCGAGATCGCGAGCCACAGCGATCATGCCCGAGAGATCGCCGACGTCGAGCTTGTTGTCGAGGTTGATGAGGATCCTGTCCCTTGTCGCCAGCAGCATCTCGCGCAGCGTCGAAACCGTCTCATTGGTGACGGCGCCGGTGCCCTCTACCACCAGCCTGCAGGTCTTCAGCTCGGCCAGCGTGTATTTGACCACCTCGCCCTTGCAGGTCGTGGTGCGGTCGAGCCAACTGTCATGCATGACGATGAACTCGCCGTCCTTCGAGCGACGGATGTCGACTTCGACGATTTCGGCGCCCATGGCGATCGAGCCTTCCAAGGCAGCAATCGAATTTTCCGCATAGAGCGTCTTGCCGGCCTGCATGCTGCCGGCGCGATGCGCGGCCACCATCACGTGGTCGCGCCACTGGTTGGCATGCTCAAAGCGGTCGAGGATCTGTCTGGCGCGGGTCTCGCCGGCCAAGGCGTGGCCAGACGCAGCCGCTAGTACCGTGGAAAACAGAAGGCTTAGCCAGATGGTCCGCATCGAGAATCGCTCCTTGCCGGATCGACACCCGGATAGGCGACGCCCGTGACAGGGAGGTGAACGAAGCCGGCTAGCGGAATGCTCGCAGAAGGCGCATCAGATGCGTTTCGAGAGTCGACGGAACCACGCCAACGCCGGCATCTCAATGAGGCGCCAGGTGATCCATGAGGCCGCGATGGTGGCCGCGAGCATGACGATGATCGCCACCGATCCCGTCCAGCCGGCGCCGAAGCCGGTGGCAGGCTGGCCGCGCAGCATGAAGTCGCCAATCAGACCGAGGCCGAGCTTGCGCTCGACGAGCCCGGCGACGTTGATCAGCCGCGCCTGGACGAAGATGTGGACCATGTAGATCGAGTAGGACAGCGAGCCGAGCGCCAGCATGAACGGCATCTTGAGCAAGGCGCTGATCCAGCCGCCCTCATGGGCGAACAGAAACAGCGCCAGCGCGAACACCAGGGGTGCCGCGATGCCGAAATCATTGCCGCCCGCCAGCGAAACGAAAAACACGATGACGGCCACCATGACGATTTCGGCAAGGGTCCAGTCCATCCGTGGGCCGCTCCTGGCGAGGGCCTGTCGCGCCCCTGCAATGGAATCATGCTGAAACCAGGCCAGCAAGGCGCCGAGCGAGAAGCCGTACAGGCAGCGGATGAAGCCGAAATCGAAGGACACATCCATATGATGGGTCGAGAAGCCGAGGAGGAACAGCGGCGCGGTGACGGCGGCGGCGACGAACCATATCCAGGCGCGCGCGCCGGCGACGAAGACCACGCCGGCAAACAAGAGATAGGCGAAGAACTCGGCCGAAATGCTCCAGCTTGGCGCATTCCAGGTCAATTGATCCTCGAAGCCGACACCCTGCAGCAGGAGAAGATTGGCAAGCAGGCTCTTGAGGTCGAAGCCGCCGGTGAAGGGTGCAGCCCCGGTTCCATGCAGTTGCGGCAGCATCAGCCGCAGCAGCTCGAAGCAGGCAAAGGCGGCAAGCATGAGCAGGTGCAGGGGGTAGATGCGGCCGAAACGGACCAGGGCGAAGCGAGCGACCTGTTCCGGCTGGTTGAGCCGATTGCCGTAGCTGCTGGCGATGACGAAACCTGACAAAACAAAGAAGAAATCGACGAAGAGGTAGGACGAACCGATGAAGGCGCTTTGCGAAACAGTCGAACCGGTCGGGAAGTGAAACAGCGCCACCAGAAGCGCGCAGATGCCGCGCCACGAATCGAGGACCAGGAAGCGTTCACCCGCGATCGTACCGGGGTGGGTCGACGCCGCGGCACGCGTGGGATTGAGAAACGCGGTCTGCGTCATGATGATACAAATCCTGTCTTGCCGTGGCACTCGCGCAGCGCCATTCCGTCTCGCCAAGCTGTGACTGGCATCTTCCGTGCCGGTTCTGTAGTTGTTGCACCCCGACGAAAAACGAGGATCCGTAATGGCGAACAACAACATCGACAACGCCTTCACCGCCCGTTCCAAAACGGGCGCCGCGTTCGAGCCGACCTATTCCGGCGCGCTGTCGTTCATGCGGCGCAAATACACCAAGGACGTGAAGGGCGCGGATGCGGTGGTGTGGGGTATTCCCTTCGACGCCGCCGTCACCAACCGGCCCGGCGCTCGTTTCGGGCCTCAGGCGATTCGCCGCGCCTCTGCGATCCTCGACAACGACCCGCAATATCCGTTCTCGCGCGATCTGTTCGAGCATCTGGCGGTCGTCGACTATGGCGATTGCCTGCTCGACTCGGGCAACCACCAGAAGACGCCCGGCACGATCGAACGCGAAGCGGCGAAGATTCTCAAATCCGGCGCCTTCCTGGTGACATTGGGCGGTGACCATTTCGTCACCTGGCCGCTGCTCAAGGCGCATGCCGCCATCCATGGACCACTTGCCCTGGTGCAGTTCGACGCGCATCAGGATACCTGGCCGGACGACGGCAAGCGCATCGACCATGGCTCGTTCGTCGGCCGCGCCGTCAAGGAAGGCATCATCGATCCCGACCGCTCGATCCAGATCGGCATCCGCACCCATGCTCCCGACACGTTTGGCATCAAGATCCTCTACGGCCATGAAATCGAGGAGATGCGGGCGTCCGATATCGCCTACGCCATCGTCGACCGCACCGGCGGCAAGAAGACCTATCTCACTTTCGACATCGACTGCCTCGATCCGGCCTATGCGCCGGGAACCGGCACGCCGGTTGCCGGCGGACCGTCCTCGGCGAAGATCCTGTCGACGCTGCGCCAGCTCAACCAGATCGATATTGTCGGCGCCGATGTCGTGGAGGTTGCGCCGGCCTATGATCACGCCGATATAACGGCGATCGCCGGCTCGATGGTGGCGATGCAATATCTCGGCCTGCTGGCGGAGCGAAAGGCACGGCTTGAAGAGCTGAACAACGGCAACCACAATGGTGCCACAGTGAACTACGGCAACGGCATATAGTCTTGAAATAGCAGGGAATTTGATCGATCCATGAAACCGAAAATCTTCATCGACGGCGAACACGGCACCACCGGCCTGCAGATCCGGGCGTTGCTGGCCGAGCGCGGCGACCTGGAAATCATCTCGGTTCCCGCCGAACGCCGCAAGGAAACGGCTGCGCGCGCCGAGTTCCTCAATGCCGCCGATGTCGCGATCCTGTGCCTGCCCGACGATGCGGCGAAGGAAAGCGTCTCGCTGATCGCCAACGACACCACCAGGGTCATCGATGCGTCGACCGCGCATCGCGTGGCGGAAGGCTGGGCGTATGGTTTCGCCGAGATGGACAAGACGCAGGCGAAAACGATCGCCTCGGCAAAACGCGTTGCCAACCCCGGCTGCTGGCCGCAGGGACCGATCGCCACGCTGCGGCCGCTGGTCACCGCCGGCCTGCTGCCGGCTGATTTCCCGATCACCGTCAACGGCATTTCGGGCTATTCGGGCGGCGGACGGCCGATGATCGAGGACTATGTCGCCAAGGGCGAGGACGCCTCGGAGTTCCTGCCCTACGGCCTCACCTTGCAGCACAAGCACGTGCCGGAACTGAGGGCCTATGCCAGGCTGTCGCATGATCCGATCATGCAGCCGGCGGTCGGCAATTTCGCGCAAGGCATGATCACCGTGGTGCCGTTGCAGCTTGGCGGCCTCGACCATGTGCCGACCGGTGCAGAACTGCATGCGGCGATTGCCGACCATTTCGCCGCCATCAAGGGCGGTGTGGTCGAGGTGGCGCCTTATGCGCATTCGGAGCGTATGGCGGAGATCGATCCGGAGATCTACAACGGCACCAACCGGATGAAGGTCTACGTTTTTGCCAACGACAAACGCGCGCAGGCGCTGCTGCTGGCGGTCTACGACAATCTCGGCAAGGGTGCTTCGGGCGCCGCCGTCCAGAACATGGACCTGATGCTCGGCCTCTGATGGACGCGCCAGCCTTTCCGGCGCGCTGGAAGGTCTGCGCGCCCGAACTGATTGCCGAGACCTTTTCCAGCCGCTGTCAAGGAACTCAAGCCTTTCGACGACGTCGCCGACGAGTTGCGCGGCGAGCATTATCTCGTCTGGCGGCGCGGCGAAGGCGCTGTGCGCCTGCTCACCACGATGGGTTACTGACTGGTCTCGGCTCCTCTTCGGAATTTGTCATGGTCAGCGCGATTCGGGTTCCTCACAGGCGACCCGGTATTCCTCGTTCAACTCCTCGAGCAATGCAGCCCAGGAGGCCGCGCTCGAAAGGCAGATCCAGGACCTGGAAGACCAGGCCAAGGCGATCAGGTGCAGCAGGATATTGCCGTAGCCCAAGCCAAGCTCGATGCGCTCAAGGCCGCCGACAAGGTAGCCAAAGCCGCTCACAGCCAGTCCGCACCATCCGCCGCGGCCTTGCGTCAGGCGGAATTCGACGGCGAGAAGACGACATCGTCAAACGAATTCTGGATGTGACTGGCCGATCGGCTCGGGATCAGTTCCTCAGCGCGATTTCGAGCGGCAAGGGGTAGGCGCCCTTGGTGCCGCGCCAATGCGCTGATGCAAAGCCCAACACGATGAGCGCAAACCCCTGGTGGGTCAGCGCCATATGCAGCGGCACATGCATCAGCAGCGTGCCAATGCCGATCGAGGCCTGCACCAGCACCAGCAGAAATAGCAGCGTCGCGCGCCGCGCATGCGTTGAGCCCGGCAGCCGCCGGCGCGTGGCGATCATGTGCCACCAGGCCACGGCAAACACCGTGTAGGCACCGAGCCGATGGATGAACTGCACCGTCTTGGGGCTTTCGAAGAAGTTGCGCCACGCAGGTTCAAGGATCAGCAGATCGCCCGGGATGATCTTGCCGTCCATCAACGGCCAGGTGTTGTAGCTCAGGCCGGCATCGAGCCCGGCGACCAGGCCGCCGAGATAGATCTGGACCAGCGCCAAAAACACGATGAAGCCGGCCAGCCTCTGCGTCGACTGATCGGCGGCGGGCTCGGAATGCGGCGCCAGCCCACGCGCGACCACCATGGTCGCGGTGAAGATCAGCGCGGCGAGCGTCAAGTGAGTCGCCAGCCGGTACTGGCTGACGGAGACTCGGTCGACCAGACCGGAGGCCACCATCCACCAGCCGATGGCGCCCTGCAGGCCGCCGAGCAGCAGAATGCCTGCCAGTTTCGGGCCCAGGCCGCGCTCGATGCGGCGCGTTACCCAGAAAAACAGCAACGGCAAGGCGAAGACCAGGCCGACGCTGCGCGCCAGGAGGCGGTGCGCCCATTCCCACCAGAAGATCGACTTGAACGCCTCGATGCTCATGCCCTTGTTGAGCTCGGCATATTGCGGGATCTGCTGGTAGAGCTGGAATTCCTCTTGCCACTCGGCGTCGTTGCGCGGCGGGATCACGCCGTGGATCGGCTTCCACTCAGTGATCGACAGGCCGGAATCGGTGAGCCGGGTGGCGCCGCCGACCAGCACCAGCGCAAACAGCACCAGAAGCACCACATAGAGCCAGCCGCGCAGCAGCGCCCGGTTATGCAGGTCGCGGGCGCGGGCGACGTATGGCGCGGCAGCGGATATGGCAGCCATGATCTTGTCCCGGCAGGTTGGTTTGGCGGATTGGTGGACCATCGCACCCGTGCTGGCAAGGCCGTGCGGCGCGGCACGCCGTCGCGCCACGTCTCACCGGTTGCACAGCTTCGCGCCAAGGCCTATGCGAGGCCAACACCCTGAACCTGCCGGGCCGCTTGTCCAAATTGCCGGCATCCTCGACCAGGAGACCAACCATGCCCGTGCGCCTGAAAAAGCTGATCGGAATGTTTCTGCTGGTAGCACTGGTCATCATCTATGCGCTGGTCGCATCGATCTTCGCGGTCGCCCGGCTGTCGGAATCGGGCCCGTGGGTGCATTTCCTGTTCTTCCTGCTCAGCGGCCTGCTCTGGGTGCTGCCGGCGATGGGCATCATCAAATGGCTGATGCTGGAGCCGAGAGCCAAGCGCTAAGCGAAATCCGGCACCGTCAGATGGTAACGACCATCTTGCCGGCATTGGCCAGCGGCGTCGTCACGCCCGACAGCATGGTGCGGATATGGGCGAGGCTCTGGTAGCGGCCGTTGACTGAAATGCGCGGCAGGGCATGCAGGAAGCCGGCATGCTCGGCGCGCAGCACACCGTGGCGCGTCGTCACGGCGGAGGTATAGCCGGCGTCGCGGGCAAAGCCGACCTCGCGGCAGCCGACAGCGCTGGCATAGCCATAGGGGTAGGCGAAATGGCTGGGCTCTTCGCCCAGTTCGGCCTGCAACATGCCGCGCACGGCGCCAATCTCGTGCCGCGCATCGGTCTCGGAAAGCCGCTTCAGATTGCTGTGGTTGATCGTATGGGCGCCGATCGTCACCAGCGGATGCGCGGCGATGCGGCGGATTTCGTCCCAGTTCATCAATGTGCGCAGGCGCGGGCCATCGGCGTCGACGCCATTCGAGCGAGCCAGATCACGCAACACCGCCTGCAGGTCCTCCTCGCGAACTTCGGAGGTGAGATAGGCATGCAGGCGTGCGTTGGCCTCCAGTTTCTTCGCAGACGTCGAGCAATCGATCGTCAGGGGACCATTCGGCCGCGTCAGAGTGAGGCTGTCGCGCGCCTTGACGACATCCTCGACCACATCCCACCATAGGTCGGCCGTGCCGTTGATCAGCCCGGGCGCGACATAGATGGTGATCGGCGCGCCGTGCTTCTCCAGCACCGGCAGCGCCTCGGTCATGTTGTCGCGATAGGCGTCGTCGGCAGTGATGGTGGCGAACTCCCCGCCCTTGTCGCCTGCCTTGATGCGCTCAACGGCTTCGTCCATGGAGACAAAGGCATAACCGTGCGCCTTCATGTCGGCGATCATGGCATCGAGGAACCCGGGAGCGATGTTGAGATGCCGGTTGACGCTGTCCGGCTTTTCCGGCGTCGCGGTAACGCGGTGCAGCATCAAGATGGCGCCAATGCCGCCGATGAACGGTTTGGCCAGCGGTGCGAGACCGGTATAGCGGGCGACGTTCAGCGCCAGTTTCCGGATTGCCTCCCCGCCGTCGATCATTCATTCACCTTTTGCGCCTAGGCTGATCCAAGCACGGAATGCGCCTACGCGAACCCCCAAATCGCGATCAATACGCCCTAAGGATTGAGGTATGGTTGACGCTACAGCGTCATTTGACGGCAATCGGCTTGCGGCGACCGAGGCGTCGCCGCGCGCCTTGCCACGAAACCATGCCGGCCTGTCGATTTCAGTGGCGTCCACGGACGGACTGGTGGCCTATGCCGAGTTCTGCCGCTCGGCACTGTTTGCACCACCGCAGGGCGCTGCCTGGATCCTGAACTGGGCTGCAGAGGTCCGACCGGATCTGCTCGTCGCGACGCTGAGCACCGAAGGCAAGCCGGTTTTCTCGCTGGCCCTGGAGGTCACCGCCAGCGGTCCTTTCCGCGTCGCCCGCTTCATGGGTGGCCGCCACGCCAATGGCAATTTCGTCGCCGCGGATCCGCACTGGCTGGCCAGGGCAGATGTTTCGGCCATCCGATCGATGCTGACGGCCATCGCCAAGGCACGCCCGGACATCGATCTCGTCGCACTGGAACGATTGCTGCCCGATCTCGACGGCGTCGCCAATCCCCTCGCCTCGCTTGACCATTTTGCCAGCCCCAATTTGTCGCTGGCCGTCGACCTCGCCGGCGGATTCGATGCGCTGCTCTCTCGCGCCAGCGGCAAACGCAAGCGCAAGAAGCACCGTTCGCAGATCCGGAAGTTCGAGGCCGTCGGTAGCCATCGGCGCATCGAGGCGCGCACGGTGGACGAGGTGGACAGGCTGCTCGACGCTTTTTTCGAGATGAAGGAACTCCGCTTCCGCAAGATGGGCATCGCCAACGTCTTCGGCGACGGGCAGGTGCGCGGCTTCTTCCGCGCGCTGTTTGCGCAAGCGGTTGCCGAGGCCGAGCCCTCCTTCGTGCTACACGGGCTCGAGGTTGCCGGAAAGCTGCGCGCCGTCACCGGGTCGAGCCGCTCCGGCAAACGCCTGATCTGCGAGTTCGGCGCGATCGCCGAGGACGATCTCGGTTACGCCAGCCCCGGCGATTTCCTGTTCTTCGACAACATCCAGGAAGCCTGCGAGACCGGTTTCGAGGTCTATGATTTCTCCGTCGGCGACGAGCCCTACAAGCGGCTGTGGTGCGATATCGAAATCCGGCATTTCGAGGTGCTGGCACCCTTGACCATGAAAGGCCGCGCGCTGGCGCTGATGCTGAGGCAAGGTGCGCGGCTCAAGTCCTCCGTCAAGAACAGCCCGACGATCTGGAAGCTGACCAAGATCCTGCGCCGCAAGGCGGCCCGACAGGCAGCGCCGGTCGACGACGACAGCTAAGGCGATGAAGCCGACCATCCGTACACTGTCGCTGCAGGAACTGGCTGTTCTCATCGACTGGGCGGCCGGAGAAGGCTGGAACCCAGGTCTTGAAGACGCGGCGATGTTCCAGGCCGCGGACCCCGAAGGCTTCATCGGCGCCTTTGTCGGCAACGAAATGGTCGCCGCGATCTCGGCAGTGGCCTACGGAATCGAGTTCGGTTTCATCGGCCTCTACATCTGCCGGCCGGACAGACGCGGCAAGGGCTACGGCAAGGCGGTGTGGAACGCTGGAATGACGAAACTTGCCGGTCGCACCATCGGCCTCGACGGCGTCGCAGAGCAGCAGACCAATTACCGAAGCAAGGGCTTCAGGCCGGCCTACGAGACCATCCGCTTCAGTGGGCGCAAGGCAGGACCGGCGGTCAGGGCCGATGGGTTGCGCATGATAACAACGCAGCTCGTGCCCGACATCATCGCCTATGACTCATCTTGTTTTCCGGCGCCGCGGCGGGCCTTCCTGCGGCGATGGCTGCAGGCGCCGCATCACGGGCTGGCGGCGATCAGTTCGCGCGGCACCACCGGCTACGCCGTGGCGCGGCCGTGCCGTTCCGGCTTCAAGATCGGCCCGCTGTTTGCCGACGACATGGAAATCGGTCTGCAATTGCTGGATGGGCTGGCCGGTGCCTGCGAGGGCGGCGAACTGCACATCGACGTTCCCGCCGAGAATACCGGCTTCATTGCGGCGCTCGAGGTGGCCGGCTTTGCGCCGACCTTCACCACCACCCGCATGTACAAGGGCCCGGCTCCGAAGCTTGGGCTGCAGCAGCTGTTCGGCGTAACGACCCTGGAACTGGGATAGAGATCGGACGGACCCTGAATACTGGCCTCCGCCAGGCGATCCTCGGCCCTCTCAGGCGGCGGCGGTGCGCCGTCCGGGCACCGGATTGCCGGGCGGTTCGTGGCCGAGCGGCGTCACCAGCGTCAGGTCGGGATAGCCGTTCTCGATCAGCTTGACCGCGGCGTGCGTCACCTCGTCGTCCGGCTCCAGCATGGAGAGAAAGACCTCGGTGGCATCGCCGGCCAGACGGCTGATGCCTTGCGCGTCGGCAGGTCCGCACTCGACCACGACCAGATCATAGGCCGTGGTCAGCGACTGCATGATGATCGGCAGCCGGTCGGCGGCGCGCATGGCGCGGACCGGATCGGCGGTGCCGACAGGGATGACGTGACAGTCCGAGTAGAGATCGGCGTGGATGACGTCGCTGAACTGCGCTTCCGAAGCGAGCAGGTTGGTGATGCCGGGGAAAAGGCCGCTGTCCAGCATCGGCCGCGAGGCGGCCCCCGAAGCGGTGAGGTCCAGCAACAGGACACGCAGGCCGGCGTCCGCGACCTCGCGTGCCACCAGGACCGCGGATGCGGCTGCCTCGTCGCCCTCCGGCGAGACGAAGATGGCGCGCGCCGCGCCGCTGGCGATCAGCTTTTCAGCAGCCTTCTCGACGTCGATCTCGCCCAGGGTGGAACGCACCGGTTCGGGCTCGGCCGCCGTCTGCTCGGTGGTCGCCGCATCGGGCATTGCGACCATATCAGGCGCCTCGGCCCTGTTGGGCATCGCAGCCGTGTGGAGCTCGGCCTCCGCTTCAGTCAGATCTTCTTCCATCTCCTGGCGAACGACGGAATCCCGCAGGATGGCGGGCTCCTGGCGGACGACCGGCTTCGCGACCACATCAGGCGCTTGCGCGACATGGGGCATCGCGACCTCATCGATCCGTTCGAAGCGGGAACCGGTCGCCGGGCGCATCGCACGGCCGGAAAACAGCTCCCGCAGCAGCGTCACGATGGCCATGATCAGCAGCGATGCGGCGAATGCGGCGCCGACGATCGGCCCGACCTTCGGGAAATAGGCCTCCGAGGGAACCGAAGCCTTTGAGGCGATCCGCGCGTCGACCGGCAGATAGTTGCGATCCTGGCGCGAAGCCGCTTCGCGGTAGTTGGTCAGATACAGCTCGAGTTGCTGCCGTTTGGCGGTCGCGTCGCGCTGCAGCGCGTCGAGATCGACCTGCTGTTCACCGGCCTGCGCCGACGCCGCCTTCAACGTGTTGACGTCGGCGACAAGCTGGCTCTCGCGGGCCTTTGCCGTCTCGGCCTGCATCAACAGGCCTTTCATGATCTTCTGGGCCTCGCTGCGGATCTGCGCGTCGAGATCGGCCAGTTGCGATTTCAGCGCCCGAATACGCGGATGATTGCCTAGCAGTGTCGTCGACAGATCGGCGATGTTGGAGCGCAATTCGACCTGGCGCTCGCGCAAGCGCTGGATCAGGTCCGACGACAGAACCTCCGGCACGGCATCCAGCGAACCGCCATTCTGCAGCGCCCTGTGCACACCGTCAGCGGTCGCTTCCGCCGCGGCGCGATTGGCCCGCACTTTCGACAGTTCGCTCGACAGCTCCGAAAGCTGCTGGGTGGCCAGCACCGAATTGTTGCCACCCATCAGAAGATCGGACTGTGAGCGGTAGGCGGCGACCTTCGCCTCGGCAGCTTTGACCTGCTGCTGCAGATCGGCGATCTCCGGCGCCAGAAAATCGGCGGCGGCGTTGTTCGATTCGAGCTTGGCCGCCCCCTGCCCCGCAATGTAGGCAGCGGCAATGGCGTCCGGTATGGCGGCCGCCAGCCTGGGATCTTCCGATGAGAACTCAATGGCAATGATGCGGGTCTTCTCGACGCCATAGACGTTGAGCTTCTCGTGCATCTTCTTGAGGACGCGTTCTTCCGCCGGAATTTCCATCGGGTCGCTTTTCAGGCCGACGAGGACCAGAGCGCGGCTCAACGGCGACATGTCGAGCGCTTCATTGAACTCGGGCAGCTTTTCCAGTCCAAGATTCTGCGCGACCTGCTTGAGGATTTCGTTGGAGGAAATTATCTGGACCTGGGTGGCGACGCCTTGTTCGTCGAGAATTGGCTTGTCGGTGTCGTTGTTGTTGCTGGCGGGCCGCGTATAGACGGATTCACGCGGGGCGATCTCCACCTGCGTCTCGGCCTTGTAGTGCCGGGTCGCCAGCGAGGCAAAGGCGAACGCAAGCCCCGTCACCACCAGGACGACGACGACTATGCGCAGCCAGTTCCTCGCCAGGCTGGCGAAGAGCTGCCTGAGATCGACGTCGACATCTGCGGCCGCGGACTGAACGGACATGCATCCCTACTCCGATACTGGGTCAGCACGCACCGTAAACAACTATGGTAACTCAGCCGTTAAGATCGCGGTAAGTTTCCGTTAGGGTTTACTGGCGGGCGATAAACAAAACCGCCAAAAATCGTAAAACTCTTGCCGATGCGCCGCGTGTCGGCCGCTCCCTTTACCGGCCATTAACCCTAACAGGATGATAACGGACCTCGATCCCTGATGTTTGCTGCGACGCCGCAGCGGCCAGTCGAAGGTACCTGTCCGGTCATGAAAAGCACTGCTTCCCTGTTTCGCGCTCTGCTTGCCGTATCGATGCTGGCTGGCTGTTCCAGTTACCGGCCGACGCCGGCGGCCTTCCATGCGGTGCTCGATCAGCCCTATCGTCTTGGCGCCGGCGACCGCGTCCGCGTCACCGTGTTCGAGCAGGACGGGCTGACCAACACCTATAGCGTCGACCAATCCGGCTACCTCTCCTTCCCGCTTGTCGGAGCCATACCGGCGCGCGGCCACACCGCGCAGCAGATGGAAAAGGCAATCGCCGACAAATTGCGGCAAGGCTATCTGCGCGATCCCGACGTCTCGGTCGAGATTGACCGCTACCGGCCAATCTTCGTCATGGGCGAAGTCGGAGCCGCGGGCCAATACTCCTACGTCCCCGGCCTGACGGTGCAGAAGGCAATCGCCATTGCCGGCGGTTTCACACCGCGCGCCAATCAGGAAAGCGTCGACATCACCCGCGACATCAACGGCAAGGTGATGACGGGCCGCGTGGTCACCTCCGACCCGCTGCTGCCCGGCGATACCGTCTACGTCCGCGAACGTCTGTTCTGACAGATACCAAGTGGCGGACACACTCAGGATCGTCCATTGCTTTCGTTCACCCGTCGGAGGAATCTTCCGGCATGTGCGCGACCTGACCGAGGCGCAGGTCGCGGCCGGGCATTCCGTCGGTATCGTCTGCGATTCGACCACCGGCGGCGAGTTCGAGGAACATCTGTTCGAGCAGATGCAGGACATGCTGGCGCTCGGCATCCATCGCACGCCGATGCAGCGCCATGTCGGCCCGGGCGATCTTGCCTCCGCCTGGCGCACCTACAGGATCATCAAGGAATTGCGGCCGGATGTGTTGCACGGGCACGGCGCCAAGGGTGGCGCCTATGCCCGTCTGTTCGGCTCATTGTTGCGGGTATCAAGGTCTCGCGTAGCCCGCCTTTATTCACCGCATGGTGGCTCTCTCCACTATGACGAGAACACGACCACCGGGAATCTGTTCTTCGCGCTCGAGCGCTTCATGGCCCGATTCACCGACTGCCTGCTGTTTGTCTCCGACTATGAACGGCAAACCTATCGCAGGAAGGTCGGCGAGCCGCCCGTTCCCAACACCCTGGTCTATAACGGCCTGCGCGCCACCGAATTCGAGCCGGTGATCACCGAGCCGGACGCGGCCGATCTGCTCTATATCGGCATGATGCGCGACCTGAAGGGACCAGACATCTTTATCGATGCACTCGCCCTCGCCGGCCCCCAGTTCGGCCGCGCGCTGACCGCAGTGATGGTCGGCGACGGCGACGACCTGCCGCGCTACCACGCGCAGGTGAAACGCCTCGGGATTGAGCGCCATGTCCGCTTCCTGCCGCCGATGCCGGCCAGGGAGGCCTTCGCTCTGGCGGCGCTCGTCATCGTTCCCTCGCGCGCCGAGGCCATGCCCTATATCGTGCTGGAAACGCTTGCCGCGGGAAAGGCGATGATCGCAACCGCGGTCGGCGGCATTCCGGAGATCTTCGCCACCGGTTCCCCTGCCCTGATCCGGCCCGACCCGGTCGAGCTTGCCGACAAGATGAGCCAGGCGCTGGCCGACCCCGCCGCCTATCGCGACCTGATGCCCGATGGCGCCGACCTCAAGGCGAGATTTGGCGCCGATGTGATGGCCGCCGACATCGAGAAGGCCTACTTCGCCGCGCTGGGCAAATAGACGCAAGGCCTAAAGCGCGTCGCGTTTGAACGGATTCAGGCGACGCGCTTTAGGTCTTTGTTTTTATGCATGTCGTTCTCCCAAAACCGGGGCCACTTTTGGGCGACATGCATAGCCGTTTCAAAGCCACGGGTTGTTTCAAGGGTTTCTTAGCTCTCTTTTGCTATTCACCGCAGGGAAGCTTGCGGAAAGCCCCATGAACGAGATCGACCCCGCGCGCCGCTTTTCACCAGAGGCGGTGCGTAAATTCGACGGCCCGGCCGATGGCGACACGCCCGGCGGGATGAACGATGTCGCCCGCCAGGTCGCGTCGCAGTACAGGCGCGATACGATGTCGCCGATCATGGTCAGCGGCGTCCTGCGCATGGTCGAGTTCGGCTTGCTGTTCGTGTCCGGGCTTGCCGTCTATTTCCATTATGTCGGGTTCTTCAACTATCTCGCCTGGCAATATCCACTGACGATCGCCGCCGCGTCGTTCCTTGCCGTGGTGCTGCTCGACGTCACCGACTGCTACCAGATCGTCGCCCTGATGCGGCCTATCGTCAATTTCGGCCGCGTGCTGCTGGTCTGGGCCGGCACTTTCGCCCTCATGGCGCTGACGGCGTTCGTCATGAAGATGTCGGAAGACTATTCACGCCTTTTGTTCGGCAGCTGGTTCGTCACCGGCTTCGTTCTCATCTTCGGCCTCAGGCTGGTGATGTCGAAGCTGATCCGGGCCTGGGCGCGCGATGGCCGCATGGAGCGGCGCGCCGTCATCGTCGGCGGCGGCAAGGCGGCGGAAATCCTGATCCGTTCGGTCGAAAAGCAGCCTTACAACGACATCCGCATCTGCGGCATCTTCGATGATCGCGGCGACAAGCGCTCGCCGCCCATCGTCGCCGGCTATCCCAAGCTTGGCACCATTTCGGAACTGATCGAATTCGCCCGCATCGCCCGCATCGACATGCTGATCGTATCGCTGCCGCTGACCGCCGAATCGCGTGTGCTGCAGTTGCTGAAGAAGCTGTGGGTGCTGCCGGTCGACATCCGGCTGTCGGCGCATTCCAACGCGCTGCAGTTTCGCCCGCGCGCCTATTCCTACATCGGCGCGGTGCCGATGCTCGACATCTTCGACAAGCCGATCAACGACTGGGATTCGGTCGCCAAGCGCGCCTTCGACATCGTCTTCAGTCTGATCGGCATCGTCGTGTTCTCGCCGGTGATGCTGGCGACCGCCATCGCCATCAAGCTCGACAGCAAGGGGCCGGTGCTGTTTCACCAGAAGCGGCACGGTTTCAACAACGAGATCATCGAGGTCTACAAATTCCGTTCGATGTATACGGACAAGGCCGACCCGACCGCCAAGCAGACGGTGACAAAGAACGATCCTCGCGTCACCCGAGTCGGCCGCTTTATCCGCAAGACCTCGATCGACGAGCTGCCGCAGTTCTTCAACTCGCTGCTCGGTTCGCTGTCGCTGGTCGGCCCGCGCCCGCACGCCATCGCCGCACAGTCGCACAACCTGCTCTACAACGAAGTTGTCGACGGCTATTTCGCCCGCCACAAGGTCAAGCCGGGCGTCACCGGCTGGGCGCAGATCAATGGCTGGCGCGGCGAGATGGACACCAACGAGAAGATCCGCATGCGCACGGAGTATGACCTCTACTACATCGAGAACTGGTCGCTGCTGTTCGACTTGCGGATCCTGTTCCTGACGCCGATCCGGCTCTTGAACACGGAAAACGCCTATTGAGCGCGATCAGCCATGATTTGCCGCGCGCGGCGGTCAGCGCCAAGCTGATCGCGCTGATTTCCTCGGGCGCGGTCTTCCTCGGCATTCTGCTGTCTGGCTTCGTCATCAGCGAGCCGGCGCCTTATGAACTCTACATGGCCGGGTTGATCGCCATCTGGGCGCTTTTCGGCTTGCGGATTTCCCGCGCGGCCACGCCGCTCCTGGTGCTGCTGGTGACGATGAACATCGGCGGCATGATCTCCATGACGCAGATGGCGGATCTGGCCAACACGCCGCTCTATCTCGCCGTGTCGCTGTTTCTCGCCTTCAGCGCGGTGTTCTTCGCATCGATCACCGCTGTGCGGCCGAACCTCTACCGACTGATCTTCATTGCCTACGTGGTTTCTGCCGTAGCGACTTCGCTGCTCGGCATTGCAGGCTACTTCCACGCCTTTCCGGGCGCCGAAATGTTCACCAAATACGACCGTGCCGCCGGCGCCTTCCAGGATCCGAACGTGTTCGGCCCGTTCCTGGTTCTGCCCGGCATCTATCTGCTCTATCTGCTTTTGACCGGACCGGTCACGCGCATGCCGCTGCTGGCGATGCCGCTGCTGATCATCACCGCCGGCATCTTCTTTTCCTTCTCGCGCGGCGCCTGGGGCATGTTCGCCGTCTCGGCTGTCCTGCTCACCGGCTGCCTGTTCCTGCAAAGCGCCAGCGGCATGTTCCGGCTGCGCGTGGTGGTGATGACGATCGCGGCGCTGGCGCTGCTGGTCGTCGCCATGATCGTCATCCTGCAGCTGCCGGGCGTGTCGGAGATGTTTTCCAACCGCGCCCATCTCGAGCAGAGCTACGACACCGCGCGCCTCGGCCGCTTCGCCCGCTACGGGATCGGCTTCCAGATGGCGATGGAGCATCCGTTCGGCATCGGCCCGCTGGTCTTCGGCACGATCTTTGGTGAAGACACCCACGACATCTGGCTGAAGATGCTGATGGACTATGGCTGGCTCGGCTTCGTGTCGTTCCTGGCGCTCGTCGCCTGGACGATGGCTGCCGGATTCCGCATCCTGCTGCGCAACCGGCCTTGGCAGCCATATCTCCTGTGCGCCTATGTCGCCTTCATCGGCAATATCGGGCTCGGCACCTTCATCGACATCGACCACTGGCGCCATGTCTACCTGCTGCTCGGCCTGGTCTGGGGCGCCATCGCGTTGGAATACCGCCATCAGCGGCTGTTGCGGCCCGCCTTTCAGCGCTCATCCGCACCCGCAATCGCAGCAGGATAAAAGTCGAGGAATTCGGTTGACCCGCACGGGGTTATCACGATACATCGCGACCGGTCCGGAGTGTAGCGCAGCCCGGTAGCGCACTTGACTGGGGGTCAAGGGGTCGTCGGTTCGAATCCGGCCACTCCGACCAAACAAAACAAAGGCTTAGCCACACCCCCCCAGAGGTGGCTATAGAAATTCTAGCCAGATTGTAGCCAGCATATGGTCAGATACCGACTCGGTACCGCTGGCGACACACCGAACAATCGTACCTACGTGAGTTTGCAGGGTCGTCGTCCCGAACAGCAATTAGCTTCGATGGCCTTGTGACACCTTCGATGCGGATGGCTATAGCCCAAGCAACATTAGCTGCGCCTAACGCGAAGTAGGCTGGCCATCACGAACGCCTGCGCGCCATGCGCGTCCGCCCAAGCCTACTGTGGACGCTCGACCGCAAATGTCGGGGCGTCATCGCCCTCGCCGGCCTGCAGGAATTTGATGAGCTGATTCGCTGGGCAAACAAAATAAGTGTATCTTCGATCCCTGAAGGTTCGAGAGCGGGGATGACCATGAGGAAGGTTGTCAAGATAATTGCTCATATTTGCCTGATTGCTCTAGCAACAACTCTGCTCGACACGCCTCAATCAGAGGCGAAGGGTAAGTACCTGAAGAAACTGAGGGAGGCACAGGCAGAATTGGCGAGACAGCAGGCTTTGAAAAACGGCACGCCATTGCCGCCGGAGAATCCCAAGAAGGCCAAGCGACGCGCTGCTCTGGCGCTGGCGAGGGAGCGGGCAAGAGCAGGGATACACATAAAGCCCGATTATCGGCTCAATGGATCAAACAGCAGTCACTAGGAGCACACCGGGACGGGGGAGCCTGCCCTTTTGTGAGGCTTGTCGGTCATCTCTGCCCCTTTAGGTGCCATGAGAGCCCGCGCCTCTGGCGGAGGACGCGGGCCGATCGGAAAAGCCCGATCTTCGGCAGGCAATGGAGGGCGCGAGGCCGTTCCCGTGTGGAACGTCCTCACGGCTGCGCGTCCGATTTTAGTTGCAAGGTCCACGAAGCGCTCGGCGGCACCGTCTGGCCGCCAGGCACAAACCTCGGCGCCTTTTCTCATTTTCGAAACGAGAGGCGTTCAAATCGCCCGTTTCGGAACCCAGAGTCCCGAAAAAGTCCCGAACTGGGCCGGCGAATGTTCTGCATTCGTGCCTTTCGGCGATTCTCGAATTTGCCTGCCAATCCCTCAAAGGAACCCGAAATGCGTATCCTTTCTATTGTGCCCGCCACCGACCTTGGCGACGGACGCTTTCCATGCGTCGCGAAATTCGATGCAGAACTGACGCCGGACATCCGGGTCTACGGATTGCGGCTCCTCCTGGCGCCAGACGACGGCGCGGCCAAAGCCTGCGTCGCTCCGTTGCACACTTTTCTGAACACCACCGCAGAACACCTCGTTGCCGACATGACGGGAGTTCAGGCAAACCTCGCGCGCTCAGACTGCGCGCTTTCCCGGTTCGAGTCCGGCACCTCACAAACGGGAAACAGCCCGCAGCGATCGCGGCGATGGCGAAAGGGTAAACGCGCAGGGAGAACTCCGCGAGGGTTCGAATTCTTCCGGCCGCACCAAATGACCAACCGCTCCAGAACAAATTAAAGTCCGCACCCACGCCAGGGCGTTACAGCAAATCGTGTGGCTGCTTTGCGCCTCATCTCGGTCAACGCCACGGGGAGTTTGCGCCATGAGCATATCTCCATAATGATTCCAGCATCGGCTTTTTCATGCCCTGCCCACCAATCAAGTGTTTTGTGAACAGCATCGCAATTTGCTAATATTGCCGTCACTGCGCTCGGCGAGGAAATCGCAGCATGTCGGAGAAGAGTCCGGTCGCGTTGCCGGCGGCGTCGGTGTCAACAGGTTTTCTGGGCGGCAACGGCAACAATGCGTCCGAAGCCCGGCATGAGCGCCGGATCCTGACCGCGCTCTGCTACGACCTGGTCGGATCGACCGACCTTCTGGCCATCCTGGACATCGAAGAGTTCGAGGAACTGATATCAGCCTTCCAGCGGGCGGCGAGACAGGCGGTCGCGTCGTGCTCGGGTGCCGTCCAGGTCGAGGTCGGCGATGGCGGCATTGCTTTGTTTCCTGCCGAAATAGACGCCAAGGACGCGGCATCGCTGGCGATCCGGGCCGGGCTCGAAATCATCGACGCCTGCAGGCGCGTCGGTTCGGACCAAGGCCGCGCCGATTTGCATGTCCGGGTCGGAATCGCGACATCGATGACCCTGATCCACAAGGGTGACGCCGACACCGGTCGTGACAATGTCACCGGCCCTGCCTTCGCGATGGCCACGCGGCTCCAGGCCATCGCGCAGCCGGATACGGTGGTGGTCTCGGACGCGACGCGCAACCTGGCGCGACGGTCGCATGTGTTCAGCTTTAGGGGCACCCATACGATCAAGGGGTTTGCCGAGCCGGAGTTGGTCTGGCACGCGCTGAGTCACAAGCGCGAGGTCGACCGCTTCTTCGCCTTCGGGCGGCTGAGCAGTCCGCTCGTCGATCGCGAGGCCGAGCTCGCCACGATCGCCGAAGCATGGGACAGTGCCGTTGCAGGAAGCGGCGGCGTGGTGGTGATCGAGGGCGAGGCCGGGATCGGCAAGTCGCGCATTCTTCACGAAGTGCGCCGGCGCACGCGTCACCAGCGCGCGAAACTGCTGCTCTTCCAGTGCACGCCCGGCGGGTTGCGCTCGGCGCTGCATCCGCTGCTACAGAACGTACGCGGCGATCTCGCCGGCAACGAAGGACAGCTCAGCGCTGCCGCCGTGGCGGAAGTATTCCGCGATCATGACGTCCGCGATCCCGAAATCATCGACATCTTCTCGTTCCTGCTCGGCGCTGCGGGAGCCGATCCGATGCTCAAGGAAATCGACGCCGAGGCGATGCGCGCGAAAGCCAATTGGGCGGTTCGCCACTCGCTCGAAGCCCTGTGCGCCAGCGGACCGATCGTCCTGGTGGTCGAGGACATCCATTGGATCGACCTGACGTCGAGACAATTGTTGGCTGAGCTTGCACAGTCGGCCCGTCACTTCCGGGCGCTTGTCATCGCGACCACGCGCCCTGAATCCGGGAGCTGGCTGGCAGCATCGAATCCAAGGCATATCTCGCTAAAGCCGCTCAACCGCGAGCAAACCCGGCTGGCGATCGCGGCCATGTGGCCGCAAGGCAAGCCGTCAACTTCCCCGGAATTGCTCGACGTGGTGGAACGCATGACCGGAGGCGTCCCGCTGTTCATCGAAGAAATCTGCCAGTGGATGACCGAGAACGCGGCCTCGGCAACGGATCGGCTGGCGCAGACCGCGACGCGCAGTCATGCCTCGGTGTTCGAAAGCGTGATCGAGGCCAGGCTCGAAACGCTGGGGCCGGCACGCGAAGTCGCGCGCGCCGCGGCCGTCGCGGGCAACCGTTTCAATCAGGAATTGCTGCGCGCTCTGTTGCCGGAGCTCGACGACGAAATCATCGCAAACGCGCTGGATTCGCTGAGCGAGGCCGGGTTCCTGATCCGCCTGCGGCCTTCCGGCGTTCCGGTCTATGGCGTGCGCCATGCGCTTATCCAGGAGACGATCTACAACGCAACGCTGCGCAAGAGACGGCAGGCCTTGCATCGCCGCCTGTTTGCCGCGGTGAGCCGCAACCGAAACCTGGCCGGGTGGCTGGGCACCGCCGAGGTCGCCGAGCACGCCGAGCGCGCAGGCCTTCTGGAGGACGCGATCGCTCAGTTCGTGATCGCAGGCACGGAAAGCTCGTCCCGCTCGGCAATGGCGGAAGCGAGGCAGATACTCGAGCATGCATTGGCGCTCTGCGAGCGCGTTGCGGCAGCCGACACGCGAGACGCGCTGCGGCTATCGGCAATGATCGTGCTCGGTCCCATCCTGACCGCTGTCGAAGGTCCGAACTCGGCGCCCGCCCGCAAATTGTACGAGGACGGCGTGGTGATCGCCCGGCGGCGGCCGGTGGCCGAGCGGGCCAAGTGGTTCCCGATCTACTGGGGCTGGTGGTTCACGGATACCGTCATGGACGGCGAGCGCGCGGAAGTCGTGCTCAGCGATCTCAGGGATGTCGAGGATGCCGAAGTGCAACTCCAGGCCAGGCATTGCGTGTGGGCAATCGACTTCAATCTTGGCCGCCACGACCGCTGCATCGCGGCCGTCGACGCCGGACTGTCGCTCTATGAGCACGGCCAGGGCAAAGCCAATGCTGCGTTGTTCGGCGGGCATGACGCGAGGGTCTGCGGGCTCGCCCACCGCGCCTTGTCGCTGTGGTTCGTCGGAAAGCCGGCAAGCGCGATCCATTCGATGTCGGAAGCTAGGAGCTGGGCGCAGCAAACCGGACATGCCGGCAGCATCGCGCATGCCTACCTCAACGAGGCGATGTTGCATTGCTATCGCCGCGATTTTTCGATGCTGCGAAGCGTGATAGCGGATCTGCGCCACTTGACGGAGCGCCATTATATGCCCGCCCTCGCCGCCGCAGCGCAAATCTTCGAAGGGTGGTGCGACGGCAACGCCGGCCAGGTCGAGAGCGGCAGGGAAAAAATGCGGCAAGGCCTTGGCCTCCATGGCGAGTTCCAGACGCCTGAGGACGAACCGGTCTATTGCGGCATGCTGGCAGAACTTTTGACACGAACCGCCGAGGTCGATGAGGCGCTCGCGCTGCTAGGCTCGGCTGTGGCGCAGGCCGAGGCCGGCGGCAGCCGCTTCTGGCTCGCAGAGCTCTATCGGCGAAGGGCGGAGCTACTTCTTCTTAAGGGCGATGCGGAGGCGGACATAATCGCTGCCCTCGAAAAGAGCATCGCCATAGCCGCGGAGCAAAACGCTGTGCCTTTCCTCGTCAGTACATACGAGACCCTTCAATCATCAGGCCTGTCACCTGAACTGTCGTCGCGCTATCGCGATCGGGTCGAACGTGCGAAATCCGCTCTCGAGCCGGGCGCCGCGCTGATCGTCAATCCCGAATCGGCCGTTCGGCACTAGCCGGCCCTGCAAGAGTATCCGCGATGCTGGAGCGATATGAACGCCTGGGTCCGCCGCCCGACGAGGCGCTGGCGAGGCTGATGAAGATGCGCGAAGGCCTGGGCATCACGCGGATCGCCGACATTACCGGGCTCGACCAGATCGGCATCCCGGTCGTGCAGGTAACAAGACCTTTCTCGCTTTCCAACGCGGTCGCGCAAGGCAAGGGCGCCACCCTGGCGCAAGCCGCGATATCTGCCATGCTGGAATCGGCCGAGAGCTTCTTTGCAGAGCAGGTGGCGAATTTCGACACAGCCGTCGGCTGCGCCGATCAATTGGGCATCCCGCCCGATCGTTTCGAAAGGCATCTCCAGGGGGGCACCGCGCCCGGATGGCGCGGCAGGGAGACGGCGTGGGTAGCCGCCGACAATCTTCTTACCTGCAGACGCGACCTGGTCCCGCTCGAGCTCGTGCACACCGCCTATGTGTTGCCGTCACTGCCCCATGACGGCATTTTCGCGGCATCGACGAGCGGTTTGGCCGCAGGCTTCGAGGAGCCGGATGCCATCGTTCATGGCATGCTTGAATGCATCGAACGCGACGCGATCGCCACGGCATACCGGACCCACGGGTTTTTCCACCGTCAACGCATCGATCCCGAAACGATCGATGATCCGTCGCTCCGCGATCTCCTGGAAACTTTGGCGGCCAAGAACGTGCTGGTCGGCCTTTGGCAAGCTTTGTCGCCGTTGGGCATACCGGTGGTGTGGTGCCATCTGCTGGAAGACGAACCGACGGAAACGGTTCTTTTGGATCATCCGGCTGATGGTTCGGCTGCCGGTTTCAGTCCCGCCGGCGTGGCGGCGCACGCCATCTACGAAGCGGCCCAGGCCCGTCTGGCGGCGATCTCGGGCGCGCGCGATGACATGACGCGAGCGTTCTATCCGAAATACCCCGATCGGCAGATGATCGCAGCGCATCGCCGGCTCCTCCGCGATGGCCCGCGCAGCGTGGATTTCCGCGCGCTCGCCGAGCAGAAGTTCAACACGGCGTCGGACGGGCTGTCGGTCCTCTTGGCAATTCTCGAAGAGAGAGGGTTCGATGCTGTTCACCTAATCCGGGTGGGAACGAAACCACTCGACGCCCTGTCGGTTGTCAGGATCGTCATCCCTGCCTTGCAGCCGCTCTTGCAGGGGTAGAGACCATGCGCCCGAAACTTGTCTTCACCGGCCCTACCGTGTCCCATGCCGACGCGTTGAAGGTCGTCGATGCGGTATGCCTCCCCCCGGCGGTGCAAGGCTCGATCGTTTCGGCCGTGCAGCGTTTCGACCCAAGTGCAATCCTTGTCATAGACGGCGGTTTTCAGGCCGAGCCGGCGGTTCGGCACAAGGAAATCCTGTGGGCCCTCAGCCGCGGCATTCATGTCGTCGGCGCGGCCAGCATGGGTGCCCTTCGAGCAGCCGAGCTGTTCCCCCATATGCAAGGCGTCGGGCTTATCTACCGATGGTATCGCCGCTTCGCCTTTGCACCCGACGACGCAGTAGCGGTATTGCATGGACCGGCCGAGGTGAATTTCGCTCAATTGACGCATGCGCTGATTGACCTGCGCCGGACCCTTCGCGCGGCTTGCCGGCGCGGCGTGATTTCACCCGAACAGCAGGCGAGGCTCGGGCGTGCGGCACAGGCCGTCAACTTTCGCGAGCGCACCCTGGCACGGATGGTCCGGGATGCGTACGACGTCGAGAAATTGTGCAGGGAGCTCGGCGCGGCTTTCGTCCAGCAAAAAAAGCAAGATGCCCTGCTGGCACTCGAACTTTTGCGGGAGCAAGCATTTGAAAAAGCACATCCCCTGCCGGAATTACAGCTAACCTCGGCCTTCTCCAAAGATATGGACGATGCGGGGCTGGCGCTATAGGCCCTGACCTGTTGGCGGCCGACGATTTACGTAACGTAAGCGCCGTGATAGCATAGGAGCGTTAGAGGGAGCCAAGCAATTGGACGCGGTCGATCGTGTCGTTGCGCAAGATTCGTTGCTGGGAACGCGGTTCCTGGTCTACCCGCAGGTCCCTCACCTTTCGGGTTACGGAACACCCGAAACAGTATGGATTTCTACTCCACCCGACCTGATCCGCTCCGGCCCGGAAGATCACCGCATCTACGTTCGCGATCCGCTCCTCGACAAGGAGCCTTACGACTACCCTTATCTGCCACCGTTTGTCGGCGAAATCTTTCCGCCTGCAGAGGCTGGCTTTGACGGCCATTACGATCAGCTTTCCCTGACCTCGCGGCAGTTCCTTTCTGCGCACGCTTTCGCCTCGGTCGGCCGCGTGCTGGACATCTGGGAAAGCTACATCGGCAAACCGATTGTCTGGTACTTCGCCGAGACGTACGAGCGGCTCGAAATCATCCCCTTCGTCGACTGGGAGAATGCGCAATCGGGCTATGGCTATCTGGAACTCGGCCGAGAGCGCGGCATCGACGGAGGCAACTATCCCTATGCGCTCAACTTCGATGTGATCGCACATGAGGTCGGCCACGCAATCTTGTTTTCGCTGTTCGGGACACCAGCCGGCGGCCTGACTCAAGGCGATTTCGGACCGTTCCACGAAGCCAGCTCGGATCTGGTCTCGCTGTTGTCCTTCCTGAATTTCGACAGCGGCATGGACCGGCTGCTGCGGCACTGCGATGGCAACCTGCTTGTTCTCAATGAATTGAACCGGATAGCCGAACTGACTGGCGATCGGCAGATACGCCTCGCCAGCAACGCACGCCGCATGTCGGAGGTGACGGCGGAAATCCATGACAGGTCACGGCCGTTCACGGGGGCTGTGTTCGACACGATCGTCGACGTCTACCACGCGGCATTGGTGCACGAGGGGTTGGCCGATGAGCGGCTGCTGGGGATCGATATCAAGGATGTCGACCAATCCGACATGCAGCGCATCTCGGATTTCACGTCCCGCGCCTTTCGCGCTCGGCCCTTCATGTTCAAGAGCATGCTGATCAGAGCAAGGGACGAAGTGGCCCTCGCACTTGCTCAGGCATGGCCGCGCCTCGATGCAGATGACCTGACGTTCGAAAAGGCCGCGGCGTTGGTGGTGGACGCCAGCGATCGCGTCGCGCCGATGCTCGCGGAAAAATTCGATGAGAACTTCAGCTGGCGGGAGATCTTGTGAACTGAAGGATGCAGCAAAAAGGAGCGAGGAAAATGAGCGACGACTATCACCGACCGACACTAACGTTTCCATCAGGCGCTTACAACGCAACACAGGTCAGGCTCTATGGCTTGGGGGCGGAAATTGGACTCAGCGTGCCCGGTGCGCCAGCACCCTTTGGGGACACCGGCATGTATGTCGAAACCGCGCCTGGGGAACCCATCACCGACGAGCAACATGTCAGCGCACTTGACGTTTTGAAGAAATATAACAGCAACAAAGGCCGCCAAGATATAATAAATGGAAACATTCCATTTCCAAAAATACCAATCAGAGTCTCCTATCATTTCAAGATCGACCTGAAGAATTTTGGCACTGCGGTCCTTTCAACGGTAGGCAGTACCTTCATGCTCGGATCATCTCCGGAACAGAAAACATCGTGCGGGATAATTGTCGGTTATGCCTATGAGGGACATACCTATGATTTGCCAAAGCCCAAGATAATGATCATCCCGGCGTTTCCGGAGCCGAAGATTCCGGCGGACGATTCGGAATTTGACGCCAAGGAACCTGAAGGCTACGCGGTTTGGCTCGTCGATAAGCTCGACGAATGCGTGGAGTTGGAGATGAACCAAGGCTTCATCGAACAGCTCGTTCTTGACGCCAACATGCCGGGGAAGCGCTCACCAACAATGTACGCTTCCAAGATGACGATGGGACACCGGGGCGGAAAGCTGAACGACTAGTCTCTCATGTTCCCTGTCAAGGTTGAAGGCAAGAAGGCTCGCCTGCTTGGCAGGTTTGCCATGCAGTCGGATCGGCTGAAGCTCCACAGGGCTGGGGGTGGGTTGGTACCGGCCTTCCGTGTCTTCGTCTCGGGGCTGTCCTCGGTCTAGAGGGCGGGGTTCGGGCGCATCGGCTCGGCCACATAACTGGCGACGGGAGTTCCCCACCGTGGCCCTACCTCCAAGATCGTCGAAGAAATCGACGGCGGTGATTTTTGATGTTTTCACGTTGTACCCAGGCCAAGTTCCCGGGGGAAAGTAGCGGTATCCGAGCGCAACGCAATGCTTGTCGTTGTCACCGCTGGCCGAGATCATTCGGGGTCGCGATATCGTGAGAGCGATCCGGAAGCCCGCGAAAAATCAATCTACACACTGTACACTCCGACTCCGGATAAAGTTCAAATCCGGCCACTCCGACCATTTTAAACAAGGACTTGCCCCCGAAGTCCCCCAGCCAGATCAGCCGATCCTCGAATCGCCCCTTCCCTTGCCGTTCTGGTTTCAGCTCTGGATTGGACCCGGTCTCTAAGCCTGGCACACATCCACCCACTCAGCGCCGGTGATCTCAACCATGCACTGCGGCGCAATCCGCACCGCCGCATTGGTGGCGCCGGCCGCAGGCACCACCTCGTCGAATTCGCGCAGCGATACGTCGCAATAAAGCGGCAGAGGCGCCGGCAGGCCGAACGGGCAGACACCGCCGACCGGATGGCTCGTTGCTTCGACAACCTCGGCGGCGTCGAGCATGCGTGGCTTGCCGCCGAACTGGTCCTTGAACTTGCGGTTGTCCAGCCTGGCGATGCCGCTGGTCACCACCAGCATGGTGCGGTCGCCGACGCGCAGGCAGATCGTCTTGGCGATCTGTGCCGGCAGCACGCCATGCGCCTCAGCCGCCAATGCCACCGTCGCCGAGCTCGCCTCGGTAACGATGACATCGATGTCGGGTGCGTGGGCGGCGAAGAAGGCACGAACGGATTCCAGGCTCATATCGAAAAACCCATTGTTCAAAAACTTGATGGACGGCGGATTACCGTTCAGCAGCCAGGGCCGCCGCGCGTATAAGCACGTGCGACACACAGATCGGCAAGCGCCAGGCTGAAGCAGAACGCTGCGGCAGGTACAAGGAAACCCGCCAAGGGAGGGCCTTGGCGGGTTCTCTGGAATGCCTGGTGCGGATTTATGCCGGGGATCGACCTTGCGCCGCCGGCGTCGGCACGGCCGGGCTGATCAGAGCCTCCTGGGGAAGTCGAAGCGCGGACACAATACGACGCAGCTTCGACGGATCCGTTATCCTGCCGTTCTCGATATCCTCAATCTCGTCGACCGCCAGACCGCATGTCAGGGAAAGCTTTTCCACGCTGTAGCCGCGGGTTTCCCGCATCGCTCTGAGGGTGCTGTAATCTGACCCGCTCCCGTTGGCTGCCGGTTCGGAGAGGGCTGCGCTTCTTGCATTATGGGGCATTGGCAACTCCATGACTGAAAGAGTTTGATCAAATGAGGAGTGTTGCCTGAGACGATCGGGAAGATGCCCGTTCGGCAGTGATTTGCCAAGAGCCAAACGGACCGTCACGGGATCGTGAACCACGGGCACATTCGGTTGGCTCGCCCACACGTCGCGATCAAGTTGTTTTGACCGTCCGATCACCCTGTGCCCCGGCAGTTTCGCCCCGCTCGTTCGTTATCTTCTGGTCGCTGGCGTGAAAACCATCCGGTTCCAGCCAGCCTGTTCCCGGAAGGATCTCTGCAATGAACTTGAAGACACTCCTGGTCGTGCTTGGCACGATTTCCAGCCTTTCCGTCGCCGGTATCGGCGGCGCCCGAGCCGCCGACACGCAGCGCGTGCGCGGCACCGTGGTCAGTTTCGAGCCAACGCTGCTCACCGTGAAAACCCGCCAGGGCGACACTTCGGCAATCAAGCTCAATGCCGACTGGAAGATCTCGGGCGTCGCCAACGCATCCGTAAAGGACATCAAGCAGGGCGATTTCCTCGGCATCGCCTCCGTGTCGAAAGCGGATGGCGGCAGCGGCGCCCTGGAGGTGGTGATTTTCCCGGCCGCTTTGAAAGGCACCGGCGAGGGTGACCGTCCCTGGGACCTGCAGCCAAACAGCCGGATGACCAACGGCACCGTCGCCGACGTCACCGACGTCAGCGGGCGAGCGGTCACGCTGACCTATGACAATGGCCAGACGAAGAAGATTTCGATCCCTGACAATACACCTGTCGTGACCTTCGCGCCGGCCACGCCGACCGACCTCAAGCCGGGTGCTACAGTGTTCGTAACTGCTCAGCGGGACAGCGACGGCAAGCTGAGCAGCAGTCGCGTCGTGGTCGGTAACAACGGTGTCGTTCCGCCGATGTAGTCGAACAGGCGGCGGCCAAGTCGCCACCCTTCGATCTTGCCGCGGATCGTGTGGCAGCCCCGATTCCCCAGAAACAGTCCAGAAACAAAATTCTATAATCGGGAAATACTGACGAAAAAATTCGGGAGCGTAATCCCATTCGCGGCGGCCGGGCTACCGCCCCCGATTCATAGACGCCCGCGAAAGAAAAGGAAACGATCCATGAAGAAGTCCCTCCTCTCGGCCCTCGGGCTTGCAGTTGCATTGGCTTTCACAGTGCCGGTGATCGGCGCGACGAGCGCGGATGCAGCCCCGATGACCAAGCATCATCGTCACCACCACGTCCGCCACCACCACCACGTCCGCCACCACCACCCCGTGCATCACCGCCATCACGTTCCTCACCACCACATGAAGAAGATGGTGAAGAAGGCCTACTAAGCATACCAGACTGCCAACGAGAAGACCGGCCTTGGCTTCGTGTTCCAGGCTGGCTTCTCTTTGGCAATGCGACGCGAGGCTCGACAGAATTCGGGCTCGCCCAGTTCGTCGAACGACAGCGTGAGGATTGTGGCGCAAATCCCGATACCGCGAAATCTTTTGCGCGAGGGCAATTCGCGATATCGCAATGGATACTCTTGACCGGGGCCAGGTATCCCCAGTCCGAAGGACCGGATCTACTCGTCAGCGCCGGCTGAACAGCAGGCTGGCAACAAGCCCGATCACCACAAGGCCGACCGCGGCGGCTGCCGCCGGATGGTCGCGCGCCGACTTCTCGATCACCCTGCCCTGTTTGCGGATTGCCGGCATGGCATCGCGCACACGCCCTGCGAGATCGGAATAGGTGTAGAGCGCGGCATCGCGGCCGTCTTCGTAATAGGCGCCGCCTCGCTTGGCCACAGCCCTCTTCAAACTGGCCAGTTCCTTGGTGAGAGCCGCGACCTGCCTGTCGAGATCGATGTCCGAGAGGGTCGAAAATGATGCCATGATGTGTTTCCTTCACTTGCAGAAGGAAACGTAACGCCCCACCGGGAGACGGGTTCCGGTTTTCGAAATATCGATGCCGCTTTGGGCTGCTCTATCTCTTTGCTTTTGCGTAATTCCCAAGGGAAAGCGCGGTGCGCTTGTCCCGGGAAAGCCGTCTCACACTTTTCCTGGAATTTTAGCGCACCTGGTCAAGCAGGCGCTTGCATTCCAGGAGATCGAACAGCGCCTCCTGCAGCAAGGCCCGATTGTCGCGCGAGAGCTTCGACGCGTCCGGCTGCACCGGACCGTCCTCGTCGCTCTTGCCCAGGCCGAAAAAGCGACGGCTTGGCTTGACCCGCGGTTGGCCAACCAGTTCGTCATCCATGCCGCGCGGCTGGGCTGCAGGGGTCAGCGGCACCTGATCGGCCTGCCTGCGCTGCGAGATCGCCTCGACGGCGGCCATGTCGCCATTGCCGATGGCGACCAGGAAATGATTGCCGTTCTCGCGCAACAGCTTCTGCACGCCCTTGATGGTGTAACCCTGGTCGTAGAGCATGTGGCGGATGCCCTTGATCAGTTCGACATCCTGCGGCCGGTAGTAACGACGGCCGCCGCCGCGCTTCATCGGCTTGATCTGGTTGAAACGCGTTTCCCAGAAGCGCAGCACATGCTGCGGCAGATCGAGATCTTCGGCGACCTCGCTGATGGTTCGAAAGGCGTCCGGGCTCTTGTCCATGGGCGAATCCTCACGCTGGACGATGATCCAGCTTATCCTGCCGAATCGGTTCTTATTTCAGCGGTTTATGAAGCAATATTCAAGCCCGGCGTCATGGCGGCGGCGGTTTTCAACCGCGCAGTGGCGCTACTTGCCGCTTTTTGCCTTGCCGCTTTGGTGCGAGCGCAGAATACGGCTCTTCAGCACGTTCGACGACTTGAAGGTCATCACCCGGCGCGGCAGGATCGGCACTTCTTCGCCGGTCTTGGGGTTGCGACCGATGCGCTCGTTCTTGGAGCGGACGTGGAATGTCGCGAAGGACGACAGCTTCACCGTCTCGCCGCGGACGATCGCTTCACAGATTTCGTCCAGCACTGCTTCGACGAGTTCGGCCGATTCAGTGCGCGACAGGCCGACCTTCCGGTAAACTGCCTCGGCAAGGTCGGCGCGCGTAAGTGTCTTTCCCCCCATGCGACCGTCCCATCAGCTCAAAACATAAAATTCGGCACAACAACGGCAGAGCCTAAGTAATTGATCCGGCAAGGTCAAGGACCGAAACCGGACCGTTCGGCACTTACCAGCGAACCAGAACAGCGCCCCAGGTGAAGCCGCCACCCATCGCTTCCAGGAGGACGAGATCGCCCTTCTTGATGCGGCCGTCGGCGACGGCCACCGAAAGCGCCAGCGGAACGGAAGCTGCCGAGGTGTTACCGTGCAAATCGACCGTAACCACCACCTTTTGCTCAGCTATCCCGAGCTTCTTGGCGGAAGCGTCAATAATTCGTTTATTGGCCTGGTGCGGCACGAACCAGTCGAGATCATCGGCTGATATACCGGCTTGTGAGAACGTCGCCTCAATGACGTCGGTGATCATCCCGACCGCATGCTTGAAGACTTCGCGGCCCTCCATCCGGAGGTGGCCGACCGTGCCCGTGGTCGACGGCCCACCGTCGACGAAAAGCTTATCCTTGTGCGTACCGTCGGAGCGCAGGCTGGCCGCCAGGACGCCATGGTCGGCGATCGTGCCAGTCCCCTCGCCGGCCTCCAGGATTACTGCACCGGCGCCGTCGCCGAACAGCACGCAGGTCGAGCGGTCGCTCCAGTCGAGGATGCGTGAGAATGTCTCCGAGCCGATGACCAGGACGCGCTTGGCCTGGCCGCCGCGGATGTAGAGATCGGCGGTGGTTACCCCGTAGACGAAGCCGGAGCAGACCGCCTGCATGTCGAAGGCAAAGCCGTGATGCATGCCGAGCCGGTTCTGGATCTCGACGGCGGTGGCCGGGAATGTGTTGTTGGGCGTCGAGGTCGCCAGCACGATCAGATCAATGTCGGCGGGGGTGAGGCCGGCATTGGCAAGTGCGGCACGCGCCGCCGCTTCTCCCAGCGAGGCCGTCGTCTCATCATCCCCAGCGATATGGCGCTGGCGAATACCGGTGCGCTGGGCGATCCACTCGTCGGAGGTTTCGACCATGCCTTCGAAATCGGCATTCTTCATGATTCTGCGGGGCAGCGCGGCGCCCGTGCCGCGCACGACTGATCTGATCAAAGTTCTTTCCTATTCCTTTGCGTCGGTAACGACGTCGGATTTCCTAGATGTCAGGGCATGCGGGTTGCGCGCATGGAACAGGTCCAGGTCGGCCTCGATACGGTCGAGCAGATTGTTGCGCACCATGTCATAGCCAAGCTCGATCGCCGCGGCGAAACCGTCCGAATCAGCACCACCATGGCTCTTCACGACGATGCCGTTCAGCCCCAGAAAGACGCCGCCATTGGAGCGGCCGACATCCATCTTTTCGCGCAGGCGATCGAAGGCGCCCTTGGCGAAGATATAGCCGATCCTGGCCATCAGAGTCCGGCTCATTGCCGCACGCAGATAGCCACTGATCTGGCGCACCGTGCCTTCCGCCGTCTTCAGAGCGATGTTGCCGGCAAAGCCTTCGGTGACGACAACGTCGACCACACCCTTGCCGATGTCGTCGCCTTCGACGAAACCATGATAATTCATCGAGGCCATGTTGGCTTCGCGCAGCATGCGCCCGGCCTCCTTGACCTCTTCCTGGCCCTTGATCTCCTCGACCCCGACATTGAGCAGACCGACGCTGGGCCGGGCGATGCCGAAGACCGAGCGCGCCATGCCGGTGCCGAGAATGGCAAAGTCGATCAGTTGGTGCGCATCGGCGCCGATGGTGGCGCCGACGTCCAGCACCACGCTTTCGCCGCGCAATGTCGGCCAAAGTGCTGCGATCGCCGGGCGTTCGATGGTGGCCATGGTACGCAGGCAGAATTTCGACATCGCCATCAGTGCGCCGGTGTTGCCGGCCGAAATGCAGGCGTCCGCCGTGCCGGCCTTGACCGCTTCGACGGCCTTCCACATCGACGACTTCCAGCGGCCGTGGCGCAGCGCCTGGCTCGGCTTGTCGTCCATCCTGACCGCTATTTCGCAATGGAAGAACTCGCTGACCTCGGCGAGCTTCGGAAACTTGGCCAGTTCCGGGCGCACGACCTCCTCTCGCCCGTAGATGACGAATCGGATGTCGGGACGGCGGGTCGCGACCGTCATGAGCGCCGGAATAACCACGGCTGGTCCGTGATCGCCGCCCATGGCATCGATGGAAATCCTGATCACGCGGTATTTATCTCACGGTTAGGCGGCAGGTCGCTTTAGCGACCGCGAAGGTTCGGCGAAAATAACGGTTTTGGGCTGCCGCACAACCGACTTTTCCGTCGCAAGCGAGGTTTTCAGGATTTTCCCAGCAAGGATCGCAGTTTTTGCTGGAATTCATTCTCCGCCGGTTCGGTCTCGCTGCCGGCGTTCAGCGAGGCGCCCTGCTTGCGCGGATAAGGGTCGATGGCCAGTCCGAAGTACTGTTCGGCAAGTGCCCCGACATCGATCGTGTCACCGGAAAATGTTTCGGGACTGTCAGGGCCTTCCGCGTCGAGCAGGATCTCGCCGCCGCCATCGAAACCCTGGCGTCCAAGCTTGGAGTCCTCGGGCAGCAACAGAGCTTCGACCGGTTCGTCGATATGCGCTTCGACAGGCTCGAGCGTGACGATGCAGGCCTGGGTGATGTCGGCCTCGACGCGACCGCTGATCTTCACGCCATTGCGCTTCCATGACGCCACCACAAGCTCGGCGCGATAGGATTCGACCGAAATCAGCCCGTGCTCCTCGGCCAGTGCCGCACGCTGTGCGGCATCGGCTTCGATAACGACCGGCAGACCCTTCTGCGGCAGGCGCGTGACGTTTGCGCGGAAGGATACCGGGCTTTGCGGATCAACGTGCTTCATTGTTCACCTCCCTTGGCGACGGGAAAGGCCAGCGTACCGGAGACAATCGATTCGGGTGTCTGCGCGGCCAGCTGGTTGCAGGCGTCGGTGACATAGTTGGCCAGCAGCGATGCTTCCGGCCAGGCACCGGCGTCAGGCCGGACATTGCGGGCAAGGGCTGCGGTGAGCCCGTCGAGATCGTCTCTTTCCAGCGCATCGTCATAGGCGGCGGTTCGGCCATAAAACATCTTTGCCAGCTTTTTCATGCGTTTGGGCACGCCAACGTCGCCAATGCCCAACTCCCGCAGCGAATGATCGACGTCGAGGAAGAACTCGTCGATCAGCACCTGAGCGACCTCTTGCGCCACGCCGCCCTCACCGCGCAACCGATGCTGGAACAGGAACATGTGCAGCGACAGCATCTCGAAACGGCCGAGCGGCGTGTCGGGCACATTCCAGTGGGAATAAAACACGGTCTGCCGCGCCGCCGCCACGATTTGTGCGTAAAGCGCCTCGGTGATAGCGCGGTTGGCATGGCGTTCGCGGCCAAAAAAGCGCTGGAACATTGGGGATGGTCTCCTGGGGACCGTTTGTTGAAGTGGCCTTGTTGCATCGGCAAGCAAGCTGGTTTACCGGTTTCGCGGCCCAGCGCAAGTTGCGGCCAGCTAATGGAGTTGTTGTTGCGCGCGCTGAATTTCAAGTCGACCTTCTCGTCCAGGCCCGCTGGCGCAATCTCGCTGCTGGTGATTGTTTCGGCGCTGTCCGCCTGCCACACCAACAAGATGATTGGTGACCTCAGCCCCAGCGAGACGCTGACGCAGGGTTACGTCATCGACCAGCAGGCAATCGATTCGGTGCCCGTCGGTTCCAGCCGCGAGCAGGTGCTTCTGGCGCTCGGCACGCCGTCGACGACGGCGACCTTCGACAACGAGGCCTTCTATTACATTTCGCAAACGCGCAAGCGCTACGTCGCCTTCGACAAGCCGCGGCTCATCGATCAGAAGGTGCTGGCGGTCTATTTCGGCGCCGACGGCCGCGTCACCCAGATAGCCAATTACGGGCTGAAGGACGGCAAGATGTTCGACTTCATCTCGCGCACCACACCGACCGGCGGCAAGGACCAGAACTTCCTCAGCCAGATCATCAACGGCGCCAGCAAGCTGGCCCCCGGCATTCCCGGCGGCGGCACTCCCTGATCTCAGACCTGCCTCCCCTTTGAGGAGGCAGCATTATCTCAGGCGACCAAAAACCCGCGGGAGCGATCCTGCGGGTTTTTGTTATGGCCACGGTCGAGGCAAGTGGCATGCGTGCCAGCGGGTCTCCAGCCACCGAAACACGATCCGGGGCCTGGATGAGGTTGCTGGAGCACGCATGCGCTGCAAGGACCAAGGGAAGAGAAGTGTCCTAAGCGTCGACGTCGGCTTCGCTCAACAAAAACCCGCGGGATTGCTCCCGCGGGTTTGTTTTCGAGCGATGGCTCCGTGATCAGCCGTGCGCGAGCACGGCCAGCAGAAGGAGCGCGACGATGTTGGTGATCTTGATCGCCGGGTTGACGGCCGGGCCGGCGGTGTCCTTGTAGGGATCGCCGACCGTGTCGCCGGTCACCGAAGCCTTGTGCGCTTCGGAACCCTTCAGGTGCTTGACGCCGTCCTTGTCGACAAAGCCGTCTTCGAAGGACTTCTTGGCGTTGTCCCAGGCGCCGCCGCCCGAGGTCATCGAGATGGCGACGAACAGGCCGTTGACGATGACGCCGAGCAGCGAGGCACCAAGGGCGGCAAAGGCGGACGCCTTCGAGCCCGAGATCAGCAGCACGCCGAAATAGACGACCAGCGGCGCCAGCACCGGCAGCAGCGACGGGATGATCATCTCTCGGATCGCCGCCTTGGTCAAAAGGTCGACCGCGCGTGCGTAGTTCGGCTTGGAGGTGCCGGCCATGATGCCCGGATCCTCGCGGAATTGCTTGCGCACTTCCTCGACGATGGCGCCCGCCGCACGGCCGACAGCCGTCATGGCGATGCCGCCGAACAGATACGGGATCAGGCCGCCGAAGATCAGGCCGGCGACGACGTAGGGGTTGGAGAGATCGAAGGAGATCTCGCCCATGCCCTGGAAGTAGGGATATTTGTCGCCATTGGCGGCAAAGAACTTCAGGTCGTTCGAGTAGGCGGCAAACAGCACCAGTGCGCCGAGACCGGCCGAACCGATGGCGTAGCCCTTGGTTACTGCTTTGGTGGTGTTGCCGACCGCGTCGAGCGCGTCGGTGGACTGGCGCACTTCCTTGGGCAGGCCGGCCATTTCGGCAATGCCGCCGGCATTGTCGGTGACCGGGCCGAAGGCGTCGAGCGCAACGATCATGCCGGCAAGGCCGAGCATCGTCGTGACCGCGATCGCCGTGCCGTAGAGTCCGGCAAGCTGGTAGGTCGAGATGATGCCGCCGACGATGACGATCGCCGGCAGTGCAGTCGATTCCAGCGAGACCGCAAGGCCCTGGATGACGTTGGTGCCGTGACCTGTGACCGACGCCTGGGCGATGGAGTTGACCGGGCGCTTGTTGGTGCCGGTGTAGTACTCGGTGATCACGACGATGAGACCGGTCACCACGAGGCCGATCAGGCCGCAGATGAACAGGTTCTTGCCGGTGATGGCCATGCCGGCGACGGTGCCGATCTCGCCCCAGCCGAGGCATACCGAGGTGGCGACGCCGAGACCGACGATGGACAAGAGGCCGGTGACGATCAGGCCCTTGTAGAGTGCGCCCATGATCGAGCCGTTGGCGCCGAGCTTGACGAAGAAGGTGCCGATGATCGAGGTCAGGATGCAGGCGCCGCAGATTGCGAGCGGATAGAGCATCACGGCACCGAGAATGGCCGTGCCGCCAAAGAAGATGGCACCGAGAACCATGGTGGCGACGACGGTCACCGCATAGGTTTCGAAGAGGTCGGCGGCCATGCCGGCGCAGTCGCCGACATTGTCGCCGACATTGTCGGCGATGGTGGCCGGGTTGCGCGGATCGTCTTCGGGAATACCGGCTTCGACCTTGCCGACGAGATCGCCGCCGACGTCGGCACCCTTGGTGAAAATACCGCCGCCGAGACGGGCGAAGATCGAGATCAGCGATGCGCCGAAACCGAGCGAGACCAGCGAGTCGATGACAATGCGGTCATTGGGCTGCAGGCCCATGAAGTGGGTCAGGACGAGGTAGTAGATCGATACGCCGAGCAGGGCCAGGCCAGCAACCAGCATGCCGGTGATGGCGCCCGATTTGAACGCGATGTCGAGTCCGGCGGCGAGGCTGTTCGATGCGGCCTGCGCCGTGCGAACGTTGGCGCGAACGGAGACATGCATGCCGATGAAGCCGGCGGCGCCCGAAAGCACGGCGCCGATCAGGAAGCCGATCGCGGCGGTGATGGACAGCAACCACCAGGCGAGCACGAGGACGACGACGCCAACGATGGCGATGGTGGTGTACTGACGCGCCAGATAGGCTTGTGCGCCCTCGCGGATAGCCGCGGAGATTTCCTGCATGCGTGCATTGCCCTGATCGGCCGCAAGGACCGAACGTGTCGCCCAGATGGCGTAAAGGATTGAAAGCAGGCCGCAGGCGATGACGGCGGAAATAATTGTCATTGCCGGATTTTCCTCGATTGATGGCCCAAAAGAACCCCTCCCTGGGCCGTTGAGACAAAGACCGGATTCCGTGCACGGAATCCGCCTCTTCGCAGCGGTGTATGCGAAACAGGGCTGCGAACGTCAAGATATTGTTCGGTTTTTGCCCGGCTTTCGCCTAAATGGTTTGGGCCAAGCCAACGACTGCCGTCAGCGCTGTCCTATTAGATCGATTGAAATTGGCCCTGACGCGGGACGCGCCTACTCCGCTTCACGGCCCATGCGGCGCGCCGTGTAGCGCTCGATCGCCGACAGACCGTCATAGATCAGCACGGCAAGGGCTGCCACGATCAGGCCGCCCTGCAGGATGAAGGCGAGATTGTTGGACAACAACCCGGCGATGATCACCTCGCCTAGCGTCTTGGCGGCCACAGTCGAACCGATGGTGGCGGTGGCGAGGCTGATCACCACCGACAGTCTGATGCCACCCAGGATGATCGGAGCGCTGAGCGGCAGTTCGACCTTGGTGAGCCTTTGCCAACCGGTCATGCCGGCACCGCGCGCCGCCTCGACGACATTGGCAGGCAGCGTCGTCAGGCCGGTCAGCGCATTTTCGAAGATCGGCAGCAGGCCGTAGAGAAACAGCGCGATCAGCGTCGGCTTCTCACCGAAGCCAACGGCCGGCACCGCAAGCGCCAGCACCGCCACCGGCGGAAAGGTCTGGCCGATGTTGACCAGGCTGCGCGACAGCGGCAGGAATTCGGCGCCGGTCGGCCTGGTGACCAGGATGGCAAGCGCCACCGCGACGATGGTTGCAGCCACGGTGGCGATCAGAACGGTGCGCAAATGCAGCAATGTCAGCGTCAGCAGGCTGCCCTGGTTGTAGATCACCGGCGCATTGTTCTCGGTCAGCGGCTTCAGCAGCGGCTCGAACCAGCCGGGATTGGTGACGAAGGCGACGAGCAGCACCACCAGGGCTAGCCTGAGCAGCGATGGAAGCCAGGCCTTCATGCCGGCCTCGCCGCGCGTTTCACCAGACCGTCGACCGTGACTCGGCCAAGCGGCTTGCCGTCGGCCCCTTTTACCGGCAGAGCCGGCCGGCCCGACCATAGCAGTTCAGCCAGCGCGTCGCGCTGGCTGGCATCGCCGGGGATCGCTTCGCCTTCGGCGGAGCCCTTCTCCACGGCGTCGCGCACGCGGCCGAGCGACAGCAACCGGAATGGCCTTTCACTGGCGCCGACAAGGGTTTCGACGAAGGCGCTTGCCGGCCTCGCCAGGATCTCGGCGGGCTTTGCGTATTGCACCAGCTTGCCGGCATCCATGACCGCGATCTTGTCGCCCATATGCACGGCCTCTTCCATGTCGTGCGTGACGAGGATGATGGTGGTGCCGAAGCGCTTCTGGATCGCCAGCAAATCCTCTTGCGCCTTGGTGCGGATGATCGGGTCGAGCGCGCCGAACGGTTCGTCCATCAACAGCACGTTGGGCTCGGCGGCGAGCGCGCGGGCAACGCCGACGCGCTGCTGCTGGCCGCCTGACAGTTCGTGCGGGTAGCGCGGCCCGAATGCTTCGGGATCAAGCTGATAGAGTGTCATCAGTTCGTCGACCCTGGCCTTGATGCGGGCCTTGTCCCAGCCGAGCAGCACCGGCACGGTGGCGATGTTCTGTGCCACCGTGCGATGCGGAAACAGGCCATGGCCCTGGATGGCGTAGCCGATGCTGCGGCGCAGTTCGTAGCCAGGCAGCGAACGATTGTCGGCGCCGTCGAGCTTGATGACGCCCGAGGTCGGTTCGACCAGCCGATTGATCATGCGCAGCAGCGTCGTCTTGCCGGAGCCTGACGTGCCGACAATGACGGCGATGGTGCGCGGCTCGATGACCATCGAGACGTCATCGACCACTGTTGTCGCGTCATAGCGCTTGGTAATGCCTTCGATCTCGATCATGCTGTTTCAACCCTGCGCTTGGTGGCAGTCATTTCGATCACCGCATCGAGGATGATGGCGGCGGCAAAGGCGAGCGCGACCGTTGGCACCGCACCGAGCAGCACAAGGTCCATCGCCGTCTGGCCAACGCCCTGGAAGACGAACACGCCGAACCCGCCGCCACCGATCAGCGCGGCGATGGTGGCAAGACCGATGTTCTGCACCAAAACGATGCGGATGCCGGTGAGGATCACCGGAAAGGCCAGCGGAAACTCGACGCCGAACAGGCGCTGCCTGTCGGTCATGCCCATGCCACGCGCCGCGTCGTTAGCGGCGCGCGGCACGCCGGCGAGACCGACCACGGTGTTGGCCACGACCGGCAGCAGCGAATAGAGGAACAGCGCGACGAAAGCCGGGGCGGTGCCGATGCCGCGAATGCCGAGCGCGGCAGCCCCCGGCACATGCGTGGCAACCCAGCCGAGCGGCGCGATCAGCAGGCCGAACAGCGCAATCGAGGGGATGGTCTGGATGATGTTGAGCACGTTGAGAACGCCGGCGCGCAGCCTTTCGACGCGATGGCACAGGATGCCGAGCGGCAGGCCGATGACCACCGCAGCAAGCAGAGACCCGAGCGCCAGCGTCACGTGCTTGGAGCCTTCGGCCCAGAAACTGTCGGCGCGGTTGGCGTATTCCTTGAGGATGGAAAGGTTGTCCCAGCTTCCCGAAATCAAGAGCAGCCCGATCGCCAAAGCCGCGACAACAAGCACGCCAACCCGTGCCAATGGCGACAGGTTCAGCCGTGTCAGCACGTCGGCGAGCAAAAGCGTGAAGGCAAAGATGAGAATCCAGAAACCCGAGGCCGGAGAAACCCTCGCAAAGGTGTTGCCTGCCGGCGTGAGAAAAGTGCCGGCGACGCCGATCAGCAGCGCGATCGCGGCAAGCGCAACCACGCTGGCGGCAAGGCGCAGCACGAGCGGTGTCCTGAACAGAGCAATGAGCGCGGCGGCGACAACAATGGCGAGCAGCAGCGTCCCGGTGGTTGCCGGCAGCGCCTCGAGAATCGAGCGCGCCTGGCCGGGAACGATGCGGTTGGCGCGGAACGTGGCGAAGGGCGCGGCGAAAGCCGCGTAGGCAACGATCGCGGCGATGACCACGCCGAGCTTGTCGAAGCGGATGTTCACGCCCTCCCCCGTCAGTCGATCCGGCGCGCCACGAAGGCGACGCGCCGGAATCGTTCTACTTCAGGAAGCCGTTCTTCTTCAGGAAGTCCTCGGCGACGCCCTTGACCGGCTCGCCGCCGACCTGCACGCGACCGTTCAGTTCCTGCAGTGTGACGAGGTCGAGCTTGGCGAAGACCGGCTTCAGCAGCGTCTCGATCTCGGGATGCTCCTTCAGCACCGCCTCGCGGATGATCGGCGCCGGCTGGTAGACCGGCTGCACGCCCTTGTCGTCGTCGAGCACGACGAGCCCGGACGGCGCGATGCCGCCATCGGTGCCGTAGACCATGGCGGCGTTGGCGCCGCTGGTCTGGTTGGCGGCAGCGGCGATGGTTGCCGCGGTGTCGCCGCCCGAGAGCGTGATCAGTTGCTCAGGCTTCAGAGTGAAGCCATAGGTAGTCTGGAAGGCCGGCAGGGCGGCAGCCGAATTGACGAATTCGGCGGAAGCCGCCAGCACCACCTGACCGCCGCCCGCGACATATTTGCCGAAGTCGGTGAGCGTGGCGAGCTTGTTGGTCTCGGCGACTTCCTTGCGCAGCGCGATGGCCCAGGTGTTGTTGGCGGGCGACGGCGACAGCCAGACGATCTTGTTGGCGTCGTAGTCGAGCTTCTTGGCTGTCTCATAGGCCTTGGCGGCATCCTTCCAGACCGGGTCGTCCGCTTTCTCGAAGAAGAAGGCGGCGTTGCCAGTGTATTCGGGATAGATGTCGATCTCACCGGCGATGATCGCCTTGCGCACCACCGGAGTGCCGCCGAGCTGGATACGGTCTGATGTCTTGATGTTGTTGGCGTTGAGGACGAGCTGGATGATGTTGCCGAGCACGCCGCCTTCGGTGTCGATCTTGGAAGAGACAACCACCTGGGCGCTGGCGGAAGCCGCCGTAATGCCGAGCGCCAATGCCGCGCCGGCGAGAACCTTGACTGAAAACATCGTGAAAACCCCTTGCTATGAACCGAAATGCGGTAGCCGCATATGAGCATGGCTTCAACGGCCAGTCGGGGCACACGGTTTCATAACAAGGGGGATCAGCGCAATATTTTTGTTCGGAAGGCCGATTTCGAGGCGACGCTGGCGATCTGCTGCCATCTGGCGGATAATGCAATGAGGGTGCGGGTGGCAAACACGGAGAGCGTGTCATGGCCATACACAAAGTCGGTTACCTCATCGGCAGTCTTGCCCGGGAATCCATCAACCGCAAGCTCGCGAAGGCGCTCGTTCAACTGGCTCCTCCGGAACTTGAAATGACGGAAATCGCCTTCAGGGATCTGCCCCTTTACAGTTACGACTATGACGCGGATTTCCCACCGGTCGCCCGGGATTTCAAAGAGGCGATCGCCTCCGTTCAGGCCGTGCTGTTCGTTACCCCGGAGTACAATCGCTCGATCCCTGGCGGATTGAAGAACGCGATCGACTGGGCCAGCCGCCCCTATGGAAAGAATTCATTCGCGCGCAAACCGTCCGCCGTCATCGGAACATCGCCGGGCGCCATCGCAACCGCTGTCGCCCAACAAAGCCTGCGCAGCGTTCTGAGCTTCTGCAACTCACCCCAGATGAATGCGCCGGAAGCCTATATCCAGTTCACGCCGGGACTGATAACGGACGACGGCGAAGTGACGGTCGAATCCACCGAGGACTTCCTACGCAACTACATGGCTGAGTTCCACATGTTCATAGCGCGGGTGCTTCAAGTGTTGCCGCCGGACGCATAGGTTTGGCGTCAAACCGGGCGCGTTCTAGTCACCTTCAGCGCGCCTAGCGCAACGAAACAGAGCACAGCAACCGGGAATATCATCCAGTTCAGCATCTCCCAACCCCAGGCGTTGTAGACCATGCCCGACATCAGCGAGGCGCAGGCGACGGAGCCGAACAGGACGAAGTCGTGGAAGCCTTGCACCTTGCCCTTTTCCGACGGCCGGTAGCTGGCCGACACCATCGCCGTGGCGCCGATGAAGCCGAAATTCCAGCCAAGGCCGAGCAGGACCAGCGACGTCCAGAATTGCCACAGCGCCAGGCCCGACAGAGCGACAATGGCGCAGCCGATGAGCAGGACCAGGCCGGCGGCCACAACGCGTTCGGCACCGAAGCGATGGATCAGCGAGCCGGTGAAGAAGCTTGGCGCGAACATCGCCATGACGTGCCAGGAGATGCCGAGCGTCGCGTCGGTCTCCGACAGCCCGCAACCGACCATGGCCAGCGGTGCGCCCGTCATGACGAAGCTCATCAGCGCGTAGCTGCCGACCGCGCAGAAAAGCGCGGCGACGAAGCGCGGCTGCGTGACGATTTCGGCCAATGGCCTGGCGTCGCTGGCGGCGATCTCCACCTTGCCGGATGCTTTCGCCGGCAGCCGCAGAAACGACAGGATGATGGCGCCGACCGCGGCCAGCGGCAGGATGGAGACGAACGAACCGGCAAACATCACCGGCGCCAACAATTCTCGGGTGAAGATGACGATCTGCGGCCCGAGGATGGCAGTAACGATACCGCCTGCCAGCACGAAGGAGATGGCGCGCGCCTTGAATTCCGGCGGTGCGTTGTCGGCAGCGGCGAAGCGGAACTGCTGGACGAAGGCGCCACCGACACCGATCGTGAGCAAGCCAAAGGCAAACAGCCAGAAGCTGCCTTGAAAAAGCGCAAGCGTGGCGACGAGGCCGCCAAGCGCCGTGACGATCGTGCCGGTCATGAAGCCGCCGCGCTGGCCCATGCTGCGAATGATGGCCGCAGCGGGCAGCGCGCCGAGCGCCACGCCGATGTTGAAGCCGGTGATCGGCGCTGTCGCCAATGATTTGTCGGGACCAAGCAGATATTGCCCGGCCAGCGCTCCCATGGAAATGGCGATGGGGGCCGCCGAGCCGATGATCGCCTGCGAGGCGGCGAGGATCAGCGCGGTGCGGCGCGCCTCCTTGCCTCTCGCCCCGACGGCGATTGCCGTCATGATGCGTCCTTGCCGCGCCCCTCGCCACGCACCCGGCGTGACACACGGTCGAGCACGGCATTGACCAGCTTCGGTTCGTCTTCCTCGTAGAATGCCTTGGCGATGTCGACATATTCGGAGACGATAACGGCGACGGGGACATCCTCGCGCTTCATCAACTCGTAGACGCCGGCGCGCAGGATGGCGCGCAGCGTCGAGTCGAGCCTCGACAGCGGCCAGTCCTCGGTCAGCGCCTGGCGGATGATCGGATCGATGATCTTCTGGTTCTCGACGACGCCCGCCAGGATGGCGCGAAACCATTGCGCATCGGCCTCGCGATAGAGCGCGCCATCGACTTCCTTGCCAAGGCGAAACGCCTCGTATTCGGCGGTGATCTCGAAGACACCGCTGCCGGCGACGTCCATCTGATAGAGCGCCTGCACGGCGGCCAGACGGGCAGCGCCGCGCTTGTTGGCATGGCGCACGGCCGGCTGGCCGGGCGAAGCGGGTTCGCTCACGATCGCGCTCCCAGTTGTTCCTTGAGGGCAATCATGGTCAGCGCCGCACGCGCGGCAAAGCCGCCCTTGTCACCTTCCGAGCGCTTGGCCCGCGTCCACGCCTGCGCGTCGTTCTCGGTGGTGAGGATGCCGTTGCCGATGCAGACAGAGTCCTGCACGGACAGGTCCATGAGCGCGCGGCTGGATTCATTGGCGACAATGTCGAAATGATAGGTATCGCCGCGGATGATGGTGCCGAGCGCAACAAAGCCGTCATAATTTGTGCCGCCTTCCGTCGCGCCGTCCAGCGCGAAGGTAATCACCGCGGGAATCTCGAGCGAACCTGGAACGGTGACGACGTCGTAAGTCGCGCCCGCTTCATCGAGCGCGCCGGTCGCGCCTTCGAGCAGCGCGTCGGCAAGGTCGTCGTGAAAGCGCGCTTCGACAATGAGCAGATGCGCCTTCGTCTTCGGACGAATGAAGGCTTTGCCGTGTTGGGATGTGCCAGCCATAAAAGTCTCCGGGGATCGCCGGTGACTTAGGCCGAAGCCGGGTTCATCGCAAGCGAAGATGTTGCGCGCGCTCGGTTTGCCAACCTATTCAGGTTCACTAACCTCGTTTTTGAGATGGCTGTCAAGGTTATCAACCCAGGTCTCTACGGTCTGATGATCGATCACACGACCGGCGTCCACATCGGCCAGCGCTTCGAGTGTCGGGCACCGGAGTTCTTCTTCTTGTTCAGCCGATCCGTCTATCCTTGACCATCAAAGCCCCTCTTTCGCCGCCTCCACCAGCCGCGCCGCGTAGCGGGCCATGGTGTCGATTTCGAGATTGACGCGGTCGCCGACCTCGCGCTCGCCCCAGGTGGTCACGGTCAGAGAGTGGTGGATCAAAAGCACATCGAAGCGCGTGCCTTCAACCTTGTTGACGGTGAGCGAGGTGCCGTCGAGTGCGACCGAGCCTTTTGGCGCAATGAACTTCGCCAGTTCGCGCGGTGCCTCCAGCGTAAAACGCACCGCGTCGCCCTCATCCTTGCGCTCGACGATCTCGGCCATTCCGTCGACATGGCCCGAAACGATATGGCCGCCGAGTTCGTCGCCGATCTTCAGCGCCCGTTCCAGATTGATGCGCGTGCCCGACTTCCAGCCCATCGCCGTCGACAGCCTGAGCGCCTCTTCCCAGGCCTCGACCTCAAACCAGCGTGCGTTCGAGCCGCTGTCGGGCAAGGCCGTAACCGTCAGGCAGACGCCGCCACAGGAGATCGAGGCACCAACAGCAATGCTCTGCGGGTCATAGGCGGTGTCGATGCGCAAACCCACCCCTTCCCTGAGCGGCTTGACGGCAGCGACAGTGCCGACATCAGTGACAATTCCGGTAAACATCAGATCCTATCTTCCCGTTTGACCATGATCCCGAAAACCGGTTGCCACTTTTCGGGATCATGGTCCGATATCCCTTATCCACTCGGCGTAGCTGTCTTCGCCAAAGTGCATCTCGCGCAGCTTGCGAAAACCTGCCGGGATATGGTCCGCGTCGATCGGCGATGCAATGCCGTCGTCGCCGATCGCTTCCGGCCCCTGGAACAGCACGATGCGGTCGACCAGCCCATCCGCCAGGAAGGCGCTCGCCACCTTGGCGCCGCCTTCGACCAGCACGCTGGCCATGCCGAGCGCGGCCAGGTCCTCGAGCAGTTCCGGTAGTGCTACGCCGCCCTCATGTGTTTCGGTGCCTATGAAGCGCACCCCGGCGCGTTCGAGCGCTGCCCGCCGCAGCGGATCGGCCTCCAGGCAAGCGGCGACATAGAGCGGCACCCGATCCACGCCCGAAACCAGCTTCGAGGCCTCCGGCAACCTGATCAGCCGGTCGAGCACGATGCGGGCGGGCGAACGGTTCTCTAGCCCCGGCAAGCGCACCGTCAGGGCCGGATCATCCTCAAGGGCCGTGCCGATACCGACCAGTATGCCATCGGCCGCGGCCCGCATCAGATACACTTCGCGGCGCGCGATATCGCCGGTGATCGACACCTGCCCCCCGCCTTCTCGGCCGATCTTGCCGTCGCTGGAAAGCGCAAGCTTGAGAATCACTTCTGGGCGTTTTCTCAACGACCGGATCAAATAGCCGGCCATCTGCTCAGCGGCTTCCGCCGCCAACACCTTCTCGACCACCTCGACACCGGCGGCGCGCAGGATCGCATAACCCTTGCCGGACACCCGCGGATCGGGATCGCTGGCCGCGCCGACGACGCGCGCGACGCCGGCATTGACCAGCGCATTGGCGCAGGGCGGCGTGCGGCCATGGTGGGCGCAAGGTTCGAGAGTGACGTAAGCGGTAGCGCCACGCGCGAGCTCGCCGGCCTCGGCCAGGGCCTCGGTCTCGGCATGCGGGCGGCCGCCGACAGCGGTGACGCCGGTGCCGACGATCATCGGGCCATTGCCGTCATCGCGCACGATCAGCGTGCCGACAGACGGGTTGGTCGCGGTGCGCCCGGCATTTTTTCGCGACAGTCTGAGTGCCGCCGCCATGAAGCGGCGATCAAGGGCGGCCTGTTCACTTACAGTCATGCTCAGCTGGCGTCCTCTTCACCCTTGATTTCGTCGCCCTTGAGCTCGCCCAGCAATTCGTGGAAATCCTTGGCCTCGCGAAAATTGCGGTAAACCGAGGCGAAACGGACATAGGCGACATCGTCGAGCGATTTCAGCGCTTCCATGACCAGCCGGCCGACCTCACCGGAGGCCACTTCGGTCTCGCCGGAACTTTCGAGCTGGCGCACGATGCCGGTCACCGCGCGATCGATGCGCTCGGGATCGACATTGCGCTTGCGAACGGCGATCTCCACCGAACGCAACAGCTTGTCGCGGTCGAACGGCACTTTGCGACCCGATTTCTTGACCACCACGAGATCGCGCAACTGCACACGCTCGAAGGTGGTGAAGCGGCCGCCGCAATCAGGGCAGACGCGCCGCCTGCGGATCGCCGCGCCATCCTCGGCGGGGCGCGAATCCTTCACCTGCGTATCTTCAGACTGGCAATAGGGACAGCGCATGGAGAAGCCTTTGGTTGGCGAATCTGGTGAAGCGAAAGGCTTAGAGGTTTTTGCAACGATGGCAAAGTACCGCCACCAGCCCCTCGCCTCTCAGCCACAGAGATAGCGAGGCGCATGCAAGATTGCCAGCCTCGCCAAGCAGCCGGACTGCGTGCCGATGTCGTCAGGGAGCGACATCGGTGGTCGGAAACCCGCACGATGCACCGAGGCTGCGATAGGCCTTGGTGAAGCCGTCCATGGATATGCTTCCAACCGGCGCATCGCCAAAGGAGACATCAAGCGCCGATGCTCGGCGCATGGCGCGCAAGAGCGCCAGGCTGGTCTTGGCCTGATTGTCCACGGTCCAGCTGAGCCGGCCGTTGACGGCGCCATCGGAATGGAGCTTGGCGGCGACGCGGCCCTTGTCATCGCCGAAGGTGGCGGCGACGGACTTGCCGGCCGGCAGATCCTTGTTGTCGACAGCGATGGTTACGGTCGGGTAGGCATCCGGCGGCAGTGCATCGCCGTTCGTGATGACGAGCGTCAGGGTACCGGGCACGCCACCGGCGCCGATAAAGGCGGTCGAAGCCGCGCAGGTCTTGCGGAGATCCTCACCGGTGTCGACCTCGTCGACCAAGGTCGACCACCTGCCGAAGGTCTCGAGCTTGGGTGCCGGGGCCGGCGCCGCGGGTGCGGCCTTGGCAGGAGCGGGTTGCGTCGGCTGAGCGGGTGCAGTTTGCGCCAAGGCGATGCCGGGCAGCGGCAAGGCCATCAAAGCGGCCAGAGCGCCAACGGCGCCAAGGTCGGCGAAACGAAATAGTCGCATCATCAAGGCTCCTGCCGGTCGCCCCGGCCTGCCGAGACGACGCTTGTCGTCCGCAGCAGGCGGCAAGACTTCCTATCGCGTCAGCCGAGATAGGGATAGAGCGGGAAACGGTCGGTCAGCGCCACGACCTTGGCCTTGACCGCGGCTTCGACAGCGGCGTTGCCCTCGTCGGAATTGGCGACCTTGAGACCATCCAGCACTTCGGCGATCAGCTTGCCGATCTCGCGGAATTCGGCCTGGCCGAAGCCGCGCGTGGTGCCAGCCGGTGTGCCGAGACGCACGCCCGAGGTGACGAAAGGCTTTTCCGGGTCGAACGGAATGCCATTCTTGTTGCAGGTGATGTTGGCGCGGCCAAGGGCCGCCTCGGCGCGCTTGCCGGTGGCGTTCTTGGGCCTGAGGTCGACCAGCATCAGATGGTTGTCGGTGCCGCCGGAGACGATGTCGAGACCGGTTTCCTTGAGACTGGAGGCGAGCGCCTTGGCGTTGGCGGCGACGCTTTCGGCATAGACCTTGAAGCTCGGCTTCAGCGCTTCGCCGAAGGCGACCGCCTTGGCGGCGATGACATGCATCAGCGGGCCGCCCTGCAGACCGGGGAACACCGCCGAATTCATCTTCTTGGCGATGTCCTCGTCATTGCACAGGATCATGCCGCCGCGCGGGCCGCGCAGCGACTTGTGCGTCGTGGTGGTCACGACATGGGCATGCGGCAGCGGCGACGGATGCACGCCGCCGGCGACGAGCCCCGCGATGTGCGCCATGTCGACCATCAGGTAGGCGCCGACAGCGTCGGCGATCTCTCGAAAGCGCTTCCAGTCCCAGACCCGCGAATAGGCGGTGCCGCCGGCCAGGATCAGCTTCGGCTTGGTCTCATGCGCGGTCTTCTCGATGGCGTCCATGTCGAGCAGATGGTCGTCCTGGCGCACACCATAGGAGACGACCTTGAACCATTTGCCGCTCATGTTGACCGGCGAACCGTGGGTCAGATGGCCGCCGGAATTGAGGTCGAGGCCCATGAAAGTGTCGCCGGGCTGCAAGAGCGCCAGGAACACAGCCTGGTTCATCTGGCTGCCGGAATTCGGCTGGACGTTGGCGAAGTTGCAGCCGAACAGCTTCTTCGCCCGCTGGATGGCCAGTTCCTCGGCGACGTCGACGAACTGGCAGCCGCCATAGTAGCGTTTGCCCGGATAGCCCTCGGCATATTTGTTGGTCATGATCGAGCCCTGCGCTTCCAGCACGGCGCGCGAGACGATGTTTTCCGAGGCGATCAGCTCGATCTCGTGGCGCTGGCGGCCGAGTTCGTTGCGGATGGCGCCGAAAATCTCCGGATCGGCGTCGGCCAGCGTGGTTTCGAAGAAGGATTCGAATTTGTTCGACACTGCCGCTGCTGTTGCCATGGCCTGAAATCCTCGGGGTTCGGGGGCAATTTTCGATTTATGCCAGTCGTTGCCCCAAAAAAACGCTGCACACTTTTGGGCGACGTGCATTTGCCGCGCCATTAACACAGTTGTTTTCGCCCCGCCACGTTTGCGGCGCGAAATTTGCTGGCCGGATTGCGCCAGCGAAGTCTCCAGGTTGCTATTTCCGAGCCTTCCGACCTTTGGCACGCACGGCTGCGCGCTCGGCTTCGATGCCGGCGAGCCTCAGTTCCAGCTCCTGCCTTCCAGCCTCGCGCCGGAAAGCGCGAAGAAGACGAGCACGACCTGAATGAAGACGGCGACTTCCATGGTCCGGTTCCAAGCTTGTCCGTCGACCATGCGCAAGGCCGGTCGATCCGTGCAGCGGCCCCTCCTGCGGAAAAACGCAGCTGCACCCAAGCAACGAAAAAGGCCGCCCTGAGCAGCGGCCTTTTTTATAAATAGATCAGCTATTTAAAGCGATGACGTGATCTGCAGCTCGTTGTTGCCATCGAGCGCGTAGACGTCGTCGCGGAACTGCACGACGCCTGGGCCCGTCGACCAGGCCGAGAGATAGAGGAAGTGGACCGGCACCGGGTTGGTGACCTGGATCGGCGTGTTTTGGCCGGTCTTGATCGCCGCCTCGAAATGTTGGCGGTCCCAGCCGGGCGTGTCGCGCAAGATCCAGGTGACGAGGTCGCGCACATTCTGCACGCGCACGCAGCCCGAGGAATCGAAGCGCATCATCTTGCCGAACAGGCTCTGCTGCGGCGTGTCGTGCATGTAGACACCGTCCGGGCTCGGGAAGTTGATCTTGACCGACGCCATGGCGTTTTCCGAGCCGGGGTCCTGGCGGAAACGGTACTTCTCGGCGTCGTCGGTCGACCAGTCCACGTTCATCGGATCGACTTCGCTGCCATCCGGCGCGAACAGGCGGATATGGCTGTCCTTCAGATAATCGGGATTCTTCCGCATCAGCGGAATAATGTCCTTGCGCACGATCGAGACCGGCGCGTTCCAGTACGGATTGACGATGATCTCGTTGATTTTGGAATTGACGATCGGCGTCTGGCGATCGATCTTGCCAACGATCGCGGTGTGGCGAAGCACGACGCGGTCGTTCTCGACCGCTTCGATCTGCGCCGCCGGAATGTCGACCAGCACATAGCGACTGCCCAGCGTGCCGGCCTTCTCGCGCAGCCGCTGCAAATTGGTCTGCAACTGGCCAAGCCTTATCTGCGCCGAAACGTTCATCGCCGCGTAGGTGTATTTACCCATCGAGCCGTCGGCCGGCAGGCCGTGACGCAACTGGAAACGCTTGACCGCCGAGTCGACATAGGAATCGAAAGCCGTCGAAATGCCGGCGCTCTGCGAGAGGTCGCCCGCGACCATCAGGCGCTTTCGCAATGGCACCACATCGGGATCATCGACGCCGAGCTGCAGTTTCTTGGTCGCTGGGACGTCGACCCAGCCGCCCTGCCCGACGATGTTCTGATATTGCGCGACCGCCTGTTCCGTAAAGGCGACGGTCTGCAGACTGAAGATCGGCAGCGTCGAGGCCACCTTGCCGCCCTCGCTGGCGCGGGCGTCGAACTGGTCGTCCCAATTGCCGCGCGTTGAGGACTTCAGGATGTCCCCGATCACGTCCTGCGCATTGGCGCCGCCGGCAACCATAGCTGCTGCGAGCGCAGAGGCTCCGGAAAGGAAAAAGCGGCGGCTGGTTTTCATGGACGTTCCAGACATTTGTAGCGTTCGATCTAATGTATTCGGTTATGGGGGCGATCTTGCCCGCACTCTAGAATTGGCAAACTTAACAATTAGCCAACCATTGTCCGTATCAGCTAGGCCACAAACGCTCGAAGCACGATACGGGTTCCTTGGTGAACGCACGGCCTTCACCACAGCATCACCGGCATCCTCGGTTCCACTGGAATATGGCGGCAACGTGGCTTTCGGTTGAATTTGGCCCGCCAAGCGCAGCGAAGTGAAAAGACCCGTGCTTTTTCGGCACCGATCCGCGATCGCTGGCCGCAATAAGATGGTCAGCTAATAGAATGATGGTAGCCAAAATCCAAAGAAAAGGCCGGTGCTTTCGGCACCGGCCCTGACTGAAGGTCGATATTTCGGCCGCGCTTCTGTGGCGCGGGCCGGATCTGATGCCGCGCATTACATCCGGTAGGCGATGGTGTCGTTCCAGAAGCGGTCGAGCCGCTGCAAAGCGCGGTTCATCTGCTTGAACTCGTCGGTGTTGATGCCGCCGACCTGCTCGATCGAACCGACATGACGCTCGTAAAGGCCGGCGACGACTTCCGCCACCTCGTTGCCCTTCGGCGTCAGCGAGACGCGGACCGAACGGCGGTCAATGCGCGAGCGCTGGTGGTTGATGAAGCCGAGATCGACCAGCTTCTTCAGATTGTAGGAGACGTTCGAGCCGAGATAGTAGCCACGCGAGCGCAGCTCGCCGGCGGTCAGCTCGGAATTGCCGATGTTGAACAGCAGCAGCGCCTGGATGGCATTGATGTCGGAACGGCCGTTGCGGTCGAATTCGTCCTTGATCACGTCAAGCAGGCGACGGTGCAGCCGCTCAACAAGCTGCAGCGATTCCATGTACAGGGAACGGATAGCCTCGCGGCGATCGTCGGATACGTTGGCGGTCTTCGCCGCCGGACGCGAATTGATCATTGTCTTTGCCTCTCGTTTGTCGCCTTGGTGATTTTTTGTTTTTCACCTTGATCGCGACACTATCGAATACTCATAAAATTCGACTTAAACGCTAGGGCTAACAAGAGCTTACCGGTAACAGGTTTCGAAAGAGGCTTAACGAACGGTCACCCGAGCAAAGATAATTAACCTAAAGATTTCGGCAACAATTTGGAGACCGAATCCAGGCAGAAGCCAGGGCGCCAATGTGCTCAATGGCTTAGTGGCGGACCGGGCGCTTCTGCAGGTAGATGACAACGCGAAAGACGATGTAGAGCACCGCCACCGCGGCATGCGAGATAACAATCAGCAGGCGGTGGCCGAAAAGCTCGGGAAAGCCGGCATACATCACCGTCTCGGTCACCGCGCAAATGAACCAGATCACCGGCCCCCAGGACGCCAGCATCCACAGGCCGGCAGCGGCGAAGGGAAAGAACACGGCCAGCACCACCGCCGCCACCTGCCAGTGCACGGGCATCAGGTCGAAACGCCACAGCGAGCCCGGATAGAAGCCGATCAGCTTGATCCAGTAGAGAATGCCGAACAGCAGGCAGTAGCCCGATATGACGCGCTGGAACCAGGCGAAGATCACCTCCACCCCGGAGGGCTGCAGCACGACGCGCCTCGGGGTCACCTCGCTCATATCAAGAGCTCCCTTTCGCCCAGCGGAGCGAAGTAGGCGTCGACATCGGCCTCGCTGACCGCATCGAGGCTTGCCGGGCGCCATTGCGGCTTCGAGCCCTTGTCGATGATGGCGGCGCGGATGCCTTCGTAGAAATCATGGCCGGCCAGCATCCGGTTGAGGATGCGGAACTCCATCTTCATGCATGCGTCCATCGACAGGGTCAGCCCGACGCTGATCTGGCGCCAGGCGACTCGCAGGCTGGTCGGCGAGCGGGTGCGGATCGTCGCCAGCGTCTTTGCCGCGAACTCGTCGGCATCCGCCGCGCGCTCCAGGCTGTCGATGACGCGTTTCAGGGATGGTTGCGAAAAATGGCTCGATATCGCCTCCAGCGTCGGCCTGTCGGTCTCCCGCCTTGCCTGGATGAAGAAACCGCGCAGCACCGCTTCCGGGTCGCCGGTCAACGTCAGCCGGTCGAGGAAGCCGCCCTGGTCCTCGGCCTTGATGGTGTGGGTCGCCAAGCCCGACCACAGCGCATCGCCATAACGGATGCGATTGCCGGTCAGCGCCAGATACATGCCGAACGAGCCGCCGAGATCGGGCAGCAGGTGGCTGGCGCCGACATCGGGGAAAAAGCCGATGCCGACCTCCGGCATGGCAAATTGGGCATTCTCGGTCATCACCCGGTGCGAACCGTGGAAGGAAATGCCGACGCCACCGCCCATGACGATGCCGTCGATCAGGGCGACGTAAGGTTTCTTGAAGCTGTTGATGCGGGCGTTGAGCCGGTACTCGTCGGCGAAGAACTCGACCGGCGGTTTTCCCGCCCGGCCGGTCTCATAGACCTGCAGGATGTCGCCGCCGGCCGAAAAGGCCCTGCCCTCGGCCTTGACAACGACGACATCGATGCCTCGGTCGGTCTCCCAGGCGCAAAGAGCTGCGTCGAGCGCCCTGATCATGCGGTGCGTCAAGGCATTGAGCGCCTGCGGCCGCGTCAAGGTGACGACGCCGGCCCGCCCCAGATGTTCGAAGCGGATCTCGTCGCCTCCGCCAAAATCCATCGTGAAAGAATCCCTCCCCCGCGCCGGCGGGACTGAAGTGCTAAAGCGTGGCGCATGGGTGCGTCAATGCCAAGCCCGGCCGCCATCCTTTGCGTCCCGGCCAAATGGGTGCAACTTTATCCGTCTGTATGGCTCAAGAGCGAATGCATGATCCTTGTAACCGGGGCGTCGGGATATGTCGGGAGCAAGACGCTTGCCGCGCTGTCGCGCCAGGGCTTTCCGGCGGCGGGTATGGTCAGGACCACCGGAAAGCGTGTAGCGGGCCTGTCTGCCGAAACGCCGTTGCGGATCGCGGACTACGACGACCCCAGGAGTTTGTTGCGCGCATTCGAAGGCGTCTCGACGCTGCTGCTCGTCTCGAGCGACGGAGACGGCCGCGATCTCCTTGGTCACCATGCCAACGCCATAGAGGCAGCCGCTTCCCGAAAAAAATCGTCGATCGTCTTCACCAGCATCATCGATATCGACGCGGACTCGCCGTTCTATTTCACACCCGTCTACCGGGATGCGGAGCGCAGGTTGCGCGAGAGCGGGCTGACCTGGACAATCCTGAGATGCGGCCTGTATTCGGATCTTGTTCTCGACACCTGGATCAAGCCGGCCCTTTCGTCCGGAGTTCTTTCGCTACCCACGGACACTGGAGCGGTTGCGCCAATATCGCGACAGGATGTTGCCCTGGCCGCAGCGGCGGTGGTCGCGTCGCCAATGCAGCATGCAGGAAAGACTTATGAGCTGACGGGGCCACGGAAGCTGTCGTTTCACGAAATGACCGAGGCCGCAGGTTCAGCTTTCGGCCATCGTCTTGAATTCGCTCCCTGTTCACCCGCCGACTACCTTCAACGCGCCTGGGCGGAAATGCAGGATCCTTGGCCGCATGCCTTTTCGACCTTGTGCCGATCCATAGAAGAGGGCCGCTATCAACGGATTACGAACGCCTGCGAGCATTTGACCGGGCACCCGCCAACCGACTTTCGGAAATTCGTTGAGGACACAGCCGCTTCCGAGAACGCAGGCTCGAACTGAGCCGGCATCGCGCGGTCTTGGCCACCGGCGGCACTCGATGTTAGAGATTGGCCGCCAAGCCTCGAACCGGACGGTGAGCCATGCCGCAGTTTTTGCGCCTTGCCCTTGTTCTGGCCCTTGTTCTGGGTGGCCTGCTCGGCATCTGCGCCGCCAATGGTCCGGCCAGGGCGGCTGATATCGACGACCTCTACAAATCGCAGACCATCGTCACCGGCCAAGGCGAGCCGAACCGCCAGGCAGGTTTCAAGATCTGCCTCGATGCGGTGCTGGTCCGGGTTGCCGGCGACCAGCGCCTGACGGCAAAACCGGAGATGGCGGCACTGCGCGAAAAGGCCGGCGGCTTCGTCACCGGCTTTCGTTACCGCGACCGCATGGAAGGCATTCCGGTGCATGACGAACAGGGCACCCATGACCGGCCGCACGATCTCTTTTGCCAATACACGCCGGCGACGATCGACCCAGTTCTGGCATCTCTCGGCAGCAAACCGTGGCTGACCGAGCGGCCACGGCTGGCGATGTTTTTGACATCCGAGCAAGGCGTCAAGCATTTCGCGCTCGATGCCGATGACGAGCGCGGCGTGCTGATGCGCGAATCGTTTAGCAATGCCGCCGCACCGCTGGCCATGCAGGTGGCTTTTCCCACGGCAGCGCAGCTGTCGCAGGCTGGGCTGGACGATCAGACGCTTCGCAGCGCCGAGATGACGAAGCTGGATGCCATCGCGAAGAAGGCCGGCGCCGATCAGGCGCTTTCCGGCAGCCTCGTCTGGAGCGACAAGGAACTGGGCTGGATCGCCGACTGGCGGCTGGCCATGGCCGGCAAGACCTATACCTGGCAGGTGCGCGGTGTCAGCTTCGATGAGGCTTTCCGCGTAGCTATGCGCGGCGCGGCGCAGATCCTGTCGGGCAACGGGCAACCCGAATAGGCCTCGACCGGATCGCTGGCACAAACGTGTCGCATTGGTCAGCGGCAAGGGCTCGTGGTAAAAGCCGCCGATCTGGAGTTTTGGCGATGAACAAATTCACCCCTACTGCGACGAATAAATTCACGCCGGCAAAGCCAGCCGGCGTGCGCAGCGTCGACGACATCACCGGCAGCCGCCGCTTGCGCCGCATGCGCAAGGCCGACTGGTCGCGCCGTCTCGTGCAAGAGAACAGGCTCTCGGTCGACGACCTGATCTGGCCGATCTTCATCGTTGACGGCAAGAATATCCGCGAGCCGATCGCCGCCATGCCCGGCGTCTTCCGCCTGTCCATCGATCTCGCAGTCAAGGAAGCCGAACGCGCGGCAAAGCTCGGCATTCCGGCACTCGCCACCTTCCCCAATGTCGACATCTCGCTGCGCGACCAGACCGGCTCGCACATCCTCGACGCAAACAACGTCATCAACCGCGCCACCCGCGCGATCAAGGACGCGGTGTCTCAGATCGGCATTATTACCGACGCCGCGCTCGACCCGTTCACCAGCCACGGCCATGACGGCATCCTGCGCGACGGCATCATCGTCAATGACGAGACGGTGGAACAGGTGACCGCCGCGGCCGTCATCCAGGCGGCAGCCGGCGCCGACATCATCGCCCCGTCCGACATGATGGATGGCCGCATCGGTGCCATCCGCGACGCGCTCGACGCCAACGGCTTTCAGGATGTCGCGATCATGTCCTATGCGACCAAATTCGCCTCGGCCTTCTACGGTCCCTATCGCGAGGCGGTGGGCACAGCCGGCCTGCTCAAGGGCGACAAGAAGACCTACTACATCGACCACGCCAATTCCGACGAAGCGGTGCGCGAGGCCGAGCAGGATCTCGCCGAGGGCGCCGACATGCTGATGGTCAAGCCCGGCCTGCCCTATCTCGACATCATCCGGCGGCTGAAGGACGAGTTCCAGATGCCGACCTTCGCCTACCAGGTGTCGGGCGAGTATTCGATGATCAAGGCCGCCGCCGCCAATGGCTGGATCGATGGCGAGAAGGCGATGCTGGAATCGCTGCTCGCCTTCAAGCGTGCCGGCTGCGACGGCATCTTGACCTATTTCGCGCCCGAAGTGGCGGAACTGCTGAAGGGATAGCTCCGACTTCCCGGCCTTTCAGGAGGTGTCACCACACTTTTGACCTGCCGGCGGTTCGTTCGGATTCCCGCTGACAACGATCCCCAGCTGCGGCTATGATATCCGCACGGTTGGAGGCGGCCGGGCAGCGGCACCTCGCACAGAGGCATGGCGAACGCCTCCAGAAGATGCTTCCTGACCCGTTTCACCTCATGTGCGCCTTTCATCGCCAAGATACTGCTTGCAATTCGCAATCAGTTTGCTAGAAAAAACCAATTGCAGAATACAACTGGCTATCGAGGAGGCTCATGTCCAAACTTCGCGTCAATGCGTTTACCCTGTCACTCGACGGCTACGGCGCCGGTTCCGATCAGGATCTGCAAAATCCGCTCGGCGTCGGCGGGGAATCCCTGCACAAGTGGTTTGTCGACACCCGCACCTTCCGTGAGATGGTGCTCGGACAAGATGGCGGCACCACCGATATCAACGAGGCGTTCGCGGCGCGCAGTTTCGAGAATGTCGGCGCCTGGATCCTCGGCCGCAACATGTTCGGGCCGATCCGCGGCGAATGGCCTGATGACAATTGGAAGGGCTGGTGGGGCGACAACCCGCCCTATCATGTGCCGGTTTTCGTGCTGACCCACCACAAACGTGAACCGATCGTCATGGAAGGCGGCACGACTTTCTATTTCATCACCGACGGCATCCATTCGGCGCTTGAACAGGCAAAAGCGGCGGCTGGGGGCAAGGATGTGCGAGTCGGTGGCGGTGTCGACACCATCCGCCAGTACCTGCAGGAAAAGCTGATCGACGAGATGCACCTGGCGATTTCACCGGTGCTGCTCGGCAAGGGCGAGCATCTTTTCGCCGGCCTCGATATGCTCAAGCTCGGTTATGTCTGCAGCGAGCAGGTGGCAACGCCGCTCGCCACGCACGTGGTCATCAAGCGGGTGTAAGGTGGAGAGCCAATCTCCCCCCGCGTGGGGGAGATCGCAGCTTCGTCTAACTCAGTATTTCTCCGGCACGTAGAGTTCGCGCGGCAGCGTCTGACGCTCGTATTCGGGATTGAAGACGCGCTCCGGCAGCGTGATCTCTTCGTGCGGGACCTCCTCATAGGGCATCTGCTTGAGCAGGTGGTCGATGCAGTTCAGCCGTGCCCGCTTCTTGTCGTTGCCTTCAACGATGAACCAGGGGGCTTCCGGGATGTTGGTGCGGACGAAGGTCTCTTCCTTGGCCTTGGTGTACTGCTCCCAGCGCACGCGCGACTGCAGGTCCATCGGCGACAGTTTCCACTGCTTCATCGGATCATGGATGCGCATCAGGAAGCGCATCTGCTGCTCCTCGTCGGTGATCGAGAACCAATATTTGACCACGGTGATGCCCGAGCGGACCAGCATGCGCTCGAACTCCGGCACGTCGCGGAAGAACTCTTCCACCTGATCGGGCTGGGCAAAGCCCATCACGCGCTCGACGCCCGAGCGGTTGTACCAGGAGCGGTCGAACAGCACGATCTCGCCGCCGGCCGGCAGATGCGGCACATAGCGCTGGAAATACCATTGCGACTTCTCGCGCTCGGTCGGCGCCGGCAGCGCCACGACACGGCAGATGCGCGGATTGAGCCGCTGGGTGATGCGCTTGATGACGCCGCCCTTGCCGGCCGAGTCGCGGCCCTCGAAGATCACCACCAGCTTCTTCTTGTGGTAGGCGACCCAGGACTGCAGCTTGATCAATTCGGACTGCAAGGTGATCAGTTCGCGAAAATACTGCATGCGATTGATCGAAGGCGGATGCGCGTTCTTGTAGATCTTGGCGATCTCCATCGACAGCGCCGGCTCCGACATTTCGAGCTCATAGTCCTCGTCGAGCGTGTCGGCTAGCTCGGCTTCAAGCCAGTCCTTGGCAGGAGAATTCTGTTTTGGCTCGGGCATATCAACTGCTCCGCTTGCAAGCTCTGTCGATCCACGTCCGGCGCCCCAAACTCCCGGCTCATGGCCCGGAACGGCAACACCCTGAGCCGACTTCAATATAGGCGGGCAATGACGGTTTTATTGCAGCCCGAGCGTGATCACCGCCAGTGCCAATCCCGCCAGGCGTGATCGATCCGTCGTCCTGGCATGGAGACAAGCCGCCCAAATTGTCCTACAAATACCGGCTACATTCGGGGCGCCCTCCCCGGCCCCCTTCCCAATGCAATCGCGAGGACTGACATGGAATACCGCACGCTTGGCCGTTCCGGGCTCAAAGTTTCGACACTGACCTTGGGAACCATGACCTTCGGAGGCAGCGGACCGTTTGCCGCCGTCGGCAATTCTGATCTCGCGGAAGCCTCCCGCATCATCGATACCTGCATCGATGCCGGCATCAACGTCATCGATACCGCCAATGTCTATTCGAACGGCATTTCGGAAGAGATCATCGGTGAAGCGCTCGGCGGCAAGCGCAAGGGCGACGTGCTGATCGCCTCCAAGGCGCGGATACGGATCGGCAAAGGTCCGAACGATGAAGGCCTGTCGCGCCATCATCTGATCCGCGAATGCGAGAAGAGCCTGAAGCGGCTCAAGACCGACGTTATCGACATCTACTTCCTGCACGAATGGGATGGCGTGACACCGCTGGAGGAGACCATCGCCGCGCTCGACACGCTGGTTGCCCAGGGCAAGATCCGCTATGTCGGCTGTTCCAACTATTCCGGCTGGCAGGTGATGAAGGCGCTCGGCATCAGCGACAGCCATCACCAGCCACGCTTCGTCACCCAGCAGATCCACTACACGCTGGAAGCGCGCGAGGCGGAGTATGAGCTGCTGCCGATTTCCGTCGACCAGGGACTGGGCGTTCTGGTCTGGAGCCCGCTCGCCGGCGGATTGCTGTCCGGCAAATACCGCCGCGACAGCCCCACCGCCCGCCAGCTCGCCGGCTGGTCGGAACCGCCGATCCGCGACGAGGACCGGCTGTGGCGGATCGTCGACGTGCTTGTCGAGATCGGCACGCAGCGCGGCGTGTCGGCGGCGCAGGTGGCACTGGCCTGGCTGCTCGGCCGGCCAGCTGTCTCCTCGCTGGTGATCGGCGCCCGCAACGAAGTCCAGCTGAAAGACAACCTCGAGGCTGCGAGCCTGGCGCTCACCGGCGAGGAACGCGGCCGCCTCGACGCGGTCAGCCGGCCGCCTTTGCTCTATCCCTACTGGCACCAGCAATTGACGGCAGAGGACCGCTTCGGCCCCGCCGATCTGGTTCTTGACCGAAGCGGCATCTGACGAGCAAAGTTTGGTGCCGAGGCACGCGACGTCCTAACCCTGGATAAACCGCCAGACCTCTGGATCAGGCTCGATCTGGCCGCTGAGCACGAAATACTTGTAGAGGACGAGCAGCGAGATCGCCTGCTCGTCCTGCTCGTTGGAGAATTGGCGGCAATAGGCATTAGCCGCGGCAATGATGCGTTGCGCCTCGGCCGGGTGTTGTTCGAAATAGCGCACCTTGTCCGTGATATCGGCGAAATCCGGGGCGAGCGGCACGTAGTGGACACCGGCCTCGAGTTGCTTTTCCGCAAACCATGTCTCGTATGTCGGCGGCGGCATCAGGCAGAGCGAAGTCGAATTCAGGATCCATTTGAGGTTGGTCGCCACGTCGTTGCCTTCGAGCGAGACGATGTAGCGGTAGCGCAGCTGTTGGCTGATGCTGAGAAACGGCTTGCTATACTCGGCCGGCGCGTTCGGCTTGTGCGAGCCGGCGTCGCAAAACGGCAAGTCACGCACGGCGTCGATAAATCTTGTCCGTTTCGGATTGTTGAGATCGCCGCGCCAGACCACGGCCGGACGCTTGTCGGCGAATGCAGTTGCGTCGGCAGGCATATGGAAGTGCCGAAACTTGTTGAATTTCATGATGACCGCATTGCTGTCGTCAGCGCGGATCGGCCGATCCTTGACGAGCGTCGGCACGTTCGGCACCTCGATGACGTCGCCGAATTCGACGTCGACGAGCAATGCCGGATCGAAATAGCGGGCAAACTCCTTGAGGTCGTAGTAGTACATGGTCGGCGTGGAGGGCAGCTTGTCGAGACGCACTGCAGCCGGGCTAGGCGAAAACGCGTCCTGCAGCTTGTTGTAGTAATTCAGCCGCCGCCGCGCCGCCTCATCCGAGAGCCTGGCCTGTTCGAGACGGCCCGCCAACCGCCGACGGAAGAGGGCCTGCGGTGCGATATCGCGCATGACGTTGCGCGCATAGTAGAAAACCCTTGCCATCGTTCGTTGTATGGTGGCCATAATTCACTTGATCAAAACAAACGGGCGGATCGCTGCGCAGTTTGTGGGCGCCCCTGCTCTCCCTACACCATTGTGCCGCGCATCTTGCAAGTCCCGGACCGTCGTCGCCACGAACAGCCCGCACTGTCGCTTCAGCTGTTGTGTTTGACGGCTAATGCTCCTAGGCAGGACCATAGCCGCGAGGCAGTGAAAAGGAGCCGATATGGCGCGACCACCAAATTACGATCAGGAACGCAAGGAACGCGACCGCCAGAAGGCGGCCAAGAAGGCCGAGAAGCTGGCAGCCAAGGTTGTGGCGCGGGAACGTTCGAAGCCCGAGGACGAAACCGAAGGCGAAACCGAAACGGCAAAGTGACGGCAAAAAGCCCGCGGATGCGGGCCATGCCTCAATCCAGATCGCCGCCCCAGATGACGGCTTGTGTCAGGCGGGCGCCTTGTCGCTGACAAAGACGTCCACTTCGCGTGCTGCCGCAATGAACGCGCGCCTGGCGTTCATCGCCGGCTTGTCGCCGGCGAGCGCGTCATGGCAGGCCTGCAGCGCCGCGCGATGCTTGGGACTGCGCTTGCCGGGCCAGCTGTTAAGGAGGTAGTCGGAAGCCTCACGAGCCGTACGCAAGAGCTGAGTGCTTCCCGCCGCGACTGACTTCACAGTCACAGGTGTTTCAAATCGGTTGTTTTCCATCGCCGCTCCTTACGCCATCGGCGGCCGCGAAGCGAGGCCGAAAGTGCGCGCAGGTACCGACGCCGCCTTTTGCGCGCCCCATCCCTACGACTTAGGCGGCGACCACAGCAAAGCCTCTGGCGCGAAGACCACGGCGATCGTTGGCGAGCGACGTCACCAGCCGGTCGCGGCTGCCGACGATGTGGCCTGAAAGCAGGCGCGCGGCTTCATCGGTATCGCCAAGGCGCGCGGCAGCCAGAATGGCGCGATGTTCGGCCCAGGCGCGAGCAAGGGCCGCTTCGTCGCGAACCTCCAGCCAGCGCGCCCGCGAAAGGCGCGTCATGGCATCGCGGACCGCCCGGAACAGGAATTCGTTGCCCGACAGACGCGCCAGTTCGATGTGAAAATCCATGCCGACACGATGCCATTCCTCGCGCGGCGTGTCGTTGTCGCAGGACTCGAGCATCGCCTCGATGACATCGACGGCGCCCCGGTCCGCCAAGGCGCATGTCAGGCGAAGTGCCGCAACCTCGACCGCCTCCCTGTAGACGGCGATCTGCTCGAGCTCGGCCAGGTTGATGGGCGACACCGTCCAGCCACGTCCGTCCCTGCCGACCAGGCCCTCGGTCTCGAGCCGCAGAAGTGCTGCCCTGACCGGGGTTCGCGATGCGCCGAAACAGCTTTCGATCCAGCGCTCGGTCAGTTTCTCGCCAGGACCGATCTCAAGGCCCAGGATCATCTGCCGAAGCTGTTTTTCGACGCTCTGCATCTGCGACATGTCGTTTCCGTCTTCCGGCCGTTTGCTGGCGATCGGCCCGTCGGCTGCGTTTCCCGATCACGTTTGAGAGGGCCACATTGACAGCGGCCGAGCTTGCGTCCATGACGGGCCACCACCTTGGTATCCCAAATTGGTATCCGCAGCAACCCACGGCTCCGCATTGCTCGGACAGGACTTTTGACATGCCGCAGAACACGCCCCCGGCGACCGACAGCACCTACAACGTCCACTGGCGGCGCAATCTGTTCGTGTGCTTTGCCGGTTCGTTTTCGACGCTTGTCGCCATGACGCTGCTTTTGCCGTTCCTGCCGCTCTATATCGAGCAGCTCGGTGCCGAGGGCCACGCGGCGATCGTGCAATGGTCGGGGATCGCGTATGGCGCGACGTTCTTCGCGGCGGCACTGGTGGCGCCGCTCTGGGGACGTCTCGGCGACCGCTACGGCCGCAAGGTGATGCTGGTTCGCGCCAGCTTCGGCATGGCCATATGCATGTCGCTGACCGGCATGGTGCAGACCGTCTGGCAACTGGTGCTGCTGCGGCTGCTGATCGGTTTTGCCGGCGGCTATTCCTCGGGATCGACCATCCTCGTCGCCATGCAGACGCCGAAGGAGCGTTCCGGCTGGGCGCTCGGCCTGCTGTCAGCCGGCATCACCGCTGGAGCATTGGTCGGCCCACTGGTTGGCGGCATCTTGCCGCCGCTGATCGGCATCCGCGCCACCTTCCTGTTGTCCGGCGGCGTCATCTTCCTGGCGTTCCTGGCGACCACGTTTCTGATCAAGGAGAATCCCCGGCCGAAAACAGCAGAAGCCGCGTCGAAGCAGAAGCCGAAAGGCGGCTGGGCACAAATCCCCGACAAACGACCTGTCGTCGCCATGCTGGCGACCGGCATGCTGTTGAGTTTCGCCACCATGTCGATCGAGCCGATCATCACCGTCTATGTGCAGGAGCTCATCGAAGACCAGAGCCGCGTGACGCTGATATCGGGCGTCGTCATGTCGGCAGCGGCCCTTGGCGCCATCCTTTCGGCTTCGCATCTCGGCAAGCTCGCCGACCGCGTCGGCCACTGGAACGTCATCATTGGCGCGCTTGCCGTCTCGGCGCTGCTGCTGATCCCGCAGGCCTTCGTCACGCAGAGCTGGCAACTCATCGGCCTGCGCTTCCTGATGGGCCTGGCGCTGGGCGGGCTCTTACCCTGCATCACCAGCGTCATCCGTCATAATGTGCCCGATGGCGTCGGCGGCAACGTGCTCGGGCTGTCGATCTCCGCCCAGTATGTCGGGCAGGTCGCCGGCCCGTTGCTGGGCGGCTTTGCCGGTGGCCATTTCGGCATGCGTTCGGTGTTTCTGGGCACATCCGTCTTGATGGCCGGAGGCGCGGTGTATAACTGGCTGGCGCAGTCACGCCGCGAGCAGGACATGCTCGCCAACGCCGGCAAGCCCTGACGGGGCTGGGTATATTCCTCTGATATAACGGAGCCACGGACATGAGCATGGCCGAGCAACCTTCCGGCAACAGCGGCCGTATCCTCGTCCTGGCCGGGGGCCTCTGTGGCGCCGCCGGCGTGGCGCTGTCGGCCGCGGCGGCGCATCTGGGCGGGGTCTTCGTCGGCACCGCCGCATCCTTCCTGCTCATGCATGCGCCGGTCTTCCTCGCCGCCGGATTGCTTGGCGCGAACCGGATCCTGCGAGTGGGAAGCCTGAGCCTCCTGGTTGGCCTTCTGTTGTTCTGCGGCGACCTGCTGGCTCGCGATTTCATCGGCTCACGGCTGTTCCCGCTGTCGGCGCCGATCGGCGGCACCTTGCTCATCGCCGGCTGGCTAGCGATCGCTGCCTCCGCGCTGGTGCGCGCGCGTTCCTGACGCCTCCGGGCGCCCTGCCCGATACCAGGCCGCGCCCGTCAAACGTCGTTTGCGGAACAATCAGTCCTGCCGGCGCTCGGGCTGGACAAGCGATTCGCGATTGCGCCGCCGCAACCTCGCCAACCGACGCCCCTCCGGCCGTTCAGCCGGCGCGATGCCCCAATAGTTGCGATAGATGTCTTCGAACAGATAGCTCACGGGATGCATGACATGCACTCTTTTCAATGCTTGAATCGATCCAATCGACAGGCGCGAAAACCGACCGGATCAGCTCCGCTTGCGCTCTACGAGGAACCGCAGCTCGCGAACCCATGGGCTGGCCTTGCCACGGCGCCCTTGCGTCGCGGCATTCGACGAGATGCTCCAGTCGTTGCGGTAAATGTCTTCGAACAGAAAACTGACGGGGTGCATGACATACGTCCTTTCCTACGAGTTGAATCGATCCAATATATAAAACCAAACGTGGCTTTGGATCGATTCAACAATACGTCTTGCCAACCCCTTGATCAAGCCAAAATTTGAACCGATCCAACGAAAGTGTTAGAGGGGATGAATTCAGGAGAAGAAAATGGCGCCATTGGCCTCTGGAAAGACAAGACCGGTCCGGCTGGCGGACATTGCCAAAGCGGCCGGCGTCTCGCATGGCACCGCGTCCAACGTGTTCGCCCGCCCGGAGATCGTGCGCGAGGAGGTCCGAGAACGGGTCAAGGCGGCAGCCGAGGCTATGGGATATGGTGGACCCGACCCCAAGGGCCGGCTGCTGCGCGCCGGCAAGGTCAACGCCATCGGTGTCGCGACCGCGGAGCCGCTGTCCTACTTCTTCGAAGACCCTTTCGCCCGGGTGATGATGGCCAGCATCTCGCAGGCTTGTGACGCGACCGGCGCCGGGATTTCGTTGGTATCCGCCGCCAACAGCGAACAGCTCGCCTGGAACATCCAGAGCGCGCTGGTCGATGGCTTCATCGTGTTCTGCATCGATGGCGGTTCAAAGCTGGTCGAACTGGCGCGTGAACGCAAGCTGCCTTTTGTGGCGCTCGATCTCGATTCAGACGATGACGAGGCGGTCGCCGCCATCGGTGTCGACAACATCGCCGGGGCCGGCCTAGCGGCCCGACATCTGACCGAGCTCGGCCATCGTCGCTTTGCGGTGCTTGCCCTGCCCGTCGCGGACTCCGGCTTCGGCCCCACCACACAGGAGCAAGTGGAGAAGGCTTTCTATTCCGGGACGCGTGACCGCCTGCGTGGTTACTTCGCGGAACTCTCCCGCGTCGACATCGACGTCTCGCGTGTACCGATCTACGAAACGGTCAATGACGAGGAGAGTGTGTGGGCCGGCCTTGACCATATTTTCGCCGGCGCCGAGACACCGACCGCAATCCTGGCCATGTCGGACAGGATTGCCTTGCATGCATTGGACTGGCTGCGGCAGCATGACATCACGGTGCCGGGCGACGTTTCGATCGTCGGCTTCGACGGTGTCCCGGAAGGAGCGGTTTCCAAGCCGCCGTTGACCACAATCGTCCAGCCGATCGCAGAGATGGGCCGCCTTGCCGTCAAGGCGATCCTTGAAAATGACGGCTCGCCCACCAGCCGGCAATTGCTGCCGGTCGAACTCGTGGTGCGAGCCTCATCCGGCCCCTCGTCCACCTGAAACGCCTGACGCCTCAATGCCCCATTCTTGTCGCCATCGACGACATGCCGAAGGACGCATGGACGGGCGGAGCCGCGTTGCGCGCGGGCCTGCTTTTCCCCGACCAGCCGAGGCCCGAAAGCCATTCGAGATAGTAGGCGACCGCGAACTGCATGACGATGCCGGCCGATATCAACAGGCTGTCATAGGCAAATCCGCCCGGATTGATCAGCTTCAGCACCTGCGCCGCCATTGCGAGCACCGTTCCGGCAATGAAAACCGGCAGCGATCGTTTGCCCAATATGGCAAGCGGATGATCGCGCCCGGTGCGGAACAGGTTCGAGATGGCGGGGAATGCCACGATCAGGTAGCTCACCGCCAGGATATGCAGCAGTCTCGGCAATGACAGGAACGTCTTGTCGAAGCCGGTCAGCACCGGAGGCAGGCCAAACCAGGAGATCTGCCCCCAGAGCGGGCTGTGCACCCAGACCAGCGCGGTCGCGGTGTAGGCCAAGGCCGCGCCAACCAGCCAGCGATTGACCGGGATGGTGCCACCGCGACGCACATGCAGCGTGCCCGCCAGGCCGATGTTGAAAAGAAACTGCCACGACAACGGATTGAGAAACCAGAAGCCGGGCTCGGGATAGTTGGGCGGAGCAATCTGGTAGATCCCAGCGACCAGCCACAGTGCTCCGGACGCGACCAGTGCCAGGACCGGCCGATAACTGACGAAGAGCAGGAAGACCGGCGCCAGCAAAAGCAGCACGGCATAGACCGACAGGATGTTGTTGTAGCCGAGCTGGTGGCCGAGCGTCACGATGCCGATCAGCACTTGTGGGGTATTCTTGATCAACGGCTCGATGTTGATCATCGTCAAAAGCTCCGGCCGCCTGGCGAACACCGCCGCGGCGCAGAAGATGGCCATCACCACCATGGTGGTGACGATGTGGGTGGCATAGAGCACACCGGCGCGACGCCACATCTTCAACGTTGCCAGCAGCCGATTTCCAGGCTGGAATTTCTTGCCGTAAGCGAGCGCGACCGAGATGCCGGAGATCAGCACGAAGACCTCCGCCGCGTCCGAGAAGCCCAAGTTCTTGTAGGTCAGAGACTCGAAGACGGTACCCGGCACATGGTCGACATAGATGGTCAGCAGAGCGAGAGCGCGCAACACATCGATGCGCGTATCGCGGTCTGAGACACGCATATCGCGGTCTGGGACACGCGAATGGCGGTCCGGGGAAATCTGGGTGGTCATCGACAAAAGGCCTCAAAGCTGGTTGTTCATGCCGGCAATGCGACCCCCGGCGCACCGCTTCGATTCCTCCCGAAGCAATGGTATCGGTGAAGAAACGGACTGTAATGCGCCCGGTTCAATCAACTTTCGCGGAGCTTGAAAATATTGCGTTTTGAAGCCGGCAAACTGATGGGAATCATCATGAAATCAAAAGGATGAGGTCATGACCGAAAGGACCCCACAAGATGGTGCGCTGCGGCGTGATCTCGCCTTCAGCTACCGCATTTACAGCCCCGCGGATTCAACCGGCGACTGCCTCTTCCTGCTGCATGGGTCGGGTGTCGACGAGACGACACTGGTGCCGCTGGCAAGAGAGATCGCGCCGCGTGTCGTGCTGATCGCCGTGCGCGGCCGCATCGTCCAGGAAGACGGTTTCCGCTGGTTCGCGCGCATCACGCCGACGCGTTTCGAACAGCAGAGCATCCGCACCGAAACCCAGGCATTTGCGGGCTTCGTCGCTGACGCGGCCACACGCCACGATCTCGACCTCTCCCGCACGATTTTCCTCGGCTATTCGAACGGCGCCAATCTGGTTTCGAGCCTGATGCTGCTGCATCCGGGCCTGGTCGAACGCGCCGCGTTGCTGCGGCCGATGCCGGTGCTCGATGACGTGCCGGCGACGGATTTGTCCAAGGTGCGAGTGCTGATCGTCGCCGGCGCCGCGGATATCACCTATGCGCCCTTCGCCCCTGCTCTGGTGACATTGCTCAGCCAGCATGGCGCGGAGATCGATGCGCGGATTGTTGTATCGGGTCATGAATTCGGCAGCACCGACGCCGCGATCGTCAGGCAGTGGCTGGCGAAATCGGCCGCGGTGGCGCAGGCAGGCTGACAGGCCTTCGATATTCGGCCTGCTCCTCCATAGCTGCAGCTCCGGCTATCCCCGTCCCATCCTGTTCCAGGCATCCAGGCCGGCGATCTTGTAGGCTTCGGCGAGCGTCGGATAGTTGAAGGTGTTGTTGACGAAGAAGTCGACGGTGCCGCCAAGATTGATCACCGCCTGGCCGATGTGAATGAGCTCGGTGGCGCCCTCGCCGACGATGTGCGCGCCGAGCAAGCGGCGCGTTTCGATCGAAAACAACAGCTTCAGGAAACCGGTGTTGACGCCCATGATGTGGCCCCGCGAGGTCTCGCGAAAACGCGCCACGCCGACCTCATAGGCCGCACCGCTCTCGCGCACCTGTTCCTCGGACTGGCCGACCGTCGAAATTTCCGGCACCGCGTAGATGCCGTAGGGAAAGGTTTCCGGTGGTGGCGGCAGCGGCACACCGAAAGCATGGCAGGCCGCCACCCTGCCCTGCTCCATCGAAGTCGAGGCCAGGCTCGGAAAGCCTATGACGTCGCCGGCGGCGTAGATGTTGGGCACGCTGGTCTGGAAGGACTGCGGATCGACCTTGATACGCCCTCTGGAGTCGGCGTCGATGCCGACGACATCCAGGCCCAGGCTGCCGACATTTCCGGTGCGGCCGGCGGCGTAAAGCACGACCTCGGAGCGAATGGTGCGGCCATCGGCCAGTTCCACTTCGGCGGCGTCAGGCTTGGAGCGGATTTCCTTCACCGCGCTGCCCAGCCGGATCGTCATGCCGCGATCGCGCATCTGGTGGATGAAATCGTCGACGATCTCGCGGTCGACGAAATCGAGGATGGAGTTGCGCGGCTCGACCAAGGTTACCGGCACGTCGAGCGCGGAAAAGATCGTCGCATATTCGACGCCGATGACGCCGGCGCCGATCACGGTCAGCGTACGCGGTAAGCGATCAAGCTCCAGCATCTCGTCGCTGTCGAAGACGCGCGTCTTGTCGAAAGGCACATCGCGCGGCCGGTGCGGCCTGGTGCCGACCGCGATCAGCGCATTGGCAAAACCAACCTCGCTGTAGTCGCCCGTGTCGGTGGTCAGGCTGACCTTGTTGGGACCGAGAAATTTCACCGCGGCGCGGGCGCTCTTGACCGTGTTGCGCATGAACTGGTGCTGCAGCACCTCGACCTCGTGGTCGAGCGTCTTGTGCAGGCGTTCGACTAGATCGCCGACCGAGATGTCCTGCTTGACCCGGTAGCCGCGTCCATAGAAGCCGCGCTCGCGCCAGCCCGAGAGGTTGAGCACGGTTTCGCGCAGCGTTTTCGATGGAATGGTGCCGGTATGCACCGAGACACCGCCCAGACGCCGGCCGCGGTCGACCACCAGCACCGATTTGCCGAGCTTGGCCGATTGCACCGCGGCACGGCGACCGGAAGGGCCGCTGCCGATGACCAGCATATCGTAGTCCATCTTGCCCGTCCCCTACCCCCGAGCGCTTTGTGCGCCGCAGCAAGCTAATGCGATCCGCGCCGCAAATTCAACCGGTTCAGATTGCATCTCACGCTGTTTGAACTCGTGCGCCGCAAAAAGCCCGATCTTGATTCCGCGGCAGGCCCTCACCATTTCATTGCTGAGCGGCCCGCACCCTATGCAGGGTCCCTGTTACGAGGAAATGACATGAACGCGCGCGTTCTCGACGGCGAAATCATCACCAGCAGGCTTGACGATGTCAGGGCCTATGACGGCGTGCGCACGAAGCGCATCCTGGCCTTCGTGATCGACTACATCATCGTCGCGCTGCTCACCATTCCGTTTGCCATTCTGGTGTTCTTCCTCGGGCTTTTGACCCTCGGCCTTGGCTGGATGCTGTTCGGCGTCCTGGTGCCGGCCGTCGCCATCCTCTACATCTGGAACACGCTGGGCAGCACCGACCAAGCCACCACGGGCATGAAGATGATGGGCATCCGCCTCGACCGACTCGACGGCAGGCCGATCGACGGTCTCACCGCGGTGGTCCATTCGGTGCTGTTCTGGGCGGGCAACGTCATCCTGTCGCCGCTGGTGCTGCTGGTGACGCTGTTTTCCGACCGCAAGCGCACCTTGCACGACCTTTTGCTGGGTACGGTCGTCAGCCGCACCGACCGCTGAAAAGGCCCTCTGAAGACCAGTCGCGACCGATTGAGCGCAAATATGAAGGCGTCGGTCCACCACGCCTCCACAATCCTGTTGAATTTTTCGCCGTCCGAGCCAAAGGTAGAGCGATTCGAAGGAGTGTTTCCAAGGCTCGATGACGCACCATCCGACTCAGTCGCCGCAATTCTTCCTGACCGCGCCGTCGCCGTGTCCCTATCTCGACGGCCAGTTCGAGCGCAAGGTGTTCACGCATCTGGTCGGCGACAAGGCGGCGGAGATGAACGACCTGTTGACGCAAGGCGGCTTCCGGCGCTCGCAGAACATCGCCTACAGGCCGGCATGCGAGACCTGCCGCGCCTGCGTTTCGGTTCGCATCCTCGCCCACGAATTCGTCGCCAGCCGCAACATGAAGCGCGTGCTGCAGCACAATTCCGACCTCGTCGGCCACATGCACAACGCCGAGCCCTCGACCGAACAATATTCCCTGTTCCGCAGCTACCTCGATGCCCGCCACCGCCGTGGCGGCATGTCCGACATGACGGTGCTCGACTATGCCATGATGGTCGAGGACACCCATGTCGACACCAAGGTGATCGAGTATCGGCGGCGCGGACCCGACACCTTCATCACCGGCAAGGGACAGGGTGAGCTGATCGCGGTGGCGCTCACCGACAAGATGGCCGACGGCCTGTCGATGGTCTATTCCTACTTCAATCCCGATTTCGAAGAGCGGTCGCTCGGCACGTTCATGATCCTCGACCACATCGCCCGCGCCAGGGCGATGGGCCTGCCCCATGTCTACCTCGGCTACTGGGTCAACGGCTCGCGCAAGATGAATTATAAGATGCGCTTCATGCCGCAGGAACATCTCGGCCCGAAAGGCTGGGAGCGCTACACCAACGAAGCGGTCACGCGCTAATTATCCTTTCCCAAGTCCGGGCCTAAACATTTTCACTTGAGATGATGCCGGTCTTTCCGCTGGTTGACGGAGAGCGTGCGATTGCGCCGATCCGCCATCCTCTCCCGAATTCATTGCGAAAGTCGCCGCATGTCATCTCACGATACTCACACCAAAGGACTTCTGCTCACCGCTTTTGGCGGACTGACGCTGACCGTTGACATCCCGCTGATCCGGCTCGCCCATGGCGAGGCGTGGACGATCTTGCTGCTGCGCACTGGCTGCACCTTGGCTGCGGCTCTGATCATGTGGACCGTCTGGCGCTCGTTCAGCAAAAATGCGCCGCAGCTCATCCCGGGTTGGTCGGGCCTGATCGTTGCCGCAATCTACGGACTCGGCGCGATTGCTTTCATCACCGGCGTCTACAACACCTCGACCGCCAACCTGGTTTTCATCCTGGCCTTCACCACCATGTTCGCCGCGCTGCTGTCGTGGGTGTTCCTCAGGGAGCGGCCGCGGCCGCTGACCCTTGCGGCAATGGCGATGATGATCGTCGGCGTCGTCATCATCGTCGGCGATTCCGTCGGCACCGGATATCTGTTCGGCGACCTGATGGCATTGTGTTCGGCCTTCCTGATCGCTTGCGCCATCACCATCTCACGCGCCAGCGGCAAGGACATGGGCTTTACCGCGCTGGTCGGCGTCATCCTGCCTTTCGGGCTGGCGGCGTTCATGGTCTCCAAGACCGGCTTTCAGGTGGAGGCGCCATGGTGGATCATCCTCAACGGCGCCGTCATAATGCCGATCGCGTTCTTCTGCCTCGCCAACGGGCCGAAATACATCTCAGGACCGGAAGTGGCGATGTTCTACCTGCTCGAAACAGTGCTGGCGCCGGTCTGGGTGTGGATGATCTTCGCGGAGACACCGACCCGCAACAGCATGATCGGCGGTGCGATCCTGGTCGTCACGCTGATCGCGCATTCGCTCTGGCAACTGCACGACGGACGCAAGCGGCGTAGCGACCTTGCGGTGCATCATCCAGTATAGCGCAGGCGGCTTTCGAGATCAGGCGCTGGCCTTCTTCGCCACGTCAGGTTCCGGCAGGACTTCGATTTGTGGACCGGCTTCGATTTCGGCTGGCGAGCCCGGGGCGATTTCATCGGCTAGCTCCACCTCGCGCAGCCATTCGCGCCAGATCGCGACCAGCAGGGCCATCAGCACCGGGCCGATGAACAGGCCAAGAAACCCCATGGTCTTGACGCCGCCGATCAGGCCGAAAAAGGTCGGCAGGAAGGGCAGTTTTATCGGCCCGCCGACCAGTTTCGGGCGCAGTGTCTTGTCGACGATGAACAGCTCGACCGCGCCCCAGAGGAACAGCGCCAGCCCGGCCATCGGCGAGCCGCTGGCGGCGAGGTAGATCGAGACCAGGGTGAAGGACAGTGGTGCACCACCGGGGATCAGCGCCATGACGCCGGTCAGGGCGCCAAGCGTGACTGGCGACGGCACGCCGGCCAGCCAATAGGCAATGCCCAGCACCAGCCCCTCGCCGATGGCGATGACGGTCATGCCGGTCACGGTCGAAGAGATTGTCGCCGGAACGACGCGCGAGATCCGTTCCCATCTGGTCGGCAGGATGCGTTCGCCAAGGCGGTCCACCTGGCCGGCAAAGTGCTCGCCGTCGCGATAAGCGAAGAACAGCGCGATCATCATGAACAGCAGCGTCAGGAGCAGGCCGAAAGCACTGCCGCCGGCGGCCAGGACGCCGCGATAGATGCTGCCGATGTTGGCGCCGCTGACCAGCTGGATCAGTTCACCGATGCCGCCGGGATGGCCAAAATTGGTCGTCCACTGTTCGTTCAGCCACTCGCCCACGACAGGCATGGTGGCGATCCAGTGCGGTGTCACGGCACCGTGCCGGTTGGTCTCGATCGCCCAGGCGACCCATTCGCGGACCTCGTTGATCGCATAGGTGCCGGCGAGCGCGATCGGTATCACCAGGAAGGCGAGGATGAAAAGGATGGCAAAGGTCGCGGCGATGGTGCGGTTGCCGCTGACTGCAACAAGCAGGCGCCGGTAGAGCGGCCAGCTGGCGAAGGCGATGACGAGCGCTGCCAGCACCGGAAACAGGAAGCCATGGAAGAAATAGACGCCGGCGGCGACGATCAGCACCAGCAGCCAGCGCGCCGCCGACAGCGGCGGAATGACGGCCGCCCGCAGCGGCGTCGACAGGCCGAACAGGCGCTGCTGCCGTTCCGGTTTCTGGATTCTGGATTCCTTCAAACGCCTGCCTCTCCCAAATACCCCTCCAGCTTATGCACTGATATAGTGCAGCAATCGTGACGATAGTCCAAATGATTGGGTGGAGCTGTTGATCTCCCCCCCTCGAGGGCAGGGGAATCGCATATGGCGATTTTGAGCTTGAAGTTGGTTTGAGAACGGATTCTTTGGGAAGGCAGTCCACCGAAGGAGTGACTGCCATTT
>NZ_LMHO01000014.1:0-83120 GCF_001428185.1 Mesorhizobium sp. Root695 | reverse complement strand
GCCGTCGGACAGGACCGATCGAAATCCCACCCACAGGCGCGACATCCTCGCGCAACCTTCCGAATGGAGCCATCATGTATCGCACTCTCGTTCTCGCCGCTCTCGCCGGCATGATCGCAGGACCGGCGCTCGCTGCCGGCGGCAGCTGCAGCACCGCCCCGAAATCACAGTTCAAGCCCAAGGCAACGCTGGAGGCGCAGTTGACTGGCGAAGGCCTCACCGTCCGCCAGATCAAGGTCGAGAAGGGTTGCTACGAAGTCTATGCGGTCGACAAGGCCGGCAAGAAGGTGAACCTGGCCTACAATGCCGAGACCCTCGAAAAGCTCGACAATGCCGAAGCCGGCGAAAATTGATCCGAACGTTTCGATAGCCACGGACGCGCACCCATCGCCAGAAATGGTGCGCGTCTGGGACCGGGTCGTGCGAAGTTTTCACTGGGCGCTGGTGCTCAGCTTCGTCACGGCCTGGCTCACCTCGCATTCCTCGGAGGACATCCATCATTGGGYTGGCTACGCCGCRGCCGCGCTGGTCGCRATGCGGCTCTTATGGGGCGTTCTGGGCACGCCCTATGCGCGCTTCTCGCAATTCGTGCGCGACCCGGCAACGGTGCTGCGCTATCTCTTGGCGATACTGAGCGGTAGCGAAGCCCGCTATGTCGGCCACAATCCGGCTGGCGGCGCGATGGTGATCGTGCTGATCGCGGTGATGGCGTCGACCGCGCTGACCGGATGGCTGATGACGACGGACGCCTATTTCGGTGTATCGTGGGTCGAAGCGGCGCACAGCTTGGCGGCGCATGGCCTGTTGCTGCTCGTCTTCTTTCACATTGGCGGCGTTGCGCTGGCAAGCTTTCGCCATCGCGAAAACCTTGTCAGCGGCGCACAGCTTGGCGGCGCATGGCCTGTTGCTGCTCGTCTTCTTTCACATTGGCGGCGTTGCGCTGGCAAGCTTTCGCCATCGCGAAAACCTTGTAAGGGCCATGATTACGGGGCGAAAACGCAAAGCCGAACCGGCGGACATAGCCTGAAATTCCGTTGCGGACTGCGGCGGCCGCCAGATTCGATGGCATCGAGCGGGTTGCTCTATGGTTTCGGGCAGCCACGAGGTCCGAAGGCTTTTCGCGTCGAATCGGCTAAACCTTCGGGGCATGAACGAGACCTCACTCTATGCGCCGGTGAAGCGCTTCCTCGAAAGCCTAGACTTTATCGTCAAGGGCGAGATCGGCGGCTGCGATATCGTCGCGCTGCGTGAGGGGGAGCCGCCGGTCGTCGTCATCTGCGAGCTGAAGCTGCAGTTCAATCTGGAACTGGTGCTGCAAGGTGTCGATCGCGCGGCGGCCTGCGACGAGGTGTGGCTGGCCGCGCGCCTATCGGCCCGGGGCAAGGGACGAGAGAGCGATGCCAGGTTCCGCAATCTCTGCCGCCGGCTTGGCTTCGGTCTGCTTGGCGTGACCGCGACTGACCGGGTCGAGGTGCTTCTCAGCCCGATCGCCTTGGCGCCGCGCAGGAATGTGCGCCGGCGCTCGCGCCTGGTCGACGAGCACCAGCGCCGTCGCGGCGATCCCGTTGCGGGAGGAGGATCGCGCAATCCGATCATGACGGCCTATCGCCAAAGCGCCCTCGCCTGCGCTGCCGCCATGGTGGACGGCCCCAGGCGGCCGCGAGATCTGAAGGCGCTGACGCCGATCGCGCCGAAGATCCTGCGGCACAATGTCTATGGCTGGTTCGCGCGCGTCGACCGAGGCCTCTACGATCTCACCGATGCCGGCCGCGCCTCACTGGTCCGCTGGCCACAGGCATCGGACGATGAATCCCGACACGCAATTTTGAACGCATCGGCCATTTGATTGATGGTGCCGGCGGGGTCCGAGGCGGTCCCCTTGGTTGATTTCTCCGACAAAATATGTTGCTTGTCCCGCCCATGAAGAAGCTCTGCATGACCGCCTTGGCGTCTGTGACACTGAGTTTTCCAGCCAACGCAATGGACAGTGCATTACGCGCCGGCTTGATGAAACTCGATCCCCAAACCCGTCTTGAACAGCGTTGTGACGCCGAGGTGCTCGACCGGATCACCCATGACGATCGCAAGTTCAAAGCCGATCGCGTCGTCGCCTACGCCTTTGCGACGCCCGAGATGGGGGCGGATGCAATCAGGAGCCCGGGTGCTGCGTTTCGCAGCAAGGGGCAATGGTACCGGCTGAAATTCAAGTGCCAGACGGCGCCAGACCATATGGAAGTTCTGCAGCTCCGCTACCGGATCGGCGACGAGATTCCGGAAGCCGATTGGGCAAAGTACAATCTCTACGATTGATTTGTGATCGGCCGCCGCGGTTTTGCCCGGCTGCCGGCGAGTGCAACGCAGCCTTTGATCCGGCTTTGACCTAACGATGCTTCGGTGAGGTCGCCATGAGTGATCCCTTGACGCCAAGGGACCACCAAGTTAGGGCCGTCTGGATAATCGACGAACAATGGGCAAACCAGCAAGGGCTTCCGGTCGATGGACATTTTCAGCGCTGCCAGCCTGACCGCCCTGCTCCAGGTCATCGCCATTGACCTTGTGCTTGCCGGCGACAACGCGATCGTCATCGGCCTTGCCGCTGCCGGCCTGCCGGCCGAACAACGCAAGAAGGCGATCCTCATCGGCGTGCTGGCGGCAACGGTGCTGCGCATCGGTTTTGCCGCGGTAACCGTCAAGCTGCTGGCGATCGTCGGCCTGCTGCTCGCCGGCGGTATCTTGCTGCTGTGGGTCTGCTGGAAGATGTACCGCGAGCTGCGCACGTCCCATGCCGACGAGCTGGAAGCGACCGAGGCGCTGTCGAACACCGACCTGAACAGCGACAATTTGGTGGCCGGCAAGTCGAAGCGCAAGACACTCGGCCAGGCAGCATTGCAGATTGTCGTCGCCGACGTGTCGATGTCGCTCGACAACGTGCTGGCGGTCGCGGGTGCCGCGCGCGATCATTTCCCGGTGCTGGTCATCGGCCTCGTGCTGTCGATCGCGCTGATGGGCCTCGCCGCGACGTTCATCGCCAAGCTGCTGCATCGCCACCGCTGGATCGCCTATGTCGGCCTGCTGATCATTTTCTATGTCGCGTTGGACATGGTCTATCGTGGCGCGGTGGAAGTCTGGCCGCATCTAAACGGCGCGGTTAGCTGAGGCTGCCGGCCAGCCGCGTCTTCGATCCGCAAAGCAAGGTCCGCAGCGCAATCGCCGTGCGTTTTGCCGCATCGCAGGCGTGCCCATACCAATGCCGCAATAAGTGTGGTACTGCGCCGGCAATCCTGAAAAGCCCGGAAACCCTCTATGTCCGCTCCTCGCGTGAGTTTTGTCAGTCTTGGATGCCCGAAGGCCCTTGTGGATTCGGAACGCATCATCACGCGCCTGCGCGCCGAAGGCTACGAGATCGCCCGCAAGCATGACGGCGCCGACCTTGTCGTCGTCAACACCTGTGGCTTCCTCGATTCCGCCCGTGACGAGTCGCTCAACGCCATCGGCTCCGCGCTTTCGGAAAACGGCCGCGTCATCGTCACCGGTTGCCTCGGCGCCGAGCCGGATGTCATTCGCGAGAGGCACCCTAATGTGCTGGCGATCACCGGACCGCAGGCCTATGAGAGCGTGATGGCCGCCGTGCACGAGGCTGCACCGCCTTCGCACGACCCCTATATCGACCTGCTGCCGCCGCAGGGCGTCAAGCTGACGCCGCGCCACTACGCCTATCTCAAGATTTCGGAAGGCTGCAACAACCGCTGCACCTTCTGCATCATTCCCGCACTGCGTGGCGACCTCGTCTCGCGGCCCGCGGCCGATGTGCTGCGCGAAGCCGAGAAACTGGCCAATGCCGGCGTCAAGGAACTCCTGGTCATCTCGCAAGACACCAGCGCCTACGGCATCGACATCAAGTACCAGACGTCGATGTTCGGCGACCGCGAAGTGCGGGCGAAGTTCCTCGACCTTTCCGAGGAACTGGGCAAGCTCGGCATCTGGGTACGCATGCACTATGTCTACCCCTATCCGCATGTCGCCGACGTCATCCCGCTGATGGCCGAAGGCAAGATCCTCCCCTATCTGGATATCCCCTTCCAGCATGCTTCGCCGCAGGTGTTGAAGAACATGCGGCGGCCGGCGCATGGCGAAAAGACGCTCGAGCGCATTCGCGGCTGGCGCGAGGTCTGCCCGGATCTCGCCATCCGCTCGACCTTCATCGTCGGCTTCCCCGGCGAGACGGACGATGATTTCGAGATGCTGCTCGATTGGCTCGATGAGGCGAAGATCGATCGCGCCGGCTGCTTCAAATACGAGCCGGTCCGGGGCGCCCGTTCCAACGATCTCGGTCTGGAACAGGTTCCGCAGGAGATCAAGGAGGCGCGCTGGCACCGCTTCATGCAGCGCCAGCAGAAGATTTCGGCGACACAGCTGGCCAAGAAGGTCGGCAAGCGCCTGCCGGTGCTGATCGATGAGGCGCACGGCACATCGGCAAAGGGCCGCACCAAATACGACGCGCCCGAGATCGACGGCTCGGTCCATATCCAGTCTCGCCGCCCGCTACGCGCCGGCGAGATCGTCACAGTCAAGATCGACCGTGCCGATGCCTATGACCTCTACGGTTCGGCGGTCTGAAGGGGCCGTATTTACTACATCTAGCGATAATTCCGCCCGCTTAACCCATTCGATCGCGACCCGAAGTATGGGTTCTGGACCGTAAATGCGGGGAATTCGGGATGAACACCAGACCTGCCGGGCAGGATTACATCGCGACGCTGGACCTGCTCAGGCTCGCGGCTGCACTTGCCGTTGTGTTCTTTCACTATTTCTTCCGTGGCGCGGCCGCCGAAGGCTTTCTCGCCGAGGGCTATCCGCTTGCCGCACCGGGTGCCCTCTACGGCTATCTCGGCGTCAATTTGTTCTTCCTGATCAGCGGTTTCGTCATTGCCTGGTCGGCGGAAAATCGCAGTTGGGACCAGTTTGCGATCGCGCGGTTCGTTCGCCTCTATCCGGGATTCCTGCTCTGCATGACGATCACCTTCGCGGTTGTCGCCCTTGCCGGCTCACCGCTGCTTCCGATCTCTTTCGTCCAGTATGCCGCCAATCTGTCGATGTTCGCACCAGCCTTCGGCCAACCCTTCATGGACGGCGTCTACTGGTCGATCGTTCTGGAACTGGTTTTCTACGGTTGGGTGACGCTGGCCCTGTTCACCGGGCTCTTCCAGAAACGCAAGCTGGAATTGATCTTCATCTGGCTGGCGATTTCGGCCTTGAACGAATTCTTCGTCGGTAGCGGTGCCGCCAGGCTGCTGTTCATCACCGAGTTCGGGCCGTTCTTCGCCGCCGGCGTGCTCGTCCATCACATCCATGCGCATGGTCGTTCACTGTCGGCCTTGCTGCTGCTCGCCGCCGCGTTCTTGACCTCGTGCAGTACGCTATCGGTGACGCAGCACTGGATGCAGGGCCACTACGGCGTTGCCGTTTCGTCGGCCAATCTGGTCGTCGCCAATGTCGTCATGCATGGCGCGCTGATCGGTGCGGTTCTGCTGCGCGACCGTGTCAGGCCATCGGTGCTCACTCTGGCGTTGGGTGGGCTGACCTATCCGCTCTACCTGCTGCATCAGAACATCGGCTATCTCGCCATCAACGCGACAGCACCCTTGGTCGGCAAATGGTTTGCTGCCTTTGGCTGCGTTGCGCTCATGCTCTTCGTTTCGTGGGCGATCTGGGGCAGCTGCGAACGACCCGCGCAGCGGCTGCTCAGGATTTGGCTCGGCCGCGCGGTCGATGCTGGACGGGCGCGATTTCGTCGCGTCTCTCCCGGAGCGCAACCCGCCGAATGAAAAAGGGCGCCTCGCGGCGCCCTCCTTATTTCGATCTCTTGCACTGCTTACTGCGGCAGCTTGTCGTCGACGCCCTTGACGTAAAAATTCATGCCGAGCAGCGTGCCGTCGTCGGCGACTTCGCCGTCCTTCAGCCACGGCGTGCCGTCCTGCTTGGCGATCGGTCCGGTGAAGGGGTTCCAGCCGCCGGCGATCTTCTTCTCAGTGGCCTCGGCAAGCGCCTTCACATCGTCGGGCATGTTGGTGAAGGGGGCGAGCTTGACCGCGCCGTCCTTGATGCCGAGCCAGACATTGTCCGGCTTCCACGTGCCGTCGAGGGCTGCCTGGACCCGGCTGATGTAATAGGGACCCCATTCGTCGGTGAGCGAGGTCAGCTGCGCGTTCGGCGCGAATTTGATCATGTCGGAGGACTGGCCGAAGCCGTGCAGCTTGCGCTCCTCGGCTACCTGCAGGGCAGCGGTCGAATCGGTGTGCTGGACGATGATGTCGGCGCCCTGGTCGAACAGCGCCTTGGCTGCGTCGGCTTCCTTGCCTGGGTCGAACCACGAGTTCACCCAGACGATCTTGGCCTTGAAGTTCGGGTTGATCGACTGTGCGCCGAGCATGAAGGAATTGATGCCCATCACCACTTCGGGGATCGGGAAGGAAACGATGTAGCCGGCAACGCCGGCCTTCGATTCCTTCGCGGCGATCTGGCCGAGCACATAGCGGCCTTCATAGAAACGCGCATTGTAGATGCCGAGATTGTCGCCGGTCTTGTAGCCGGTTGCGTGCTCGAACATCACCTTCGGGAACTTCTTGGCGACCTTCACTTCCGGGTCCATGAAGCCGAAGGAGGTGCCGAAGATGATCTTGCAGCCTTCGCGCGCCAGACGCTCGAAAGCGCGGTCGGCGTCGGGGCCTTCGGAGACGTTTTCGAGATAGGCTGTCTCGACCTTGTCGCCGAGCGCCTGCTCCACCTCGAGACGTCCCTGGTCGTGCTGGTAGGAATAGCCGAAGTCGCCGATCGGGCCGGTATAGACCCAGCAGGCCTTCAGCTTGTCCGCGGCCTCGGCGGTTGCCGCCAGCGATAGGGCGGCGGTCGTGGTCATCAGGGCAATAAGCAGTTTTTTCATTGTGTTACCTCTCTGAGTTTAGCCTTGGAGCTTCCCGTTTTTTTTGTTGTCAACGATCCGGAACGAATGGCTGCCCCAACGAAGCCGGCGTGTTCATCATCGTCAGACGCTTGTTGCGCGAGATTAGAACGAGAACCACGACGGTTGCCAGATAGGGCAGCGAAGAAAGGAACTGTGAAGGCACTGGAATGCCAAAAGCCTGTGCATGAAGCTGGCCGATCCACACCGCGCCGAAGATGTAGGCGCCGGCCAGCACCCGCCATGGCCGCCACGAGGCGAACACCACCAGCGCCAGCGCGATCCAGCCGCGGCCGGCACTCATGTTCTCCACCCATTGCGGCGTGTAGACCAGCGACAGGTGACCGCCGGCAAGGCCGGCACAGGCGCCGCCGAAGATCACCGCGAGATAGCGGTAGCGGATGACCTTGATGCCCAGCGCATGCGCCGATGTATGGCTGTCGCCGATCGAGCGCAGCGTCAGTCCGGTCCGGGTCTTGAACAGGAACCACATAACGGCGGCGGTCAGTGCGATCGAGATGTAGAAAATCGGATCCTGGCCGAACAGCAGCCTACCGATGACAGGGATTGAGGTCAGGCCGGGAATGTCGAGGTTGGGCAGCCGTTCGCCGGGCTGGCCGACGAAGCTGGTGCCCATCATGCCGGACAGGCCGAGGCCGAGCAGCGTCAACGACAGGCCGGTCGCCACCTGGTTGGTGGCCAGCGACAGCGTCATGACGGCAAACAGCAGCGAGAACACCGCGCCCATGGCGATTGCCGCCAGAAGGCCGATCCAGGGTGATCCCGTGAGGTAGCTGGCGCCGAAGCCGCCGACTGCGCCCATGATCATCATGCCTTCGACGCCGAGATTGAGCACGCCGGAGCGCTCGACCACCAGTTCACCGATTGCCGCGATCAGCAGCGGCGTTGCCGCCGTGGCGATGGTCAGAAGGATGTTTACGGTGATGTCCATCAACGGGCTTCCTTCAGCTTTGGCGCGGCTTCGAGTTTGGCGGCAGCCTCCGGCTTGGTCAGCGCCAGGCCGACCAGGCGGATGCGGTAGTGAATGAGCGTGTCGCAGCCGAGCACGAAGAACAGCAGCATGCCCTGGAACACCCGCGCCACCTTGTCGGAGATGCCGAGCGCGCTCTGCACCGCTTCGCCGCCGAGATAGGTCAGCGCCAGCACCAGACCGGCGGCAACGATGCCGAGCGGGTTGAGGCGGCCAAGGAACGCAACGATGATGGCGGTGAAGCCATAACCGGGCGAAATGACAGGCTGCAACTGGCCGATGGCGCCCGAGACTTCCGAGATGCCGGCAAGTCCCGCGAGCGCACCCGACAGCAGGAAGGCGAAGAAAACCATCTGGTTGAGCCCGAAGCCGGCGAAGCGCCCTGCCCGCGGGCTCGAGCCCAGCACGCGCACCTCGAAACCCTTCAGCATGCGGCTCATCAGGATCCAGACCAGCACCGCGGCGACCAGTGCGAAAACAAAACCCCAGTTTGCCCGCCCGGCATCCGGCATCAGTTCCGGTAACACGGCCGAGTCGTTGAACTGAATGGTCTGCGGGAAACCATGGCCCTGCGGATCACGCCAGGGTCCGCGCACCAGCCAGTCGAGGAAGAGTTGCGCGACATAGACCAGCATCAGGCTGGTCAGGATCTCGTTGGTGCCGAAGCGCGTCTTGAGCAGAGCCGGGATTGCCGCATAGGCCGCACCGCCGACCATGCCGAGCAAGAGCATCAGCGGCAGCACCAGCGGGCCTTCGAACTGCGGAAACAGCACCGGGATGATCGAACCGACAATGCCGCCCAGGATGAACTGGCCTTCAGCGCCGATGTTCCAGATGTTGGCCTTGTAGCAGACTGACAGGCCGACGGCGATCAGGATGAGCGGCGCTGCCTTGATCGCCAGTTCATGCAACTGCCAGACCTGGCTGATCGGCTCGATGAAGTAGATGCGGAACGCGGTCAGCGGATTGACGCCGAGCAGCGCGAACAGAACCGCACCGGCGATGATCGTCAGCGCGAAGGCGATGAATGGCGACAGGGCCGAAAACAGCGCCGAGCGCTGCGGGCGTTTGACGAGTTCGAGGCGCATCATGCCGTCTCCAGCGTGTGTTCGGCGTGGCCTGGCTCGGCGCCGCCCATCAGCAAGCCGACCTTCTCGAAGGTCGCCTCGGCGATCGGCAGCGGCTTCGACAACTCGCCATTGTGCATGACGGCGATCGCATCCGATATCTCGAACAGTTCGTCGAGATCCTGGCTGATCACCAAAACCGCCGAACCGCTGCGCGACAGCTCGATCAAGGCTTGGCGAATGTGGGCGGCAGCGCCCGCGTCGACACCCCAGGTCGGTTGGTTGACCACCATGACATCAGGCTGGCGATCGAGTTCGCGGCCGACGATGAATTTCTGCAGATTGCCGCCCGAAAGTGCGGCAGCCTCCGGATCCGGGGCGCTCTTGCGCATATCCATCGCCTCGATGATGCGTTGGGAGGCGGCGTAGATGGCTGCGCTCTTGACCATTCCCCCAGTGCCGACAAACGCCTTGCCGTCGGTTGCATGGCGCGACAGCAGCAGGTTCTCTGAAAGCTTCATGCGTGGCGCGGCACCGTGGCCGAGGCGCTCTTCCGGCACGAAGGCGGCACCCAGCAGGCGCCGTCCGGTGATGGTGAGGCCACCTGCGTCCTTGCCGCGAATGCGCACCGAGGCGGCATCCTGTTGCAACACCTCGCCGGAGACGGATTCAAAGAACTCGCCCTGGCCGTTGCCGGCGACGCCCGCGATGCCGATCACTTCGCCGGCCCGGACATTCAGGTTGATGCCCTTGAGCGGGATCGAGAACGGCGTTGCCGGCTTGCGGCTGAGATTTCGGATTTCGAGCAGCGGCTGCGCCGTGGCGATGCCCTCGACAGGTGCGCGCACCACGGCCTGCACCTCATTGCCCACCATCATGCGGGCCAGCGAAGAGGCTGTTTCCTCACGCGGGTTGCAGTGGCCGACAACCTTGCCGTGACGCAGCACGGTGGCGCGGTCGCAGATGCGTTTGACCTCTTCGAGCCGGTGCGAAATGTAGAGGATGGATTTGCCTTCCGAACGCAGACGCTCCAGCGTCTCGAACAGCTTGTCGGCTTCCTGCGGCGTCAGCACCGAGGTCGGCTCGTCGAGGATGATGAGCTGTGGCGTCTGCAGCAGGCAGCGGATGATCTCGATGCGCTGGCGCTCGCCCACCGACAGGTCGCCGACCAGCGATTCAGGATCGAGCGGCAGGCCATAGCTGAAGGAAAGCGCCCTCGCCTTCGCCGCGATGCTGCTGATCGGCGAGCCATCGTCCAGCGACAGCGCGATGTTTTCGGCCGCGGTCAGCGCTTCGAACAGCGAAAAATGCTGGAACACCATGCCGATGCCGAGTTTTTTGGCGACGCCGGGGCTGGAAATCCTGACGGCCTGGCCGCTCCAGAAGATCTCGCCGGAATTGGGCTCCAGCGAGCCGAACAGCATTTTGACCAGCGTCGACTTGCCGGCGCCGTTTTCGCCGAGCAAGGCGTGGATTTCACCTCTGGCGATGTCGAGATCGATATGATCGCACGCCGTCAGCGTCCCGAATATCTTGGTGAGGCCACGGACCTCGAGCAGGTTCGTGCCGTCCTGATTTGCACTCACAGTGCCTCCCATCTGGTTAGCCAGATATGTTCTGTGTTCCCGCAAGCATGGTAGGCGCGGCCGGCTCTCATCGGAAAGCGGCACGCGTCTTGAAAGAGCTTCAAGAATTTCAGCGGAAATTCAAGGGATAGCAAGGCAGAACGGACCAAGAGACTGTTTTGAAATTCGCTCTGGCGAGTCATATGGTAGTGTTTTCGAGAACCGGAGCGCAGCGAAGATTTGGGTCCGTGAGTACCGGAAGCGCAGAAAACGCCGTCAGACGGCCGCCAAAGCAGAGTTTCCAGCCGGTCTCTAAGGGATGAGAATGGTCGTTCCTGTCGTCCTGCGGCCCTCGAGGTCGGAATGCGCCTTGCCCGCGTCCTTGAGTGCATAGCGCTGGTTGATCTTGATCTTGACGGCGCCACTGAGCACGACTTCGAACAAGGCAGCGGCGGAGGCTTCGAGGTCCTCGCGTTTTGCGTTGTAGACGAACAGCGTCGGCCGTGTGGCGAACAACGAGCCCTTCTGTGCCAGCAACGACATGCTGAACGGCGGAATCGGTCCAGAGGACTGGCCGAAGCTGACGAACATCCCAAGCGGCCTCAGGCAGTCGAGCGAAGCCGGAAACGTGTCGTTGCCGACCGAATCGTAGACGACATCGCATTTCCTGCCGCCGGTGATGGCGGCGACGCCGGCGACGAAATCCTGTTCCTTGTAGTTGATGACATGGTCGAAACCATGCGCCTTGGCGAGCTCGATCTTGTCGGCCGAGCTGGCTGTGCCGATGACGGTGGCGCCAAGATGTTTTGCCCATTGGCCGAGGATCAGCCCGACGCCGCCTGCCGCGGCATGAAACAAGATCGTGTCGCCTGCCTTCACCTTGAACGTCCGGCGCAACAGGTACTCGGCGGTCATGCCTTTCAACATCATCGCGGCGGCCTGTTCGTCGCTGATGCCATCCGGAACCTTGACGACGCGGCTCGCGTCGATGACGCGCTCTTGCGCGTAAGCCCCTGTCGTCACGGCATAGGCGACGCGATCGCCCGGCTTCAGCCAGTCGACGCCCTGGCCAACCTCCAGCACCACGCCCGCGGCTTCGCTGCCAGCGACAAGCGGGAACCCGCCGGGCGGCGGATAAAGGCCCGAGCGATGATAGACATCGATGAAATTGAGGCCGATCGCCGTGTGCCGGATCAGGATCTGTCCCGATCCTGGCTGGCCGGGATCACTGTCCTCATAGGTCAGGACTTCCGGGCCGCCATGGGCGTGGATACGGATCGCTTTGGACATGGGCTGGGCTTCCTCTGGGAGTGGCTGATCAGGCCTTTCTGGCACCGAGATTTGGAAAGAACTGCATGATGCCACCAATGCAGGCAAGGTAAAGCCCGGTGATGGTGATGCCGATCTTGGTGAATGTGCTGACCTGTTCGCCCAGCACGCCGATCTGATCGTAGAAGGCGGCGAGTGCCGCTTGCGCCAACGCAAGCGCGCCAAAAGCGCACCACAAAAGGGTCATCGCAAGATTGATGCGCCGCAGCCGCACCACCCGTACCGGATGGATGAAGTTGATCGGCACGAAGGTCAGAATGCCGGCCACCACCACCACCGCGAACGAAACCCATTGTCCGGGTTCGATAACGAACAGCGTGAACACCACCATGTTCCAGACCACGGGGAATCCCTTGAAGAAATTCTCCTTCGTCTTCATGCCGGTGTCGGCATAGTAGATGGCGCTGGAGACTACGATGATCGCCGCCGACAGGAATGACAGGCCCTCGCCCATGAAGCCGCGCTGATAGAGCGCGAAGGCCGGGATCAGCACGTAGGTCACGTAGTCGATGATGTTGTCGAGCATTTCGCCCGACCACGTCGGCAGGATTTCCTTGACCTCGAGCTTTCTGGCGATCGGCCCGTCAATGCCGTCGACGAACAACGCCAGCCCGAGCCACCAGAACATCGCCGTCCAGCGCTCTTCGCTCGCCGCCACCAGCGATAGGAAGGCCAGGAATGAGCCCGAGGCGGTCAAGAGATGGACCGAAAACGCACGCGCCTGCGGCCAGGTGACCTTCTTCTTCGGCCTGGGGATCCGGTCCGTGATCTTTTTGGCGGCTTTTCGGGCCGTTGTATTCTTGCTCACGGGCCCCGCCAATCCAGCTTGCAGATTTCGGCCGAACGGCCAGCGAAATTCCAGTTGCGGCCGAAAGCCCGCATCTTGCTCTTGTCGGACCTGGCGACGATGATCTCCGGCGCGATCCAGTATTCAGAATTGCTGATCACCGTATCCTTGTCGCGATCCTTGCCGGGGATGGGCGTCACCGCCCCGTCGATGATCTTCGGTATCTGGAAGATGCGCGTCTTGTCACGCGTCTCGTAGGTGATCGGTACCTGCTCGACGCCGAGGAATTTGCCGACGAGGATGGAGAGCAACGATGTGGTTCCGCCTGCCTTGCCGGTGAAGATCTTCGTCAGCGCCTTGACCGCGTAGACCGAGGCTCGCTTGTCGATGAACAGGCCGGCGGTCCAGTTGCCGCGGCTCATGTAACCGGGGATTTCCATGACCAGCCCGAGATTGAGACCGGACAGGTCGACCTCGCCGAAATGGCCGGCATCGATGCGAAACCCCGCCCAGGTCTGGCAATAGCCTTCGGTTGGCGGATGGTTGCCGAGCGACAGCACGCAAGGGCAAAAAACCGTGCAATTGCAGGAGAGTACGAGCTCTCCCTTCATTGCCCAGCCATGATCTGCCATCGATTTCCCCCCACTCACAGCGAGACTACTAGCAGCGCGGCTGCCCAGACAAGCAGTATCGCACCGGCCAGCCGGGTTGGAACCCTGCTGGCGGTTTGTTTTTCGATCAGGGTGAACAGCCCGATTAACGCCATCCAGAAGACGTTCATGACGCCGACGGCAAACATCACCAGCATCAATGCCCAGCAGCAGCCGAGGCACCACAGGCCCTGCCCGATCCCAAGCCGAAAGATGTTGGCGGGCCTGGCGCTCCAGTTCGCGAACAGGATCGAGAACGGGTTCCTGCACTTCTTCAGGCAGGCTTCCTTCAGGCCACTGAACTGGTAGAGGCCGGCAATCAGCAGAGCGAGCGCACCGGCAGTGCCGACGACCGGGTCGAGCATCTCGCCTGATGAGGCGAATGTATGGGCGGCCAGGGTCAGCGCCGCGAACATCACCGAAGCGGCGAGCCAGACGCCGAGGTAGCCGGCGACCAGCACCAGCGGGTGAGCGACCGGCGCGCCCTTGATGCGTGCCGTATCGGCGATTTCGCAATAGGTGCGGATCATCGGCGCGGCTGATGGCAGCATCGTCGCGAGCGCCATCAGGAACCACATCAAAACGAGCGCACCGGCCTGCAGGCCGGGGCTTGCGTCCAGCGGCGCCGGCGAGAGGCAGAGCACAAAGAACCGTTCCAGGAAATCGGGCAGCGGCAGTTGCGGCAGGTTGCGCAGAATCGTGTCGCCGGGGGCGCTGACGCCTGCAATCCGCCCTTCGGCGCCGTGGATTGCCATCGCGGCAAGGAACAGCCAGGCAAGCAGGATACAGGCGCCGATGACGACATTCACCGTGACGCGAGGATTGCGCGCGATATTGGCCATGGCACGGCCGGTGCGGTCGAGATGGCTGAAGTCGTCCTGCTGGCCGGTCATGTCATCCGAATGAGCCGAATCGCCGCGTTGATCAAGCGGCATGATCTGACCTATATGCTCATCGACGGCAGGTCGGGTGGACCGCCTCGCACTGCAAGCCGGAAGCAGATCTTGGAGCATGAGCAAACTGCGCTGATACTGGTTGCTGGCACGGGGCCGGCAGGACTAATCGCTGCGGCCGGTTTTGCCACTGCCGGTTTCCCGGTGACGCTGGTCGGGCCGGAGGCCACAGTTCCCGATGGCCGCACGACGGCCCTGATGAACCCCGCCCTGAAAGTGCTCGATCGGCTGGGCGTGCTCGAAGACATCAAGTCCAAAGCGGCGCCGCTGAAGATCATGCGCATCGTCGACGCGACCAGCCGTCTGATCCGGAGCTCGGTCGTCACCTTTCGCGCCAGCGAGATCGATGAGGACCAGTTCGGGCTGAACCTGCCCAACAGCGTCCTCAATCCGGCACTGGTCAGCATTGTCGCTGCGCATGCCGGCATCGAATGGCGACGATCGATGGTGGAAAGCTGGCATCTCGATGCCGGGCGCGTGCGTGCCGTGCTCACCGACGGTAGCGCGGTGGAGGCATCATTGGCGGTCGCGGCCGATGGACGCTTGTCGCCGGCGCGCCAGGCGGCCGGCATCTCGACCTCGGCTCGCGCCTACCCACAGGCGGCTCTTGTCCTCAATTTCGGCCACAGCGTCGACCATGACTTCACCTCGACGGAATTCCACACCGAGACCGGTCCGTTCACGCAGGTTCCGCTGCCTGGCAATCGCTCGAGCCTGGTCTGGGTGGTGAAGCCCGAGACCGCGACGGAACTCGCCGCACTGGACGATGCGACGCTTTCGATGCGGATCGAACAGCAGATGCAGTCGATGCTGGGCCGGGTGACGGTGGAGCCGGGCCGGCAAATCTATCCGCTTTCGGCGGTGACGCCGCTGCGTTTTGCGCGAGACCGGATAGCGCTGGTCGGGGAAGCCGCCCATGTATTTCCGCCGATCGGCGCGCAAGGTCTCAATCTCGGTATCAGGGATGTCGACGATCTGATTGGAATCGCTAGCGAAAATCGTAGCGATCCGGGCGCTGCCAAGGCCTTGGCGGCCTACGATTTCAAGCGTCGGCCTGACATTCTGGCGCGCAGCAGCGCGGTCAACCTGCTCAACATGTCGCTGCTTTCAGACATGCTGCCGGCGCAGATGGCTCGCGTTGCCGGGCTCGGCGTGCTCGGTGGCTTCGCGCCGCTTCGCGCATTTTTCATGCGTGAGGGGCTTCGTCCCGGAAGCGGCTTCGCGGCGCTGGCCGGCGGCCTGCGAAGGCCCGCACGCTGACAGCGAACTTCCGAACGTTTCAGCGTCATCGACGGTCATCGACATGGCCGCGTGCAGCAAAACCTTTGCACCGTGCCCTGCGTGGCTTAGAGGCGCCGTCAAACGCTACGGGATTGAATTGATGCGCAGTCTGCGCCAAATAAAGCGAAGGAATTCAGTGGTGAGTACGATGAAAACAGCCAAATTCGCAATCGGACAGGTGGTTCGCCACCGGCTGTTTCCATTCCGGGGCATCATTTTCGACGTCGATCCGCAATTCGCCAACACCGACGAATGGTACGAAGCTATCCCCGCCGACGTGCGGCCGCGCAAGGATCAGCCCTTCTACCATCTGCTCGCTGAGAATTCGGAGACCGAATACATCGCCTACGTCTCCGAGCAGAATCTGCTCGAGGATCAGTCGGGTGAGCCGGTCCGGCATCCGCAGATCAAGGAGATGTTCGACAAGAAGCCGGACGGGGGCTACCAGCCGAAACGACAGTCCAGGCACTAACCTATTGAGAGACGAGCACAAAAAAGCGGGGCATGACCCCGCTTTTTTGTTGGCTCGGCGAATTCGGCCGATCAGTTGGCGGTCTTGGCCTTGTCCTGCTCTTCCTTCAGCTTCTTGGCGAAATCCTGGTTGTTCTTGGCGACGAAGTCCTGAAGCTTCTTCTGCCGGTCCTCGATATCCGACTGCTGCAGCGCCGGGCCGTCATAGGCGCCGCTGAAGCCCTGCAGGGCAATCTTGATCGGATTGGGCTGATTCTGGAAATTGACGGAGGTCAGCGTGATCGCCTGGCCCTTCTTGAACGCGGCAACGAGTTGATCGGTCAGCGGCACTTCGGCCACGCAACGATCCGGGAAGCAGATCACATAATCGAGCTTCTGCGCCTTGCCGGTGTCGATCTGCAGGCCGATGCCGGGAGGCACCAGACGACCGGTCGGGACCGTCACCTGGAACACCTTACGGTTCACCTTGCCCTTGAGCTCGATCAGGCTGACGCCCGTGACCAGCTGGCCGTTGCCGGCGGTGGTGATGTTCTGGACGTTGCAGATGTCGACGTCTTCCTGCTTGGTGCAGGCCTTGAACCAGCCTTGCGGAATCTGCTGTTGCTGCTGTGCGGAAGCAGCGGGAAGTCCTGCGCCCAGAAAGCCGATCACGCCAGCGGCCATGACCGACAGGCGGTACGCGTTGCTGTTCAGGCTCGTCATGTCGTGCACTTCCTCTCAAATGATCCCGGGACCGGCTTCTTCGTGCCGTGTGGTCCAGCTACCTGTTGCCGAAATGAGGCAACAGAATGACTTCGGAGGGCGTGTTACACTGCAAGCGAGGCCGAATCCAGCCCGATGTCAGCAATTGTTGAACGCGCGGTTGGCCGGCGCGCAGCTGCCTCATGCTAGGGTGCGCACCGAATCATCAAGCCGATCTGTTAAGGAGACGGTCATGGGCCGCGTTCTTGTTTGGCTGATCACCGCGATATCGTTTCTCGCGCTTTCGCATCAGCCGGCCGCATCGGAGCCGAAGCACGCGATCGCCATGCAGGGCGAACCGGCGCTGCCGTCCGACTACACGCATTTCAACTACGTCAATCCGGACGCGCCGAAGGGTGGCAACATCACTTATTGCGTCGTCGGCAGTTTCGACAACCTCAACCCTTTCATCCTCAAGAGCCTGCGCACGACGGCGCGCGGTATGATGGACACCATCTTCGGCAATCTGGTCTTCGAACCGCTGATGCAGCGCAATGCCGACGAGGCCTTCACGCTCTACGGGCTGCTGGCCGAAACAGCCGACATGGATCCCGAGCGCAAGAGCATCGAATTCCACCTCAATCCGAAAGCCAAGTGGTCGGACGGCCAGCCGGTGACGCCAGAGGACGTGCTGTTCAGCTATGACGTCTATACGGAGAAAGGTCGCCCGCCCTACAGCGACCGCATGGCCAGGGTCGCCAAGCTCGAAAAGACCGGCGACCACAGCGTGCGCTTCATCTTCAACGACAAGGCCGATCGCGAATTCCCGCTGATCATCGCGCTGACCCCGATCATCCCGAAGCACGCCTTCGACAAGGAGACCTTCGACAAGACGACGCTTAAGCCGGTGATCGGCAGTGGTCCCTATACGATCGCGCAGGTACAGCCCGGCCAGCGCATCGTCTTCAAGCGCAACGCAGATTACTGGGGCAAGGATGTCCCCGCCAAGCGCGGTTTCGACAATTACGACCAGATCACCATCGAGTATTTCCTCAACGCCAACGCCAAGCTCGAAGCGTTCAAGAAAGGCCTTTGTGCCATCGACGACGACAGCGATCCGGTCAAGCGCGAGCGCGATCTCGATTTTCCGGCCTTCCACAAGGGCGACGTGGTCGCCGAAACCTTCGACACCGGCATTCCGCCCGTGGTGACCGGCTTCCTGTTCAACACAAGGCTGCAGAAGTTCGCCAACCCGGTCGTGCGGCGCGCTCTCGGCATGCTCTACGACTTCGAATGGGCCAACAAGAACCTGTTTGGCGGCAAATACACCCGCACGATGAGTTACTGGCAGAATTCCGAGCTTTCCGCGATCGGTCATCCGGCCGACGACAGGGAGAAAGCACTTCTGGCGCCCTACCCCGGCCGCGTGCCGGCCGATGTCATGGACGGCACGTACCGGCCACCGGTGACTGACGGATCCGGCCAGGACCGCCGGATACTGAAGGCAGCCTTCGACTTGCTGAAGAGCGTCGGCTACCACGTGCAGGATGGGACGATGCTCGATGCCGACGGCAAACCTTTCGGCTTCGAGATACTGACCGCCTCCCAGGACGAGGAGCGTCTTGCCGGCATCTACCAGCGCACGCTGGAGAAGATCGGCATCGACGTCACCATTCGCAGCCTCGACGGCGATCAGATCCAGTCGCGCAAGCAGCGCTTCGATTTCGAGGTCCTGGTCGGATCGAGCGGCTTCAACAATTCGCTGTCGCCCGGCATCGAGCAGACCGGGCGATGGAGTTCGGCCGCGGCGAGGACGGAAGGCTCGTTCAATCTTGCCGGCGTCGCCGATCCCGCGGTGGATGCGGCAATCGAAGCGATGCTGCGCGCCCGCTCGAAGGAGGATTATGTCGCCGCCGTTCGCGTTCTCGACCGGCTGCTGATCTCCGGCAACTACATGGTGCCGATGCAGCACAACACGCAGCAATGGATTGCCTACTGGAACTATCTGGAACATCCGCAAAAGACGCCCATATTTGGGTATCAACTGCCGACCTGGTGGCGCAAGCCGAACTGAAGAGTCAGGAGATCGAGATGAGCGAGCTGAACGCCATCACCGTCGATGTGGTGTCCGATGTGGTCTGCCCATGGTGCTTCATCGGTCAGAAGCGGCTCGACAGAGCGATCGCCGCTGTCGAAGGGACCGAGGTGCATGTCCGTTGGCGGCCATTCCAGCTCGATCCGACCATTCCGCCGCAAGGCAAGGATCGCCACGACTACATGCTGGCCAAGTTCGGCAGCGACGAGCGCATCCGCGAGATTCATGCCCGCATCGAGCCGTTGGGCGAAGCCGAAGGCATCCCCTTCGCCTTCGACGCCATCAAGGTGGCGCCGAACACGCTCGATGCGCATCGCCTGATCCGCTGGGCTGGTGCTGCCGGCGAAGCCGTGCAGAACAGGCTTGTGCGCCGCCTGTTCCAGCTGAATTTCGAGGAAGGCGCCAACATCGGCGACCATGCCGTGCTGGTTGAAGCCGCGCGCGAGGCCGGCATGGACGCATCCGTGGCCGCCACGCTTTTGCCGACCGACGCCGATGTCGAGGCGGTTCGCACCGAGATCGCCACCGCGTCGCGCATGGGCATAACAGGCGTGCCGTGCTTCCTGCTCGAAGGTAAATACGCGGTCATGGGCGCGCAGGATGCCGATACACTGGCCGATGCCATTCGCCAGGTGGCGGCTGCCAAGGCGCGCGGCGAATTGGAAAAGGTCGGCTGAGGCCGGCACCCTCTCCGCGACAACAGCAAGCGTTACTTCACCGTCACCTTGGCCTTGCTGATAAAAAATCCATGGCCGTTTGTGGCCGTGCAGGTCAGTCCCTTGGTTGACGACTGGCACGAGAACGGCCCTGCGCTCCAGCTGTTCCCGTAGCCAAGCTTGTCGACATCGCTGCAGCAGCCTTGCTCGCCTGGGTTCTTGATCAGTGTCGCCGGCCCCTTCGGGCCGAGGATGATGGTGACGTAGCTCGGTTCGACGCGCGAGCAACTCAATTCCGGGCCGCCGTCCTGCGGCTCATAGGTGCTGGTGCCACCTTTTGCCGTGTAGATGCAGCCGATGTTGCCGGACGGCGTGTTGAACTCGATCTGGCCTTCGGCGCTAGCCGGGATGCTCTGCTCGGCGGAATGGGCCAAAGGTACCGAGACAAAGAGGGGCAGCCAGGCGATGAGGGACAGGACTGCGGCCGCGCGTGCAAGCATTGGGAACTTCCTTGTTGGAGAACCGGACATGCATGGGTGTCGACAATGCTGGCAAGGTTCAATCCCGAACGGATGAATTGTCAAACGCAGTTCCTGAGCTGACCCGACAAGACGAAACGCGCCGCTCAGACGATTTTCCGGTCACTTCCTGCCTCCGGCAATGACGATAGCGGCAAACCCGGCGAGGTCACGAACGGCAAATTTTCCGATGTGCGGGCCAGCCCGCTTTGAGAAAATCGCGCGGTCCGTACGATTTCGAGTACACGAAACCGTGTGAAAACCTTCCCTTAGGGAAGCTTCTTTGACGGCATGCCACCGCAGGTCAAGCGCTTGAAATCAATAACGATATCCTGATTTTTGCCGGCTGTTGCCGCCCTATTTCAGCGTGTCATCTGTTGCCTCTTGGCAACGGCCGTTGGGTGTAATCCGTTCGGCCAGCTTCAAAAATTAATGGAAAATGATCAATTGGTGTTACCATCCGTAACAAAAGAAAAAAGGTTTGGGCGGGATCGTGATTCGGGTCGGTAGACCATCGCAAGAGTCAGTACCGGAAAAAACACCTCGCGATGCCGCAGGGCGATCGCATCAGACGCCGGTATCGTCGATGCGCAGCTTCTGGGGCCTGATGCGGGCTTACTGGGTCTCGGACCGCTGGAAGGAAGCCTGGACACTGACGCTGGTGATCGCGCTGCTCACGGCGCTTTCCAGCAAGGCCGGTGTCTGGTTCGCCGAGGCCTCCGGCGAACTGGTCAACTCGATCGCCTTCTTCCATGACGCCGCCAACACCACGCCGCTTCGCTCGCTATTGGTCAATGCCGGCATCCTCGTGCTGCTGGTCGTGCTCAAGGACGCCGGCTTCACCGGCATCCGCAACCTTGTCTCGGCGACATTGCACCGCAAATGGCGCGGCTGGCTGGACAGCCGCTTCAACGAAGCGTTGCTGGATGGCAACCATACGCATTTCCATGCCCAGCATACGTCGACCGGCAGCGGCGCGCCGGCCCCCGACAACATCGACCAGCGCATCCAGGAATCCATCAAGGACATGACCGGCGGCGCCATCGGGCTCGCCATGGGCGTGCTGGCCGTCGCCACTTCGCTCTATTTCGTCGGCCAGAAGCTGCTCGAAAACTCCGTCGAGGTGAAGGGGCTGGAGTTCCTCGGCAGCTATGGCAGCGCTGTCCTCGCCTTCCTGGCCGTCGCCACCTACGTGCCGCTGAACACGTGGATCGCGGTCAAGCTCGGCAGCCTGCTCGAGCGCCTCAACGTCAGGATGCAGCAGGCCGAAGGCAGCTATCGCGGCGAACTGACCACGTTTCTGCGCCGCAGCTTCCATGTCGCGGCGTCTCAGGGGGAAGGCGTCCAGAAGACCATGCACGGCCGGCTCTATGTCGACATCGACGGCACCTGGACGCGGCTGAACATCGTCAACACCGTCTACATGTCGTTCGAGCTGATCTACAATTTCATCGGCGCCCGCATTGTCGCCTACGGACCAGGCCTGGTGCCGTTCATCCACAACGGCCTCGATCTCAAGGGCTACATAACCGGCTCCGAACTGGTCAATTCTCTGATCGGCCAGTGTTCGTGGTTCATCCACGTCATGCCCGCCATCGCCACGCTGCGTGCCAACAGCCAGCGTGTCACCGAGCTGGCCAACGCGATCGAGAATGTCCAGCATCCGCAGGAATTCTACAGCCAGACCGGCTGCTCCGACTTCCACTATACCAACCAGAACCCGGTTTTCGGTCTGACCATCCAGAAGCTCGAACTGGCGCATCAGGGCGAGGATGCCACGCCGTTCCTCAGTGCCGCCAATTTGCGTTTCCGGCGCGGCGAATGGACCTTCCTGAAAGGCGAGTCCGGTTGCGGCAAGACTTCGCTGATCAAGGCGATCAACGGCCTGTGGCCCTATGGCCGCGGCACCATTGTTTTCCCCGAAGGCGTCAAGAGTTTCTATGCCGCCCAGGAGGTCAAGCTGCAGCCGGTGTCGCTGAAACAGCTGGTCTGCCTGCCCGGCTCCGAGCACGACCATGGCGACGCGCAGGTCGCGTCCGCGCTGCACAAGGCCGGCCTGGGCGACTTTATCGAGCACATGGCCGACGAAAACCGCGAAGGCAAAAGCTGGGATCAGGTCCTGTCGGGCGGCCAGAAACAGAAGCTGGTGGTGGCCCGTATCGTGTTGCAGCAGCCGGGACTGCTGTTCCTCGACGAGGCAACCGGCGCGCTCGACCCCGATGGTAAAATTGCTTTCCACCAGGCCATCAAGGACAACTGCCCCGATGTCACGGTGATCAGCGTCATGCACGAGGCGGTGGCGCCGCGATCGATGACCGGCAGCGAATTCTATCACAGCATCGTCGCTATCGCCGACGGCGTCGCCACCAAGAAGCCGCTGGTTCCGACCCTGCCTGTCGAGCTCACCACCATTCTCGCGCAGCCAAGGCCGGTCGAGGACAAGTGGCTGCGTTTCTCGCGTCGGCTAAAGCAGAAATAAGACGCTTCGACCCGAGCCGGCCGTGTCATGCGGCGGCCTGCGATCACAGTCGCGCGATCTGTGCCACTCGCCGGCATTTTCCTCCCTCCCCGCGATTGACACGGCAAGGCGCGCTCCTATCTTGCGCCCGCTTGCAGACAGTCAAACTACGAACCCGCAAGCGGAAAGGTCACCGCGCCATGCCTGGCGACAGTCACAGTCGAACGCAACAGCCGTCCGCCTAGACGTGACCTCTCATGGTTCATGTCCTGCCGGATGGCAAGGAGTGAACCATGAACGAATTTACCGCCGTCGCGAGCGACGAAGCCGTCGCGATCGCCCGTATCCTAGCCAACGATCACGTCGCCGACATTGTCGAGGCCCTGAACAGGGAGCCGCGCGAAAGCGCGACGGAACTGCTTTGTGAAGTGACGTTCGAGCGGCTGGTCGAGATCTTCGATCAGCCTGAACTTGACGGCGCGTCCGAACTCATGGAGGCGCTGCCGCGCGCCAAGGCGGGCAAGCTGCTCACCGCCATGTCGGTCGACCGCGCCGCCGACATCCTGCGCGAGCTCGACGAGCCGGCCCGTTCCGAGCTGCTCGGCGGGCTTGCGCCGCCGCTGCGCGCAACACTGCTTTCCATTCTCGGCTATCCCGAAGGCAGTGCCGCTTCGATCATGACGACAGAGTTCGTCAGCGTGCCCTCGGACTGGACCGTGGGCCGCACGCTCGACTACATCCGCAAGGTCGAGCGGACGCGCGAAACCGTCTACGCGATCTATCTCGTCGATCCGGAAACGCACCTGCTTGTGCGCTCGACCGGCCTGCGTCGGTTGATCACCGGTGATCCTGATGACTCGATCATGACGGTGGCGCCGGACCGCGTCCCGGTGACGGTCAGCCCGCTGACCGATCGCGAAACCCTGGCACAGACGATCTCCAAATACGATCTGCTTGCCGTCCCGGTCGTCGACCACGGTAAGATCCTCGGCATCGTCACCATCGACGACATCATCGACACGATGATCGAGGAGACGACCGAGGACGTGCACCGCTTCGGCGGCATGGAGGCCCTCGACGAGCCGTACATGAAGATGAGCTTTCTCGCCATGATCAAGAAGCGCGGCGGCTGGCTGTGCGCGCTGTTCATCTCAGAGATGCTGACGGCCAACGCCATGCAAAGCTATGAGGGCGAGCTGGAGAAGGCGATCGTGCTGACGCTGTTCATCCCGCTGATCATGAGCTCGGGCGGCAATTCCGGCTCGCAGGCGACGTCGCTCGTCATCCGGGCGATGGCGCTGCGCGAGATCGGTCTTGGCGACTGGTGGCGGGTGGCGCTGCGTGAGCTGCCGACCGGCCTCGTGCTCGGCGCAATGCTCGGCGTGGTCGGCATCTGCCGCGTCGCGCTCTGGCAATATATGGGGTTCTACGACTATGGCCCGCACTGGCCGCTGATCGCCACGACGGTCGGTGCGGCACTGGTCGGTATCGTCACCTTCGGTTCGCTGTCGGGGTCGATGCTGCCTTTCGCCTTGAAACGCATCGGCTTCGATCCAGCCAGCGCATCGGCCCCATTCGTCGCCACGCTGGTCGATGTCACCGGGTTGGTGATCTATTTCTCGGTGGCGCTGGTGATCCTGCGCGGAACGCTGCTGTAGCAGCTTCCTTATCTCCGCCGTGGCAAATGGCCTTGCCGCGGCGGAGTTCTGTAGTCCGGCGTTTGCCGTCAATCCACCCGCTCGCCGTCCTTCACGCGATAGGTCGGCTTGTACATGGTGACCAGTTCTTCCGCCGCTGTCGGATGCACCGCCATCGTGCGGTCGAAATCATCCTTGCTCAGGCCGGCTTTCAGCGGAATGGCGAGAAGCTGCGCCATCTCGCCGGCGTCCGGCCCCAGTATGTGGGCGCCAAGCACTTTCTTCGACGCTCCATCGACGACCAGCTTCATCAGCATCTTCTCGTCGCGCCCGGACAGCGTGTGCCGCATCGGCCGGAATGTCGCGCGGTAGATTTCGATGTCGGCGAAGCGTTTTACGGCATCATCCTCCGACAGGCCGACGGTGCCGATCTCCGGCTGTGAAAACACGGCGGTGGCGATCGTCTCATGGTCTGGCGCGGTCGGATTTCCCTTGAAGGCGGTCTCGATGAAGCACATCGCCTCGTGGATCGCCACCGGCGTCAACTGCACGCGGTTGGTGACGTCGCCGATCGCCCAGATGTTTTCGATGTTGGTGCGGGAGTATTGGTCGACGGCGATCGCACCGGTCTTGGTCATCTCCAGGCCGATGCCCTCCAGGCCCATATTCTCGGTGTTGGGAATGCGGCCGATGGCCAGCATCACCTGGTCGACCGTCAGCACCTTGCCGCTGCTGAGAAGTGCGTCGAGCCGGCCGTCCGGCCGCTTGCGCACTGATTCGGACACGGAATGGCAGAGGATCTTTATCCCCTTCTTCTCCATCGTCTCGTGCAGCATGCGCCGCAGGTCCATGTCGAACCGGCTGAGTATCTCCTTGCCGCGATAGACCAGCGTGGTGTCGACGCCGAGACCGTGGAAGATGTTGGCGAACTCAACGGCGATGTAGCCGCCGCCTTCGATCATGATCGCCTTGGGCAGTTCCTTGAGGTCGAAAGCCTCGTTGGAAAAGATGCAATGCTCGTGGCCGGGCAGCGCCGGATGCGGCGCCGGGCGACCACCGGTGGCGATCAGGATCTGGTCGGCGGTGACGGTGCGATCTTCGCCTAGAAGATGCACCACATGCGGATCGACGATCATGGCGCGCGAGTGAAAGGTCTCGCCGCCGGCGCCCTCGACGTTCCTCTTGTAGATCGCCTCCAGCCGGCTGATCTCGCGATCCTTGTTGGCAACCAGCGTCCCCCAGTCGAAACTGGCTTCCGGCACCGTCCAGCCATAGCCGGCGGCGTCGGCGAAATGCTCGGGAAATTGCGAGGCATAGACATAGAGTTTTTTCGGCACGCAGCCGCGGATGACGCAGGTGCCGCCATATCGGTATTCCTCGGCGATGCCGACACGCTTGCCGAGCGCGGCCGCCACGCGCGCCGCCCGCACCCCGCCCGAGCCGCCGCCGATGACGAAAAGATCGTAGTCGTGACCGGCCATGACGCGGCTCCCTCAAGCTTCAGAAATGTGAGAGACAGGTAGGCTGCCAGGCATCAAAAGAAAAGCCCGGACAAGCCGGGCTTTTGCAGATGGCCGCTATAGCATGATCCCGAAAAGTGGAATCCGGTTTTCGGAAAAGATCATGCTCAAATAAAGAGCTAGAGCCCCATCCCGATTCCATCGGGGTGGAACAGGCTCTAGGCCGTTTTGAAATGCAGGATCAGTTGTTGTCCGCGGGCGCCGCACCATCGGCGGGTGCTGCGCCATCCGCCGGAGCGGCTCCGTCAGCAGGCGCGGCTGGTGCTGCCTGCGCCTTGGCTTTGGCGGCAGCGGCCAGCGTTTCGCCAACCTGCTGGGCGAGATCGCGGCCGACGCCGTTTTGCCAGATGTCGGCTGCCTTGACCAGGTCGCGGGTCACCGTTGGGCCGCTATCGAGCAGCTTCTTGCCCGAATCGGAATTGTAGAAGGCGGCGATATCGGTCAGTTCCTTTTCGGAGAACACTTTTGCGTAGGCGAGTGCTGCTTCCTTCTCGAGGTCGGCGCGGCGCGAGGCAAGCGCCAGTGCCTTCTCGGCGATCGTCTTGCCGATCAGTTCCTGCATGTCCGGGTTCTTCTGGATAAGCTGCGACTCGAGCGCGGCGGCCGCCTGCGGCAGGATGTTGTCGAACGGGTCGGTCGCGTGGATCGCCGCGACCGCCGCGCGGGCGGCCTTCAGGTGCGATTCCGTGACATCCTGCGAAAATGCCGGCGAAGAGAAGGCAAGAACGGCCGAGGCCGCCAGAATGGCGCAAAGGCTGCGAACCCGGTTATGCAACATCATGATCGGTAGAACTCCCTGGTTTTCGGGCGGCATGGACGGTTTGGATACCGTCGCCGCCGGCGATGATGGCCGCTGAAGCCAGCCCGATGAAAAGACCATGCTCGACCACGCCCGGAATGGCGTGCAGAGCATTCGAAAGCGCTCTTGTATCCGGAATGCGGCCAAAAGATGCATCGAGGATAAAATGGCCGCCGTCTGTAACAAAAGCCTGGCCCCCCGTCATCCTCAATATGACCGGACCGGAAAGACCGAGCTTTTCAGCCGCGGCAGCAATCGCGATTTCGGTTGCCCGCAGGCCGAACTGGTTGACTTCGATCGGCAGGGGAAAACGGCCGAGCGTCTCGACCATCTTCGAGCGGTCGGCAATGACGATCATGCGCTGGGACGCCGCGGCGACGATCTTCTCGCGCAGCAACGCGCCGCCGCCGCCCTTGATCAGGGTCAGCTCCGGGTCGACTTCGTCGGCGCCGTCGATGGTGAGATCGAGCTCGGGTGTTTCCTCCAGCGTCGACAATGGCACGCCGAGCTCACGGCAGAGCAACGCCGTGCGCTCCGAGGTCGGCACGCCGACGATGGTCATGCCGGTGGCGACTTTTTCGGCAAGCAGCCGCACGAACTCTTCGGCCGTGGTGCCGGTGCCGATGCCGAGCCGCATGCCGTCCGTGACATGGGCGAGCGCCGCGCGTGCGGCTTCGACCTTCAATTGCCTTGCATCCATGCCGTTTGCTGCCCCGAAACCTGACGTTTTGGGCTCCTAGCATCTTTGCCGGTCTGGTCAAAGCCTTTGGCGGCGGCCTGCTGCCGTTGGCGCGTGGCATGTTGTGCACACGCGGACAGAGAGCGATGCCCTACAGCTCCGATAGGAATTTTTTCTTGATCCGGTGGCGGCAGCTATGCTACATATCTTCCCATGGTGCTGATTTGCGCCAACGACCCGCCGCCTTGGCGGGTTTTTCATGTCTGGAAGCTCGCCGAGAAATGTCCGGCTCTTGGACCTGCCTGAGCGAGCTTTGCCAGGCCGGCTTGCCCTAGCCCGCTTGCCTTGACGCGTCGCAGCCTTTATCGCCTCCCCCTTATACAAATCTGCGCAGGACAGACCATGACCCGACCGATCATCGTGTTCGACCTCGACGGTACGCTGATCGATACAGCGCCGGACCTGCTCGACAGCCTGAACCACAGCCTTGCCGCCAGCGCGCTCGCGGCGGTCGACGAGGCCGGCTTCAGGCGCTTTGTCGGTCACGGCGGCCGGGTGATGATCGAGCGGGCGCATGCTGCCCAGCAGCGGTCGCTCGATGTCGCGGAACACGACCGGCTGCTGAAACTCTTCCTCGACCACTACACAATCAACATCCCCGGCAAGTCGCGCCCCTACCCCGGTGTCGTCGAGGCGATCGCGCGCTTCGAGGAGGCCGGCTATCTCCTGGCCATCTGCACCAACAAATACGAAGCCAACTCGCTGGCGCTGATCGAGGCGCTCGGCCTGACGACGCATTTCGCGGCAATTGCCGGACAGGACACGTTCGCCTTCCGTAAACCCGACCCGCGCCATCTGATCGAGACCATCAAGCTGGCCGGCGGCGACCCGCATCGCGCCCTGATGGTCGGCGATTCGCAAACTGACATCGACACCGCCAAGGCTGCGGGCATTCCGGTGGTGGCGGTCGATTTCGGCTACACCGACCGCCATGTGCGGGAGTTCGAGCCCTCGGCGGTGATCTCACATTTCGACGCGCTGACGCTCGATCTGGCGCAGAGGCTGATTGCCGCCGCCGGAAACTGACCGGAAAGCGACCGGCGTCGCCTCGGCGACAGGCGGAAACGGCCGCAAATCCGGTCCGTGTCAGAACGCCGGACACCGCCTTGACTTCCCACACCTGCCTCCCTTATATCGCGGCTCGCTTGGCCTTCGGGCAACGAGCGGGCGATTAGCTCAGCGGGAGAGCACACCCTTCACACGGGTGGGGTCGCAGGTTCAATCCCTGCATCGCCCACCAAAATCTGTACGGCAGTCGATTTGCGGCCGCAGTGACCGCTGCCTCATTGATCAGGTTATCTCCCTCAAATACCGCTCTAATTCAGATTTGGGGATTAACGTGCGCCCCCCCGAATTTGCTCACACGCAGTTTGCCTTGGCCAAACAAATTTATAGAGCATCGACGTAGAGATACCGGCAATGCCCGACCAGCTTGTCGCCATGGTGGTAAAGTCGGCGATGTCTGGTTGTGGAGATGCGCCGGTCGCGCCGCGATCAGCGCTTGATCGAGTGCAGGATGGCCTGCATGTGCTCTTCCAGGTCGAGTTCACCCCGAGCCTCAGCGGTCAACAGGTAATCGGCCTTGGCCCGGCGGTCGCCTCGGCTGATCGCAGGATAGAAGCAGATGGCCAGCAATGCTTCCTGTTCAATCCGGTCTGCCCTCTTGCGTTCGTGGCTGCTACTGCCCGCTTGATGAACAACCCTGAGAAGCTCGACATAGGTGGCTTCATGGGCTCCGATCAGCGCCCGCAATTCGGGTGAGGCACCTTCCCCTTCGGCGAACGTCGGTTCAATGACCGAGGCCACGGCGGTGAACGCAAGAAGTGTACGGCGGGTGACTTCGGGCATGCCTCGTATCCCTGCTGTCTGATCATGCATGCACACCATAGCACCGGCGCAGCGGTTCGGAGAGAGGCCCTGGGACGCGACCACACTGTCTGCTGACAAAATGTATTCGCTCCGGCAGCTCGCCCTCCCAGCGGTAAGTGTGGCCTTAAGTCGCAACAATTGGCTTCCGAAAGCAGGGCGTCGGGCTTCATTGACGCTGCGACCAACACCATATGTTGATCCACAGCCCTCCAAAACGAGAGAAGCTCGCCCTGACGCGGCCGCACCGCGGCCGTCAGCCGGCAATGGCCATGAACCAGGAACCTGAAAAACCATGCGTGAAAATATCAGACCAGCTTCGAGAGACGTCCCCCTCATTCAGCTAGGCCTCTATCAGTGCCGCTTCCCGGTGAGCGAAGACCGGTCAGTACCCGGCGGTTACCGTTTTTGTGCTGGGCCAACTTCGTCGGATCGCGTCTACTGCGATCACCACCACGGCATCGTGACCGCCGTCGACCCTCGTCGAACCCGTTCAGGTCTCCACCCCGCTCAACGACGCGCCGCGTAAGTTAAGCGGGCGGCGGCCCCTCGAACAGGTAAGCAAGGGCTCAGCGTGATGCGCTCCACATCAGTTGGGGACATCGTCAGGGGGCAACGACATGACGCGTGTGCATATAGCACCCAATGACCCGCCAACATCCTATGGCCACGAATAGTGAAGTGGCGCATCGTGGTTTTTTGGCGCATGGCTTTTTTTCCGGTTAACTGCAAATCGGCGGACTGGATGGTCATGCATTTCAGCTGCGGAACAAACCGGCACGCCAGCGAGTTTCTGTCCGAGGAAAATTGAGGGAAAGCCATGTCCAGATTTCTGCTGGCGACCAGCGTCGCCGTTCTTCTCGCCGGTGGGCCGGCATTGGCCGCGGACGATGCTCCGTTGCCGCCGCCCAATGCCAAGAAATTGTCGGAGATCATCGCCAAGGTCGAGCGACGCGACGGCTTTCGCTATGTGAAAGAGGTCGACTGGGATAGTGGCGCCTACACCGTCACCTACTACACGTCGGACAAGGCGAAGGTCGAGATCACCTACGATCCCGTGACGGCCGAGCCAAAATAGGGGTCCCCACAGACGACGGGTTTAAAGGACGTCCAGGAAAAGTGTAAGACGGTTCCGTCCGGAATTGCCTCAAACAAGGAGCTGCAGCGGTTCTGCGTTTCCATGAAACGCGCCGCTCCAGCCCGCTTCGTGTCCCGCGACTTGCCAAGGGGCACCTCCCCTTGCGTCAGTCTCGCTTTGATGGCTGACTGTCGCCTAGACGCCGCATTGGGGGATGGCATGGCGACTGCGAAGCACATACTGATGCGTATATTGATGATATTAGCCGGCTACTTTGTGTCGGTGCTGGCAGGTCTGATCGCCGTTGCGGCGATCTATGGCGCGCTCAGTTCCTTGCCCAACGCGCCCGACTATTTCGACGTCATGGGCGTTTCGCCGATCGCGGTCCTGGTGGTGCCGCCGCTCGGCATGTTCGTCTATTTCCTGACGATTGTGGTGACCGCCCTGCAGACGCTGATCTTCGCACTGATCGCCGAGTTCTTCTCGTTGCGCAACTTCCTGCTGCACATGGTCTTCGGCGCCGCTGCCGCGGTCAGCGGCTTCGCCCTGATCTGGCCAAGCGCGCCGGAGGACATGGATCCGGAACGCTGGGCCGACATCGGCATTATTGCCGCTGCCGGCCTTGTCGCCGGGCTGATCTATTGGCTGATCGCCGGGCGAGACGCCGGCTTTCAACGGCCGCTGTTGGAGCGTTAGTGCGTGTCGCCCAAAAGTGCGCAGCGGTTTTGGGACAACGACACGCCCAAAACAAAGACTTTAAAGCGCGTCGACGCGAAGCGCTTTAATCAGCTCGAAGGCGAACGTACCGCTTCCGTGGCGTCCAGGGCCTGCTTGAGCCGTGAGTCGCGGTCGTAGATGTCGCCGAAATATTCGACCTTGCCGGACATGTCGGGCCAGGCGGTAAAATAGGCGACATAGACCGGGATCGTGCGTGTCACATTCTCGGTCGCGTGGCCGTGCTTCAGCTTCTCGGCGATGTCGTCCACCGAGGTGCCGAGCACCGCGGCCGCCATGCCGCGCGGGTCCTGCAGCCGCACGCAGCCATGGCTGAGCGCGCGCATATCACGCTGGAAGAATGATTTCTGCGGCGTGTCGTGCATGTAGATCGCGTGCTTGTTGGGGAACAGGATCTTCAGCTCGCCCAGCGCGTTCGCCTCGCTCGGCTGCTGGCGCACGCTGTAAGGAATGTTGGCGCCATAGGCGCCCCAGTTGACCGCCGACGAAGGAATGCGCTTGCCGCGCGAATCGGTCACCTCATAGCCGGCCCGGTCGAGATAGCCCGGATCGTTGCGCAGTCTGGGCAGCATCTCGTTGACGATGATCGACTGCGGCACGCCCCAATAGGGATGGAAATCGACCTGCTTGATCTCCTTGAAGAAGAAAGCGGTCTGATTGGTGGTCCGGCCTATGACGACACGCGTCTTCAGCTTCTCCTCGCCATTGTCGATGTAGCTAGCGGTGAACGCCGGCTGGTTGATGAAGACACGCGGGCTCCCGAGATCGGAGGGCAGCCAGCGCAGCTCTTCCAGCGCCACTTCCACCTTCAGCAGCTTGTCGGCCTTGGATGTTCCGGCCAGCGACGCAACGGTGCGCGGCCCGATGACGCCATCGCCCTTCATGCCTGCCTTCTGCTGCACGGCCTTGACGACTGGAACCAGTTGCGGGTCATAGACTTCGCTGGTGGCCAGCCTCGACAGGACCTCGCCATAGGCGCCGCCCATCTCGTCATCGAGATTGCGCGCAATCAGGGTCAGCAGCTTCGGCAGTTCGGGGCTGATTTCGCCCGGCTTCAGCAGCAGCTTGGGGTCGACGACGATCTCGTTTTCCGCACTGGCCTGCAGCGATTCCAGTTCGACGCGCAGCGCCTGGTATTCCGCATTCTGCGGATGCCGCGACTCGAGATAGGTGCGCACTTCCTGGGTATGCGCCAGTGTCTTCAGCACGCCTTGCAAGTCGAGCGGCTTGGCCGGAAAATCATAGTAGCCGGTCATGCGGTTGGGCTCGACACGGCCGTTCTGGGCGTCATGGGCATAGCGCAGCACGCGTGCCGACAGCGCCATCTCGAACCGGACGAGCTCTTTCAGTTGCGCGTTGGCGTCGGCCGTCGATGTACCGGCGGCGGGCACTTCGACCGTATAGTCGGCGGGCGTGAGGCCATAGCTTGAAGCCTCGCCAAGGACGCGCACCGCGTCCTGCGCACGGCTGTTGAGGCTGGTTCCGGTCACCCAGATGAAATCCGGATTGGCCGAGTAATAGGCGATCAGCGCCTTGGCGATGTCGGGCTCGGCGAAGAGTTCGTAGTCGCCCAAGCTGGCAACCGCATCACGAAACGCGGCGCCCGTGGCCGACGGAACGAAAGCCGCGTCCTGCGGTGCCGCCGGCTCTGGTGTCGCGGCCAACGCCGAGAAGTCGACGCGAACCAGCCGGTCGGCCTTATAGGTGTAGTAGGACGGGCTGCTGATTCTCACACCGCCACCGCCGCCGCTGGCCGGCGCCTTCGGCTTGTGTTTCGGTGGCGGGGGCGGAAACTCGCCTTGCGGCGCGCGCTTGACGCCACCGCCGAAAAGCATGTCGAAGAGCCCCTGCGCGCCTGCCTGAGGCACACCGAAAGCGAGGGTTGCCGTGATCGCCATCAGCGGCACCACGGTTGCTTTGTTTCCGAGGAATTTCATGGATCACCCGCTCCGGCCGCAACCGGTTCCCGTTCCGCACGCTAGATCGTCCCGCTCACCGCATGGCGGATGTAAGGCGCGACTATACTGATTCATACCGATTTCGTTAAGCTTTCATAAATTTTGGAACGCCTGTTGCAGAACGGTTTCACAACATCGTGACGGCTGGAGCGGGTGTTTGCGCTCCAGCCGCGAAATGCCTTGCAATCAGGCGTTGGCGCCGCCATCGATGGTCAGCGCGGCGCCGGTGACGAAACGGCCCTCCGGGCCTGCCAGCCAGGCGACCATGCCGGCGATGTCCTCGGCCTTGCCGAAGCGCGGTGTCGCCATCTTCTGGCGCTGGTGTTCGGCATGCGGGCCGTTAGCCGGGTTCATGTCGGTGTCGGTCGAGCCGGGATGAACGACATTGGCGGTGATGCCGCGTGGACCGAGGTCGCGCGCCAGCGCCTTGGTCAGGCCGACCAGCGCCGCCTTGCTGGTTGAATAGGCGCCAAGACTGGTGTCGGTGACCCGCTCGGCAAGATTGCTGCCGATCGAGATGATCCTGCCGCCCTCGCCCATATGCGCGGCCGCCGCCTTCGAGGCGATGAACGGGGCTCTGAGATTAACCTCCATGGTTTCATCGAAATCGGCGAGCGACAGCGTATCGATCGGCGCGGCACGCCAGATGCCGGCGCTGTTGACCAGGATGTCGAGCTGGCCGAACGCCGTCACGGCGTCATCCACGGCCTTGTCTATGGCCACGGCATCACGGTTGTCGGCCTTGATCGCGATGGCGCGGCCACCCTTGGCCTCTATCTCGGCGACAACAGAGCGGGCCTGCTCCTCGCCATGCACATAAGTCAGCGCGACGCTGGCGCCGTCGGCCGCGAGCCGTCGCGCGATCGCAGCACCGATGCCGCGACTGCCGCCGGTGACGAGCGCGGCCTTGCCGCCCAGTTGGTTGGATGACATCGATTTCTCCTTTTTGTAATGATCGATACATATATATCTCTCAGCCTTGCCCGCCGGCGTCAACTGAATTATGTATCGATCAACACAGAAAAGAGCATCATGTCGGAACGAGGCCGCCCCCGCACCTTCGATCGAACCTCGGCGCTGCGCTGCGCGATGGAGGTCTTTTGGGCCCGTGGCTACGAAGGCGCATCGATGAGCGAGTTGACCGCCGCCATGGGCATCAACTCGCCCAGCCTCTATGCCGCCTTCGGCAGCAAGGAGGCGCTGTTCCTCGAGGCGACGGAGCTTTATTCGCGCACCGAGGGGGCCGACATCTGGCTGGCGCTTGAGGAAGCACCGACCGCGCGGCTGGCGATCGAACAATTTCTGTGCCTGACGGCGAAAGCCTATGCGCAGACCGATCGCCCGCAGGGTTGCCTGATCGCGCTCGGCGCGCTGCATCAGGACTCAAGCCGCGGCGCCATCTGCGACGATCTGCGTCGCCGCCGCGCCGAAAACCACAGCGCCCTGCGGAAGCGTCTAGAGCGCGGCGTCGCCGAAGGCGAACTGCCGGCGGATTTCGACTGCGCCGCCGCCGCGACCTTCTTCGCCACGGTTCAGCACGGCATGTCGATCCAGGCGCGCGACGGTGCATCGCACGTTGCCCTGCTGGCAACCGTGGCCGGGGCCTTGGCTGCCTGGAAGACAATGGCCGGTATCAACGCGGCGTGACAAACGCCGGCCGGTGTGCTCGAAATCCGGACTTGCCAGCAACACTGGGGCCAACAAGGTCGGGAGGGACGAGAGCGTGAAAAAGGGTTATCGCGAACTGCTGGACGAGGCCAACGCCGAGATCGAGGTGGTTTCGCCGGAGGAAGCAGCCGGGCTGCTCGACGATGAAGACACCATCTTCGTCGATCTGCGCGACCCTCGCGAGGTCGAACGCGACGGCAGGATTCCCGGCGCCAAACATGTCACCCGCGGCATGCTGGAATTCTGGATCGATCCTGAAAGCCCTTACCACAAGCCATTCTTCGCCTCGGGAAAGAGCTTCGTCTTCTTCTGCGCCGGCGGCTGGCGCTCGGCCCTGGCCACCAAGACGGCGCAGGACATGGGGCTTTCGCCGGTCAAGCACATCCTTGGCGGTTACACCGCCTGGAAGGCGGCCGGACTGCCGGTCGAACCAGGCGAGAAGAAGAAATAGGTCGACCGCCGCTCAATGCAGCAGCGACGGCTCTCGATGCATCACGAAGCCGACCGCGCGTTCGACCACACCCTTGTCCGCAAGGATACGGCGGTGGCCGAGCCCATCGGCCCAGTAAAGCCGCACATGGCCGCCGGCACCGGCGTAGCGCCTTGCATGATCGGCCGAGACCTCGCGGTCGTCCGGTGCGTGGATGACCAGGGTCGGCACCGGCGCGTGGGCAAGTTGGCGGTCGCCGGTGAATTCGTGCAGCGGCCGGCCGGAAAGATGTTCGACCCGGTCCGCCATGGCGGCTTGCGAGCGCGGGCCGACATTGAGCATGCGGCTGAAGTCGGCAAAGATTGCCGGCAGCGAACTGGGCGCCGCAATCAGCACCAGGCATCCGGCCGCCAGCGGCGGAATGTTCTTGACCGAGCCGGCGATGGCATTGGCGGCCACGGCGCCGCCGAAGGAATGACCGACCGCCGCCACGAAGGGACCGAACCACTCGCCGGCAACCCGCACCGCATCCACCGCATTGACCATGTTCAACCGCCGGCCCTGCGACTGGCCGTGGCCTGGCAGGTCAAGCGAAACAACCCTGTAGCCGGCGGCGCGATAGCCTTCGATCAATGCGCGCATATATTCGGTGCGCGAGCGCCAGCCATGGACGACCAGCACCGTGCCGGCGGCCGCCCTGCCCGGCTCCGGCCGGAACTCGTGCACCATGACGCAGCCGGTCGCGGTCTTCAGCCGGTGATGACGCGCCTCGGTCATGAACTCGGCAGCACGGTCGATGGCGCGGCGTTCGCCATCGCTGAGCGCCTTGACGCTCGGCGTGCGGCAGAACAATTCGAACGCCGCGCGCCCGGTCAGGCGTGGCGCGACACACTCGGCCGCACCAAACACGCCCCGGATGACCTTCAGCCCGAATGATGCCATAGTGAGAATCCATCCATACGTTCAAGCATGAACATAATAGTTCAAAGATGAACAATAAACAAGAGCTACCTTGGGACAACCCGCGTTTTCGCAACTGGGTCGCGGTGGCGCGTGCCTGCCATGTGCTGGAGCGCACGCTGGCGGTGAAGCTCGCGCCGCTCGACCTGAAGCCGGCGCAGCTCGACGTTCTGATGAACCTCTACCGCCATCCCGGCATGTCGCAGCACGACCTTGCCCGCAAGCTGCTCGTCGGCCGCTCCAACATCACCATGCTGCTGCCGCAGTTGGAGGCGCGTGGGCTGCTGCGCCGCGAAGGCGATGAAAAGGACAAGCGCATCTTGCGGCTTGCACTCACCGAGGCCGGCGAGGCGCTGCTGATGCAGGCGCTGAAAGTGCATATGGCGCTGATCGAGAAGGCGATGAGCCAGTCGACGCCGGAACAGTGCGACATGATCGGCGAGCAGATGCGCAAGATCTATGAGGTGCTGAAGGAGGCGTAACGGCCCTTCAGCCCAGACTTACCACATCGTCTTCTTCGCCCGCTCCGGCCATTCCTTGTCGTAGGTCTCGCCGTCGATATTCTTGCGGCTGGTGATTTCCAGGATCTGTCCGGGCGTCGGCAGCGACTTCGGGTCGACGTGCCTTGCCGGGTTCCAGAGTTCGGAACGGACAATGGCGCGGGCGCATTGGAAATAGACCGAATCGACATCGACGACGGTCACTGAACGGGCCGCCTTGCCGTCCACCGTGAATGACGCGCACAGCGTTGTATCCCTGGTGATAAGAGCGCGGCCATTGACGCGCAGCGTCGTGCCAGAGCCAGGCACCAGGAACAGCAGACCGACGCGCGGGTCGCGGATGATGTTTCGAAGTGAATCGGCGCGGTTGTTGCCGCGACGATCCGGCATCATCAGCGTTTTCGGATCTTGGATGCGCACGAAGCCGGCGAGATCGCCGCGCGGCGAACAGTCCAGCCCCTCAGGGCCACTGGTTGCCAGCGCGACGAAGGGTGAGGCTTCGATGAAGGCGGCATACTCTGGAATGACGTGGTCAAGTTCCTTGACCAGGGAAGCCTCGCCTGGAACGCCATAGAGCGCCTCGAGCTGCTCGACCGTGGTGATGACGGACATGTTTTCGTCTCCGAACCTTGCCGGCGCTACTCCACATCGATGACGCTTTGACGACGGCGTCGGGAGCATGATGCCGAAAAGTGTGAGCGGTTTTCGGACGACATCATGCTCTATCTCCTTACCCTAGCGGTCCCGGCTCAAGCCCTTTTCCGCAAGCTCGGCCAGATAGGCGTCCCAGCGTGCATCCTTCTCATGGCCGAGCGTGTGCAGGTAATTCCAGGTGAAGATACCGGTGTCGTGGAAATCGTCGAAGGTGATGCGGACAGCATAGTTGCCGACTGGCTCGATCTTCAGGATCGCCACATTGCGCTTGCCGGGAACCGTCACCCGCTGTTCGGGCGAATGGCCTTGCACTTCGGCCGATGGCGAGGCGACCCGCAACAACTCAGCCGGCAGTTCGAACGGCTGATGATCGGGAAAGGTGACGGACAGCAGTTTACGGTCCTTCGAGACCCGGAGTTCTTTCGGTGCGGTCATGATGTTCGATCCCGTGTCGTCCACCCTTCCCTACGCCGCTTCGCCAAACGGGAAAAGGCTCTTTGAGCCGACCGACATGCGATGTCGGCGCAGGAATGTTACCAAAGATCGAGAGGCGCTATCTTGAATGGCAGGCCGTATCGTATCACATAGCGGTATACAACGACGCCGTTCACGGCCACGGGAAGCGCTTGAAGCATGGACATGATCGATCCTTTCGGCCGCACGATCAGCTACCTCAGAGTGTCGGTCACCGACCGCTGCGATTTCCGTTGCACCTATTGCATGGCCGAGGACATGGCCTTTCTGCCGAAGAAAGACCTGCTGTCGCTGGAAGAACTCGACCGACTCTGCACGGTCTTCATCGAAAAGGGTGTCAGGAAGCTGCGGCTGACCGGCGGTGAGCCGCTGGTTCGCAAGAACATCATGCATCTGGTGCGCCAGCTGTCGCGGCATCTCGACAGCGGCGCGCTGGAAGAACTGACGCTGACCACCAACGGCTCGCAGCTGTCGCGCTTTGCCGCCGAACTCGCCGATCGCGGCGTCAAGCGCATCAACGTCTCACTCGATACGCTCGATGCCGACAAGTTCCACAAGATCACGCGCTGGGGCCATCTCGACAAGGTCATGCAAGGCATCGATGCCGCCCAGGCGGCCGGGCTGAAGGTCAAGCTCAACGCGGTGGCGCTGAAGGATTTCAACGACGCCGAGCTGCCTGAAATGATGCGCTGGGCGCATGGCCGCCACATGGACCTGACGGTCATCGAAACCATGCCGATGGGCGAGATCGAGGGCGACCGCACGGACCAGTACCTGCCACTGTCGCTGCTGCGCGCGTCGCTGGAACGCCAGTTCACGCTGACCGACATTCCCTTCAAGACCGGCGGCCCCGCCCGTTACGTCCATGTCGCCGAGACCGGCGGGCGCCTCGGTTTCATCACGCCGATGACGCATAATTTCTGCGAAAGCTGCAACCGCGTCCGGCTGACCTGCACCGGCACGCTCTACATGTGCCTCGGCCAGGAGGACGCCGCCGACCTGCGCGCGCCCTTGCGAGCCTCCGAAGGCAACGAGCTGGTCGCCGCGGCAATAGACGAAGCGATCGGCCGCAAGCCGAAAGGCCATGACTTCATCATCGACCGCCGCACCAGCCGCCCATCGGTATCGCGCCATATGAGCGTCACTGGCGGCTGACCTTGCCGCCGATCTGCCCAAGAATTGCCGTGCGGTCATCGACTTGGGGGCAAGACATGCGGCGGTTCTTTTCAATCGGGACGTTTTTCGCTGCGCTCGCGGCGAGCACCGCAATTGCCGCGCCGTTCACCTATGTGAACGAGCGCTTCGGCACCGTCTGCACCTTTCCCGACGATGTCTTCACCGATCGCCAGCCTGAACCGGACAATGGCGACGGACAGGTGTGGCTAAGCGCCGATGGTGCCAGCCTGATCTGCTCGGGCATCCTCAACGTCGACGACGACACGCCGAAAGGCTTTGTCGCAGCGGAGAAGGCAAGCCAGGAACCGGGCTACAAGGTCACCTACGGCAAGGCCGCAAAGGACTGGGCGGTGCTGTCGGGCTTGAAGGATGGAAAGATCTTTTACGAGCGGCGCCTGTTCGGCAAAGATGGTGTCATCCGCACGGTGTGGGTCGACTACCCGCCGGCCCTGAAGTCGAAATACGACCCGCTGGTGGGTGCCATCGCCGGCAGTCTCAAGGGGCCGTGAGGGTTCGGGGCTCTATGAGCATTTTCGGCCACACGGCGAACTAATCTGTATCCGCGATGGTCACCTGATTTACCGTGCGCCCGTTCCGGCCTAGCGTTCGCTCTGGGACGGTTTTCATCCAACTCGGGGGGAATATACATCGTGCACAAACTCGTTCTTTCTCTTGCATTGCTTGGTCTCGCGGCCGTGCCCGCGGCAGCCCAGTCGATCGGCGGCACCTATACCGTCGCCGGCACCAACTTCGATGGATCACCCTATGGCGGCGAGGCAACCATCGCGCTGACCAGCGGAACGACCTGCACGATCCACTGGGAGACGGGCGGCTCATCTTCCGATGGCATCTGCATGCGCAACGATGACGCCTTCTCCGCCGGCTATGTCATGGACAAGGATATCGGCCTTGTCGTCTACAAGGTGATGGACGACGGCTCGCTGCATGGCCTGTGGACGATCGCCGGCAAGGAAGGCAATGGCACCGAGGTGCTGACGCCGAAGAAGTAAGCTCTGCCGCCATTGCAGGGAGTCTCTGGGCCACAAACAACCCTGTGGCCCAGCCCTTTGCTGTTGCTGTTTCATCTCCGGCTGTTACAGGCTTGCTGCGAAGCGGAACCGGTAGTCGTCTTGCCCCTGTCTCCAAATCTTCGCGGCGCGTTGTTCATGGTGGTGGCGATGGCCGGCTTCTGCCTCAACGACGCCATCACCAAATACTCGTCGCAGTCGATGAACATGGCGCAGGTCATGTTGATCCGTGGCGCTTTCGCTTCGCTTTTCGTCGGCTTGCTCGCCTGGCAGCGCGGCGCGCTCGCCCGTCCAGGCTCGATGCTGCAGCCTTTGGTGGCCTTGCGCGTGTTCGGCGAGGCCGGCGCCACGGTGAGTTTTCTCGTCGCCCTCGCCCATCTGCCGATCGCCAATGTTTCGGCGGTGCTGCAGGCGCTGCCGCTGGCGGTGACGATGGGGGCGGCACTTGTCTTCGGCGAGACTGTCGGATGGCGACGCTGGCTGGCCATCGCCATCGGATTTGCCGGCGTGCTGATCATCGTGCGGCCTGGTTTCGAAGGGTTCAGCATCTACTCGCTGTCGGCGCTGGCCAGCGTCGCCTGTTGTGCGGTGCGCGATCTTGCCACCAAGCGGATCCCCAAGGCCATTCCGACATTGCTGGTGTCGACCGCCACCGCGCTGGCCATGACAATTGTCGGTGCGGCGCTGTTGTCGCCGATGGGCGGCTGGACACCGATGACGGGTAATGGCACGGCTCTGCTGGCATTGGCTGCGGTGCTGGTGCTGATCGGCTACCAGTTCATCATCATGGCGATGCGGGCGGGCGACATCTCCTTCATCGCGCCGTTCCGCTACACGGCCCTGATCTGGTCGATCCTGCTTGGCCTATTCATCTTCGCCGATATTCCCGATCTGCCGATGATCGTCGGCGCCACGATCATCATCGGCTCCGGCCTCTACGCGCTCTACCGCGAGCGGATCGTCGGCCGGCGAAAGATCGTTGCCGAAAGCACGGGACCGACCATGGTGCCCGACGGAATCTAGCCAGGTCACTTGAAGGTTCTTGTGATTTCCGGCGGCTGGCGTACAGGCTTCATGGCATGAAGCGAGACATTGCGGGGATCATTCTGGCCGGTGGCCAATCAAGACGGATGGGCGGCGGCGACAAGAGCCTGTTGCCGCTTGGCAGCGGCTGCGTGCTTGACCAGGTCGTCTCGCGCCTCAGCCCACAGATCGCCCCCCTGGCGCTCAGCGCCAATGGCGACCCGGCACGGTTCTCGCGCTTTGGCCTGTCGGTGCTTGCCGACACGGTGACCGGCTTTGCCGGGCCGCTTGCCGGAATCCTGACTGGCCTGGACTGGGCTGTTGCCAACACGGCTTGCAAGGCGATTGTCACCGCTGCCGGCGACACGCCCTTCCTGCCGCCGGATCTCGTCGAACGGCTGGCTGCCGCCAAGGATCAACGCCCCGCTGCGATTGCCGTCGCTTGCTCGGCCGGCAAGCGGCACCCGACCTTCGCGCTCTGGCCGATGGACTGCCGCGACGCCTTGCGGCACTTTCTGGTCGACGAGGACAACAGGCGGGTGTCGGCTTTCATCGACCGGAACGGTTTTGTCGATGTCGAATTCCCGATTCTGCAATCGGCAGGCCACCCGATTGATCCTTTCTTCAACATCAACGAGCCTGACGACCTTGTCCGGGCCAAGCGTCTGTTGCAGAGCATGAAACCATGAACAGACGCGTCTTCGGCATCACCGGCTGGAAAAACTCCGGCAAGACGACATTGACCGAAAAACTGGTCACCGAACTTGTCTGGCGCGGCTGGAAAGTGTCGACGGTGAAACACGCCCATCATGACTTCGACATCGACAAGCCGGGCGCCGACAGCTTCCGCCATCGGCAGGCCGGCGCCACCGAAGTGGCGATCGTGTCCGGAAACCGCTGGGCTTTGATGCATGAGTTGCGCGGTGAGGATGAGCCGACGCTGGAGGCTATTCTGTCGCGGCTTGCGCCTTGCGATCTGGTGCTGGTCGAAGGCTACAAGCGCGAAACCCACAGCAAGGTCGAAACCCGCCGGCTGGAAGCGAAGGACCGCACGCCGCTTTCGGCGGGTGATCCCAACATCGTCGCCGTCGCCGCCGATTTTGCGGTTGAAGGCGAGCACCTGCCGGTGTTCGACCTCGACGATGCAAAGTCGATAGCCGACTTCATCGAGCGCACCACGGGGCTCGTTGCTTGAGCGTTGACGCAGCGGCAGAATAGCCTTGCCCATTTTTGTGGTTTTGCAGTTGCTTTTTTCTTGGAAAGAGTGGGAGTATCGCGCCAGCGGGCGGTCAAAAGCACCGCCCCATAGAGCCGTTCGGAACGACGGCCGGGATCATAAAGAGAGGACCATCATGCGTATTTCACTGCGTATCGCGCTTGCCGCATCGGCCGCGCTGCTGACGCTCGGCGTAGCCCAAGCCCAGGAAAAGACCCTGAAGATCGGCACCGAAGGCGCCTACCCGCCATTCAACAATTTGACGTCAGACGGCCAACTCGTGGGCTTCGACATCGACATTGCCAAGGCGCTTTGTGATGAGATGAAGGTCAAGTGCACCTTCGTCGCCCAGGACTGGGACGGCATCATTCCCGCCCTCCAGGCCGGCAAATTCGACGCCATCGTCGCCTCCATGTCGATCACGCCGGAGCGCAAGGAGAAGGTCGACTTCTCGAACAAATACTACAACACGCCGTCGGCGATCGCCGTGCCCAAGGACAGCACGCTGAAGGGCGTGACCAAGGAAGATCTCGCCGGCAAGACCATCGGCGTCGCCACCACCACCACGCATTTCAACTATGCCTCGAAGACCTACACCGACAGCACCGTCAAGGGCTATCCGAGCAGCCCCGAGGAGCAGGCAGATCTCGCCAATGGTCGCCTCGATGCCATCGAGGACGATATCGTCGTGCTGCAGCAGTTTCTGGATTCGCCTGATGGCGCCTGCTGCAAGATTCTCGGCCAGCCTTCGCCGCAACCGGTCGAGATCTTTGGGCCTGGCGCCGGCATTGCCGTGCGCAAGGGCGAGACCGACCTGGTCAACAAGCTCAATTCGGCGATCGACGCCATCCGCGCCAATGGAAAATACAAGGAAATCAACGACAAGTACTTCAAATTCGACGTCTACGGCGCCGAGTCCTGATAAACCAGGGTCAAGACGGCGGGGAATTTCCCCGCCGTCTTTTTATTCGTCTCGGGAACACGTGGAGATAAGACCGGTCAATGCCAGCCCAGAGCATATGGACACTTCTCAGTTGGGGACCCGAAGGCTGGCTTGACGATATTGCCTATGGCGCACTGATCACCGTTGCGCTTGCGCTTGCCACCCTGCCCATCGGATTGGCGATCGGCTTTTTCATTGCACTCGCCAAGCAGTCCGAAGAACCTTCGCTGCGCCTTGCCGCCAACATCTACACCACGGTCTTTCGCGGCCTGCCGGAGTTGGTGACGCTTTTCCTGTTCTTCTTCGGCATGCCGATCCTGCTGCAGCATCTCGTCAGGTATTTCCGGCCGGACGCCACCATCGACGTCAACAGCTTCGTTGCCGGCATGATCGTGCTTGCGCTGATCTTCTCGTCCTATGCCAGCGAGGTTTTCCTTTCCGCTTTCCGCGCCATTCCCAAAGGCCAGTATGAGGGTGGCTATGCCATCGGTCTTTCGAACTGGCTGACCATGCGCAAGGTGATCGTGCCGCAACTGCTGCGCATCGCGTTTCCCGGCCTGGAGAACTGCTGGCTCAGCCTGCTCAAGGACACGTCTCTGGTATCGGTCGTCGGCCTGGCCGAGACGCTGCGCAATGCCAGCATCGCCGCCCGCGTCACCAAGCACGCTTTTCTGTTCTTCGGCGTTGCCTCCCTGGTCTTTCTTGGCCTGGCCGTCATGTCGTCCTTCGCCACCAGCGCAATTCTGCGCTCGCTTGGCCGGCGGGAGGCCCAGCGATGAGCGCCACAGCCACCATGGTCGAACGGCCCCCGCCACGGGCGCGCGGCTGGCCGCGCAGGCGTATCGTCGGTTATGCGCTGGTCTGCCTGTGGATTTTGTTCGGCCTCGGCATCGTCAGCTATCTCTATTTTGCCTGGAACGCCGAGTTCTTCGCCAAATATGCGCCGGCCTATTTGCGCGGGCTTGGGGTAACGCTCTCGCTGGTTTCCATATCGATGGTGCTCGGCGCGATGCTGTCGGTGCCTGTTGCCTATGGACGTATGTCCAGCAACCGGATCCTGTCCGGCCTCGCCTATTGCTACGTCTATTTCTTCCGCGGCACGCCACTGCTGGTCCAGACCTATCTGGTCTACTACGGATTGGGCTCGTTCCGCATCGAACTCCAGTCGGTTGGCCTCTGGGATTTTTTCAAGGACGCGTTCAACTGCGGTGTCTTTGCCTTTGCGCTCAACACGGCCGCCTACCAGGCCGAGATCCTGCGCGGCGCCATAGAGAGCGTGCCACGAGGACAATGGGAAGGCGCGGCCTCGCTTGGCCTGCACAAATTGCAGACGTTGCGCAAGATCATCCTGCCGCAGGCCTTGATCGTCGCCTTGCGGCCCTACGGCAACGAACTGATCCTGATGGTCAAGGCGTCCGCCATCGTCGCCATCATCACGGTCTATGATCTGATGGGCAATGCAAAGCTCGCCTTCGCCAACTCCTTCGATATTCAGGCCTATATCTGGGTCGCCCTTGTCTATCTGGTGATGGTCGAGATCTTGCGCCATGGCATCGAATGGATCGAGCGGCGGATCACCATTCACCTGAAACGCTGACCATTTTCAGTTCGGCTGCACCAGTCGATCTGGCCATGCGCGTCTTGACGAATTGAGCGCAGAGCCTAGAACGGTTCGTCGATTTATAGAAACGCCGAACCGCTCTATCTTCTTGTTTTGACGCAATTCCGGATGGAAAACCGCTTCACACTTTTCCTGGAATTGCTCTGGAGCTTTCGCAGCAAATTTCGTTTCCATTCTGAAGGGCAGGCTCATGGCATCTGTTGCATTTCTCGGTCTTGGTGTGATGGGCTATCCGATGGCCGGGCACTTGAAGAACAAGGGCGGCCACGACGTCACCGTCTACAACCGCACCAAGGCTAAGGCTGAGCAATGGGTTGGCCAGCATGGCGGCAGTGTGGCGGTGACACCGGCGCAGGCCGCCGAGGGCAAGGACTTTGTCTTCTCCTGTGTCGGCAATGACGACGATTTGCGTTCGGTGACCACGGGTCCGGAAGGCGCCTTCAAATCGATGAAGAAGGGGGCGGTCTTCATCGACAACACCACGGCCTCGGCCGAGGTTGCGCGCGAACTGGCGGCGGCGGCGCAAGCTGGCGGTTTTTCGTTTCTCGACGCGCCGGTCTCCGGCGGCCAGGCCGGCGCCGAGAATGGCGTGCTGACCGTCATGGTCGGCGGCGAGCAGGACGCTTTCGACAGGGCCAGGCCCGTCATCGATGCCTTTGCCCGCATGGTCGGCCTGATGGGGTCGGCCGGTGCCGGCCAGCTCACCAAGATGATCAATCAGATCACCATCGCCGGCCTCGTGCAGGGTCTGGCCGAAGGCATCCATTTTGGCAAGAAGGCCGGGCTCGACATCGAGAAGGTGATCGAGGTGATTTCCAAGGGCGCCGCCGGTTCCTGGCAGATGGAGAACCGCCACAAGACGATGAATGCCGGCAAATATGATTTCGGCTTCGCCGTCGACTGGATGCGCAAGGACCTTGGCATCTGCCTGGCCGAAGCCGACCGCAACGGCGCCAAATTGCCGGTGACCGCACTTATCGACCAGTTCTACAAGGATGTGCAGGCGATGGGCGGCAAGCGCTGGGACACGTCTTCGCTGCTGGCGCGTCTCGAAAAATAGGTTTCTGCGGTGGCAGAACTCTCGCCTCAGTCCAGTGCCGGGGAAATTGTCGCCCACTTGTGCGCCATCGGCTCGGAGGAGAACCGCCTCGGCATGGTGCGTTACGGTATCAAGATCGACCGCGCGCTCGGTGTCTCGCACGGCGTGCAGCGACAGATTGCCAGGAAGATCAAGCGCAACCACGAGCGCGCCTTCGAGCTGTGGGCGACTGATATCATGGAGGCGCAGTTCATCGCTTCCGTCACGGCTGACCCGCAGCGGTTTTCTGCTGAAGATGCAAGAAGATGGGCGGCCAGTTTCGACTCCTGGGACATCGTCGATGGCGTCTCGGACCTCTTTGTCGATACGGACGCCTGGAAAGAACTGATCGCCGAATTCGCGGCCGACGAGCGGGAATTCGTTCGACGCACGGCCTTTGCCATGATGGCCTGGTCTGTCGTTCACCGGAAGAAGGAGCCGGACGTGACCTTTCTCGCCTTCCTGCCGATCATCGAAGCGCATGCCACCGACAGCCGCAATTTCGTGAAGAAAGCCGTGAACTGGGCGCTCCGGTCGATCGGCAAACGATCCATAAATATGCACGGCGCTGCCCTTGCTGTCGCCGAACGACTGGCGCAGTCGACCGACAGGACGGCGCGCTGGATCGGCAAGGACGCAGTGAGGGAACTGACCAATGCCAAGACGCTCGCGCGGATCGCCGCCACGAAAAGCTGACGGACCGGAAATCCGCTTCTCGGAGGTGACGCGATCGACGCGCGCCGATTTCGAAAACCTGTTCGAGCAGCCGGGCGGGCCGAAATATTGCTGGTGCATGGCCTGGCGCAACCTTCCCAGCCGCGAGCATGTCCCGAACGACGAGAAGAAACGGGCCATCATTTTCGCTCATCGAGGCCGATACGCCCGTCGGCATCGTCGCCCACGTTGAAGGCAAAACCGTAGGTTGGTGCTCGGTCGCGCCACGCGAGACCTATCGCCGGCTCTCCCGGCAGCAGGACGACAGCGAGACCGGCGTATGGTCGATCGTCTGCTTCTATGTGCCGAGAGCCTTGCGCGGCGGCGGGCTGGCGGCGGCGCTGTTCGACGCGGCGATAAATCACGCCTTCCCCAAGGGCGCCAGCACGATCGAGGCCTACCCGATCGATCAGGCGTCGCCGAGTTACAGTTTCATGGGCTTTCGCGACATGTTCGTGGCTCGTGGGTTCCGGGAGACTGGGGTGGCCGGTTCTCGCCGACATGTGATGCGGCTCGAGCGTTGACGTCGTTGCTGGCGGAGTCTTTACTCCAAATTCAAAGGACGCGGCCAATGAGCAAATATGTCAGATCAACCATAGTGCTCGCAGCCGCGTTGTTGGTGTCGGCTGCCGCTGATGCCTCGGGCGAGACCGCGCATATATTCTGGAAGGATCTGCGCCCGGCTACGCAATCCGCCGCCGAAAACGTCGGACTGCCGATGATCGCGGCAAAATTGCCTGACCGTGGCGAGACGCTGTCCGTCAATCTGCAGGACAAAAGCATTCAGTTGGCCGGCTATGCATTGCCGGTCGATCGCGATGGTGATCTCGTCTATCAGTTCCTGCTGGTGCCGTGGACGGGTGCCTGCAGCCACATGCCGACGCCGCCGCCCAACCAGATCGTTCTGGTCACGCCGGCTCACCCTTACAAGATGTCGGAAGCCTACCAGCCGGTCGCCGTCACCGGGGCGCTGAAGCCGGACATGGAGAAGAGCCAGCTGTTCATCCTCGACGGCGTCAGCGTCATCCAGTCGGGCTACAGCGTGCGCAAGGCAAACGTGGTGGGCGTCGACACAGTGCCGGATACGATCACGCTGCCGGTAAACTCACCCTGGAGTTTCCTCAACAAAAAGAAGAACTAAGCGGGACGATCTTGTATGAGGTCCAGCTCAGGCGGCGTTGGCACCCGATTCCTTGTCCAGCACCATGTAGTCGAGCGGGATTTCGGTCGTGTACTTGATCTGCTCCATGGCGAAGGACGACGACACGTCACGGATTTCGATCTTGGCGATCAGCCGCTTGTAGAAGGCGTCATAGGCAGCAATGTCGGGCACCACGACGCGTAGGAGATAGTCGACGTCGCCGCTCATGCGGTAGAACTCGACCACCTCGGGAAACTCCTGGATGACTTCCGAGAAACGCCGCAGCCATTCATGGCTGTGCGAATTGGTACGGATCGACACGAAGACAGTGACGCGCACATTGACCTTTTCATGGTCGAGAATGGCAACGCGCCGCTTGATGACGCCCTCTTCCTCGAGCTTCTGGATGCGTCTCCAGCAAGGCGTCGTCGACAGCCCGACTTTTTTGGCGACATCGGCGACCGCGAGTGTCGCGTCCTCCTGCAAGAGACGGAGAATTTTTCTATCGAGGCGATCCATATCGTGCTCCCAAGGGAATAGATTGCCTATACTCTGCCTTATCCAGGCCTTTCACAAGAAAGAAATTCTGCTGATCGGGCAAAAAGCGAGTGATTTCTTGCTGAAAGGTCAACTAAGGCGATAGCGGATTTCCGAACGCAGAAAAGGCAGCAAATCCATTTCAAACCATGGATTCTTCTTCAGCCAGCCGGTGTTGCGCCACGACGGATGCGGCAGCGGCAGCACTTTCAGGCCGACGGAATTCTCCCAGATGGCGCGCCAGTCCATCACCGTTTCCGTCAGTGAAGGCCGGCGCGCCGCACCCATGTGCCAGGATTGCGCGTAGATGCCGATCGTCAGCACCAGGTCGACCCGTGGCATCAAGGCCATCAAGGGCGCGCGCCAGGCCGGCGCGCATTCGCGCCTCGGCGGCAGGTCCCCGCCCTTGGCGTCCTGGCCGGGAAAACAGAAGCCCATCGGCACGATGGCGAACTTTTCGATGTCGTAGAATTCGCTACTCGTCACGCCCAGCCAGCTGCGCAGGCGGTCGCCGGAGGCATCGGTGAACGGCATACCCGATAGATGCACCTTGGTCCCCGGCGCCTGGCTGGCGATCAGGATTCGGGCGCTGGACGATGGTCGCAACACCGGGCGTGGTTCGTGCGGCAACGGCTTGCCGACCGGGTTCTCCACGCAGATGCGGCAAGCGCGGACCGTGGCAGTCAAGCTTTCGAGTTCGACAGTCATTCTCAGGCTGATGCGCTCGGACGGCTGGAGACGGCCTGATGCCAGCGCAACACATTCGCGCATTCATCCGGCACCTTGATGCGTGCCGGCTTCATGAAGTCGACGGCGATCAGGCCAGTGATGTCGGCGATCGAATAGCTGTCGCCGGCGATGAACTTCCGGCTGCCCAGTTCGCCGTCCAGCAGCCCGAGGAACTCCACGGCCTTCGGCTTGTTGGCCTCACCCCATTCGGGGATCTGCGGGATTTCCCATTCCTTCATGGCCGGATGGATGTGGCGAAAGGCCTGCGCGACACAACTGAGCAAATTGAACTCCATCCGTCTCTGCCACATCTCGACCTGCGCCTTGCCGAGCGCGCCGCGCCCGAACAAAGCGGGTTCCGGATGCAGCTCCTCGAAATAGCGGCAGATGGCGACGGATTCGGTGATGACGGTGCCGTCGTCGAGTTCCAGCACCGGAAGGCGTTGCAAGGGATTGCGCGAGCTAACCGCCTGCTGTCTGTGCTCCAGCGCGCCCATGTCGATGGGCACCTGTGGAACCTCGATGCCTTTCTCGGCCAGGAAAACGCGGACCCGCCTTGGGTTGGGCGCCCGCCCACCGTCGAAGAGTTTCATTCTATCCTCCGTTCGTTCTCGGTTCCAGTTCCAGGACGGGTATCACCAGAAGCGAAAAATCTCGCGCACGGCATCGCCGATCGACGCCAGCGTGCCGTGCTTTCTCTCTACGACTTCGCCGTGATGGCTGTCGCGCCAGTCTTGCGGCTGGTCGAATGTTCCCGACCAGATGCCGGCCTTTCCCGTACGGGCGGTGGCTTCCTCGCTCTCGAAATCGCCATAGGCAACCGCCCAGCCCGCCTCGACCTGCGCGCGGTTGAGATCCTTGCCGCCGGCGGTGCAGTCGCCGAGCAGCCGGCCATAACGGTCACGCTGCCAGCCGGTACAGGAGACGGGCTTGCCGGCGATCAGGCGCACAAGCGACTGACGCGCAAGCGTGCCGCAGGGATAGTCGGCACCGTTCCTGCGGCAAGTCTGCGTATACTCCGGAGCATCAATGCCGCGCATGCGGATGCGCTCAGTGCCAAGCGTGATCGAATCGCCGTCATTGATGATTGCCACGCCCTGCGTCTTGCGGGTTTCAACCCGGTCGAGGCGGGCCGCCAGCAGGATCAGCAGCCCGAGAATGATTGATGTAAGCCCGTAATCCACCAGCCGGCGCCACAGGCTTCTGGGTGGCGCAACGTATCGCCGGCGCGGCCTCGGCGACCAGGATCGGCTCATATGGCAAACGGTTGGTTAATCATTCGAACGTAGCTTAACACTTGGAAACCGCTGCTCGTATAAATTGAAGTTTTGATGCCCTTGCAACGCTCGAACACAGCGGACAAGTTCATTGTGGACCGCAGGAAACCTCATCGCAACAGCGATGTGGCGCGCGCGGTGCGCAAGACGCGTGACCGTCTTTCGCAGCAGGCCGGCAATCCCGATTTCGATCGCGAACTGCTGAAGCTCCACGCCCGCGCAATGACAAGCGGCGCCATCGCCATCCCGCTTCTCATCCTGGCGATCGCGGCTGCTGGCCGGTTGGCCGGCGTCGGCAACGAGATCGGGCTCTGGGCGCTGTTCACACTGACCTGCTACACCGTCGTCGCCTTCATGGCGCGGCGCATTGAGCGCACTGAAGCTTCCGACCTCAACCCTTTGCAAACACGACGGGAATTCCTGATCTGCCATTTCCTTTGCGGCCTCGGCTGGGCCTGGTTCGTCTGGCTTGGCTGCGGCGCCTGCCAGATCGACCAGTTCCAGTTGGTCAAGGCCGTGGTGCTGCTCTTCGCCATGGCGGCGACCGCGGTGATGACCTCATCTCTGGGCGGGGCGCTGTTGGCGACGTTTGCCGTTCCGGTGGCGCTCTATGCCTATGTTGGGTTCAAACTGTGGATGCCGGTTGAGGTAATCATGGCCGGGTTGCTGGTCGTGTCGCTGCCCTTCTTTGCCTATGTGTCCCGCCACCTCAACCGCTCGTCCCTGATGGTGTTGTCGTTCCGCTCTGAAAAGGATGCGCTGATCGCCGAGCTGGAGACGGCGAAATCGATGTCCGACGAGGCGCGGCGGCGGGCGGAAGACGCCAATCTGGCGAAATCACGGTTCCTCGCTTCGATGAGCCACGAACTGCGCACGCCGCTCAATGCCATTCTTGGCTTTTCCGAGGTGATGTCGAACGAGGTGCTGGGGCCGATGAGCAATCCCACCTATCGCGACTACGCCCACGACGTGCATGAATCCGGCCAGCATCTGCTCGACCTGATCAATGAGATCCTCGACCTGTCGCGCATCGAGGCTGGCCGCTACCAGCTCAATGAAGAGCCGGTGATGCTGCTGAACATCGTCGAGGATTGCTGTCACATGATGGAACTGAGGGCGCGCAACAAGGACATCCGCGTCGTCCAGGATTTCGAGCATCAGTTGCCCCGCCTGTTCGCCGACGAGCGGGCGGTGCGGCAGATCACGCTCAACCTTCTGTCGAATGCGATAAAATTCACCGCCACCGGCGGCGAAATCCGCGTCCGCGTCGGCTGGACGGCGGGCGGCGGGCAATACATTTCGATCAAGGACAATGGCCCGGGCATACCGGAAGACGAAATCCCGGTAGTGCTCTCAGCCTTCGGCCAGGGTTCGATTGCCATCAAGAGCGCCGAGCAGGGCACCGGGCTTGGCCTGCCGATCGTGCAAGGCCTGCTTGCCATGCATGGCGGCGAGTTCGAGCTTCATTCCAAGCTGCGCGAAGGGACAGAGGCGATCGCCATCTTCCCGCTGAGCCGGGTGATGGAGGAATTGCCCGCACTGCCGACAGCAGCGGTTGCGGCGCGACGGCGGTAGGCGAAGTCGTTGAGATGCAAGTGTGCCAGGTGCTTAGCCGCGCGCAGCCGCAGCCATGCCCGAACTGGTCAGCGCGGCGGCCTTGACCAGGCCCGCGGCAAGAGCGGCCCCTACCCCTTCGCCATGGCCGATGCCCAGATCAAGCAACGGGCGCAGGCCGAGCCGTTCGGCGGCGCGGGCGTGTGCGGGCTCTGGCGACAGGCTGGCGAGCAGGCAATGCTCGAGCGCGGCAGGGTTGGCGGCGTGCAGCACCGCTGCGGCGGCCGTTGCAGCGAGCCCGTCGAGCAGCACCGGAATCTTCTGCATCCGCGCGGCAAGGATGGCGCCGGCGATTGCCGCGAACTCACGGCCACCGACCCGGCGCAGCGCCTCGAGCGGGTCGCCGAGATGGCCACCGTGAAAGGCCAGCGCCGCATCGACAACCGCCGCCTTGCGTAACTGCATCGCCGCATCGGCGCCCGACCCCTGGCCGACCCAGTCGACGCCCCTGCCCCCGAACAGCGCTGCAAACAGGGCTGCGGCGACGGTGGAGTTGCCGACGCCGAGATCGCCCAGGCACAAGAGATCGGTACCGCCCGCGATCGCTTCCATGCCAAAGGCCATGGTGGCGGCACAGCCGCGCTCATCCAGTGCGGCGTCTTCGGTGATGTCGGCGGTCGGGATGTGCAGGGCAAGATCGAAAACCTTCAGCCCGAGATCGTTGGCAATGCAGATCTGGTTGATCGCAGCACCTCCGGCAGCACAAAGCTCGACCGCATTGACGGTCGCCGCCACCGGCCGTGGCGAAATGCCGTGCCTGACAACACCATGATTGCCGGCAAAGACCGCCATCAGTGGTCTTGTCACCGCGGGCGGAGCCCGCCCGCTCCAGGCGGCCAGCCACGCGGCGATGTCTTCGATGCGGCCAAGCGAATTGCTTGATTTGTCGGCCTTGGCAAACAGCGTGCGCATGCGGGCCTTGGCTGTCGTATCGGCCGCCGGCAGATTGGCCAGCAGGTTGCGGAAATCGTCGAAAGGCAGCGCGCTGGTCATCTCGTTGGCAATCATTCCCTGGAGTTGGTGAGCGGCATAGCCGCCTTGCGTGGTTGGCACAACCTCCTGGATCATGGTCCTGCATTTGACGCAAAGCTGGCCGCGAAGGGCGCAATCGCGGGGGCTTGCATTGGCTTTGCCGTTGCACCATGTGGTGATGGAACACCGGGTTCCGGTCGGAAGCCCAAGAGAAAGTCATGACGGCCATCGAATCTCCCTGCATCCTGGTCTGTTCGATCGACATGAAAACCGGCTTCTGTTTCGGGTGCGGCCGCACGCGCGAGGAAATCGGCGGCTGGATCGGGATGACGCCGGAAACGCGCCGCAGCGTCATGGCTGAATTGCCTGCCCGGCTGGAAACGGTCGAGCGCCGGCCGCGCCGGGAAACGCGCCGCACCCGCATGGCGCGCGAACGCGACGCGCTTTCGTGAGGCGCGGATGAGCCGACTGTTCTGGATACTGATGGCCGCGATCGGGGTGGGAGCAGTCCTGCTGATGCTCAACGATTCCGCCGGCAGCACGCTTGGCGTCGAAAATTATGATTTCAGCCGGCTGATCTGGCTCGGCGCCTTTGGCGCCCTCATCGGCGCAGGCCTGCTTCGCTCGGGCAGGCCCCTGGGCGCCATGGCCCGCAACCTCGGCGCCTGGGTGGCGATCGTGCTCGCGCTGATCGCCGGCTACCAGTATCGTTATGAGTTGCAGGATGTGGCCAGCCGCGTGACCGCTGGCCTTGTTCCCGGCAGCCCGCTGGCCCTCGGCGTCGAAGACGGTCACGCCACAGTGACGCTCGACAAGGCGGACAATGGCCATTTCGAAGCGCGCATCCTGGTCAACGGCAACCCGATCCGAGCCGTGGTGGACACCGGCGCGACCAGCACCGTGCTGACGTCGCAGGATGCGCAAGCCGCCGGGTTCAATCCAGCGGCGCTCAATTATACAATACCGGTTTCGACCGCCAACGGTATGGCGCGCGCCGCGACCGTCAAAACCGATGAGATTGCGATCGGCGGTATCGTGCGCAGGAACATGCCGGTCATGATCGCCGCACCCGGCATGCTCAGCCAGTCCCTGCTCGGCATGAACTTCATCAGTTCACTGTCGGGCTTCGACGTGCGCGGCGACCGCATGATCCTCAGGGATTGATTCTCGAAGCTCAAGCCGCTTCGGCTGCTGCTCCACCGAAATCGACGGCGGCGAAAGCCGCCTTAAGCACGTCCGGTCCGGCTCCGGGTCGGGTCGCGTCGGTGGACAGGATCTGGCGGTAGCGGCGCGCACCGGGCAAACCGTGGAACAGCCCGACCATATGACGCGTGACGTGGCCAAGCCGCCCGCCCTGCTCGATATGGCGTGCCGCATAGTCCGCCATCACATCGATCAGCGCGGCGAAATCGAACGGCTCGGACTGAGCACCGTAGAAAGCCGCATCGACGCCGGCCAGAATGCCGGGCGTGTGATAAGCGGCACGGCCAAGCATAGCGCCATCGACATGGTCGAGATGCGTCCGAGCCTCTTCAATCGACAGAATGCCGCCATTGATGCCAATGAACTCGTTGTGTTTTCTGGCCTTCAGCCGATAGACCCTGTTGTAATCGAGCGGCGGAATGTCGCGGTTCTCCTTGGGGCTCAGCCCTTCCAGCCACGCCTTGCGCGCATGCACCCACAGCGCGTCGGCGCCGGCGTCGAAAACACCATCCGCCAGCGCATCGAGGGCCGGTTCCGGATCCTGGTCGTCGACGCCGATGCGGCATTTGACGGTGACGGGAATTGTCACCGCCGCTTTCATCGCCGCGACGCAGCCGGCGACGAGGTCCGGCACCTTCATCAGGCAGGCGCCGAACGTACCCGACTGGACGCGGTCTGACGGACAGCCGACATTCAGGTTGATCTCGTCATAGCCAAAAGCCTCGCCGATGCGCGCCGCCTCGGCAAGTTTTTCGCGATCCGAGCCGCCGAGTTGCAGGGCGACCGGATGTTCCGCTGCATCGAAACCGAGCAGCCGCTCGCGCGCGCCATGGATGACCGCGTCGGCCACCACCATCTCGGTGTAGAGCAGCGCACGGCTCGTCAGCTGGCGATGGAAGAATCGGCAATGCCGATCCGTCCAGTCCATCATCGGCGCCACGGCCAGTCTATGCTCTTGATTTTGCAGCATTTTTTCTTTAACATCAATTCGTTAGTCGAAAGCGCGGCTACGCCACTTTACGCCAGAATACGACCCTTTTCGCCACGTTTCGATCTCTCACTGCACACGGAGCGCACACGAAAAATGGCCACCTACACAAAACTCTCGTCCGGCTCTTGGCGCGTCCAAGTCCGTCGTAAAGGTCGCTATGTCAGCGAGACCTTCCTGCGCCGAGACGACGCACGACGCTGGGCAACCGACGCCGAGCGCCAGGTCGATCGCGGTGAGACGCCGACCAAGTCCCGTACGGCGCGCCTGAAAACCTTCGGCGAACTCATCGACCTTCATATCGACGACATGTGCGATGTAGGCAAGTCCCCTCTCCGCTCCAAGGCCGCGACACTCGACATGCTGCAGAGGCATCTTGGAAAGTGCAATACGGCCGCTCTCGATCGCGAACGGCTCATTCGTTTCGGTCGCGATCGCGCCGCCCAAGGCGCTGGACCGGTGACCCTCGGCATCGATATCGGCCTGATAAAACTCATTCTATCCCACGCTGCTGCGGTGCACGGCCTTCCTGTCAAAGTCGAACCAGTTGATCTCGCGCGTATCGCCCTAAAGAGGCTTGGCCTTGTTGGCAAAGGGCATGAGCGCGACAGGCGGCCCACCCAGGATGAGTTGGACAGGCTGACCGCTCATTTCGATGCAAACCCTCGTCAGGCTGCACCGGTTAGCCAGATCATACGTTTCGCCGTCGCAACCGCGATGCGCCAGGAGGAAATTTGTAAGGCTCGTTGGTCCGATCTGGATTCTCGCACACGAATGATTCTCATCCGCGACCGCAAAGACCCCCGCAACAAGAAAGGTAACAATCAGCGCATACCGCTGTTCGCGGCAACCGGATACGATGCGTGGGCCATTGTTGAGGAGCAGCGCGCAAAGCGAAGCAATGACGATGATCGAATTTTCCCGTTCAACCATCGGTCAGTCGGAACGGCCTTCCGTCGAGGGTGTGCTGATCTGAGCATCCACGACCTTCATTTTCACGACTTGCGGCACGAAGGAACGAGCCGCCTTTTTGAAGCTGGGTTTACAATCGAACAGGTAGCGCTGGTCACGGGGCACAAGGATTGGAAGATGTTGCGGCGCTATACGCACCTCAAGCCGGAAATGCTCCACACTATCCAAGCGGCATAGGCTGCGTAGTTGACGCGATTGCTTATCAGTCCGCAATCTCGGCGGCGGCCATGGCCAGTTTTCTGACAATAGTACGACCTATGGCGAGTAGCTGACAAAGCAGCGCACGAACCCCGTCAGTTGCCCGGCCAGCTTTGGGGCGCGTATGCCTGCCGCCCTAGTTGCTGGTTGGTCGAAGCCGTTTGGCAGTTCCTCCCACCGCGGCGCGGAAGGCCGCATCGAAGTTTACGCCGGCGATCGCCCAGCTTGCATCTTTCGCACTGAGAGGAAGCCGCCAAGTGGCATGCCAACCCGGCTCGTTGGTCTCCCAATCAAGACGACCGACCAAGATCGCGTCAGCGCCCAGTCTGGACTTTAGCGTCATTAACTTCTCCGCCGACAACTCGTCTATCCTCCCAGGCGCGATCGCTGCCGCTGCAAGATCGGCTTCTTTGGCGAATATCACGGGTATCGAGAAGCGCGCCGAGGCATCCGCAAAGCTCGCGCGCAGGTCGGAGCCGTGGGCGCCGTCTGCCGCGAGCATATAGCGACGCGCCATATCGGTGACTTCGAGGACGATCCCCAGCTTCGGTCGCGGACCCAGCCACGGCTTCTCACCCAGCGCAGCCATGGCATCGTCCATCCGCCTTCGGTCGAACTGGAACGTGAGATCAAAGGGACGGTCGCGTGTTCCTTGCTCATCATGTATGGGAAAACCGAACATGCGATCGTGATACGTATAAGACCAAACCATGGCAGTTGCCCGGATCGCCAACGACGCAAACACCGGATTTTGCGCGATATCAGGATTTCCCGTCAACTTTTGCGCCGCCAGTTCGAAGCCCTGTGGGACGGCGGGTACGCGTGTTTCTTCACGATCTCCAGTGACGATGACGCTTGAGCGATAAAGCACATCGTCATCCGCTTGCGCCAGGCTCGAGAATGCGAACCATGCCACCAACGTCAACAAGGTGGCATTCATGGAAACCTCCCAGCCCTCTTGAGTAACCGTATAAACGGTTACATACTGCAGAGATGGAATCAACCGAATTTGTCCGTACCTACCTCTCGCCGCTTGGTCCCATGCGCATGTTGGGCGGCGCGCCGGCGCTCGACCTTGCAAACACCTTGCACTGGCGTGATGGGAGCGAGGTCGATTTCATTCCGACGTATCAAGATATGTTGGCGTTTTGCGCTCCCGCCCAGTTGCTGTCTGACGACGAGGGGCATGCGCTCAGGCGCATGGCGGAAAGTCATGGGAGCCTGGCCGGCAACGTGCATCTCGAAGTCCTGAGGCTGCGCGACGTGTTGAAATCGTGGCTCACTGTTTCGGCACGAAATCTGAACCACGAAATAGCGCCGAACGAACTCGCCTTGCGTCACGTCCGGGAGGGTATAACCCGGGCAAGCGGCACAGCCGGCCTTGGCGACATTCTGAAGCTCAAGGCCGATTCCGCAAATGAGGCCATTCACCTGCCCTTGCGCCGGTCCGCGGCCGCGGCTGCCCTGTTGGTGCTGTTTCCTCCGCGAAACGACATCCGGCAATGCGAGGCCGACCATTGTGGCGGCTTCTTCATCAATGACAGTCGCTCGAAACCGCGGCGCTGGTGCTCTATGGATGGTTGCGGCAATCGCGCCAAGGCAGCGCGCTATCGCCTGGCACACCGAAAATCCATCGCTTAGGATTCACCTTAGGCGCGGTCTTCAAATGCAACAATGGTGACACGCAGCCAGCAGAAACTCTGTCGTGCAGAACCAACGAAACGACCTTTTCAGCCAACGAAAAGTCGCCTCCCAGTCACCTCGGCTCGAACCTTAGCTAGGTCGTTTTGAAAGATATGAGGCCCATACAGCTACTATGCTTTTGGCCGGGAGCACATGGTTCGGTTCTGGAACGAACGAGCCCGAGAGCTGCCACTCCGCTGACGACGGCTTGCGGAGATTACTAAGTATTCAATCGTTAGAAGATATCAGGCCCTGGACCAAGCCACTCAAATCGCAGCATAGAACATCGTTAGCTCGTCGCCGCCGATCGCTTGAAAACGACGGTGACCCTGGTCCCTTCAGTGGCGCTGGATTTAACTTCGAATTGTGCTTTGGCGTTCTCGGTCAAGGAGCGCGCGATGAGGGCACCAAGCTTGCCTGGCTTCGGCCATGTTTCGCCCTCCGGCAAACCAACGCCATCATCGGCGATAGTGATGCGGCATCCGTCGCCATCGACCACGCTGTGAAGCGTGATCGTGCCACCTTCTCGTCCCTTGAAGCCGTGTTTGAGTGCATTGGTAAGCAAGTTGATTCACGACCAGCCCAGTCGGCATCGCAACGCTGATCGACACTGGATAGGTATCAACCTTCATGTTCAGGCGTATACCTTCGACCGCATGCGAAGCCATTGCGGCGGATGCTATCTGACTGAGGTAGATACCCAGATCGACCTCATCCTTCTGCTCGTCATTCGACAGCGCCTTGTAAAGAATCGCGAGAGCGTCGACGCGCTCGGCCAACCTCTCGAACCGTTTCTGACCGGGCTCCGCCGCATTGCGGGTCTCCAGCCGAGTGAGTGCGGTGCTCGTCTGGAGATTGTTTTTTACCCGATGCTGCAGCTCCCGCAGCAGGTATCCTTCTCGCGAACACGCTCCTCGACCGAAGGCGCGTCTTCATCGTGAAAAGATACGTCCACCAAGGCAACCCGTCTGAAACACGTTTTTCCGTCGTCGTCGACTATCAAATTTGAGTGGGCGTCAACGACTGCCTGCCCGTCGACGCCGCGCTTCAGCCAGAAAGTACCCACGAAATCAGTTTCATTGACAACGCACTCGGCCAGCGCCTTGTCCTTCTGCTCACGGACTCCGGTCCCCGAAAGCGCTGTCCAGTTTTTCCATGCCAGACTGGCAGACTTCAGGCCTGAGAGCTTTTCGAACTCAGGGTTGGCATATAGGGCGCGCTCTGTCTCGATCAGGTCTGAAACTGCGATCACAAAGGTGGCGAGTTCGGGCGTATCGAGCAGCTTCTCGACCGCCTCTAGCCTCCCTGTATCCGATGTCATTTTACGCGTAAGGCATCAGTATCAGCGATGGGCTGATAGGCCAGCACCGAAGCGGGGCTCCACCTGCAGGGGTCAGTAGGCCGGGACCAGCCTGGTGTCGCGTAGCGGCAAGGTCATTGCAAACCGAAGGCCGTCAGGATGATAGTTTAACTCAACCTCGGCGTGGCACTGCACCGCGACTACTTTCTCCAGCAGAGTCGTACCAAAACCGCGCCGCCTTGGTTGCTCCACCTTCGGTCCGCCGTTTTCAAGCCAATTCAGATTGAGCATTCGCTCGTCTTGCGAATTGCTCACCGACCACCGGACTTCGATACGCCCTGTGGGGCGCGACAACGCGCCATATTTCGATGAGTTGGACGCGAGTTCATGAAAAGCCATCCCGATCGGGATCGCGATATCGGCGACCAGCGCGACGTTTGGCCCTTCGAGGGCTACACGCGACTTGTTGGTCGTGTCGTAGTGGCGCAGTTCCGACTCCAGCAGCTTGTGCAACGAAGCCATCTGCCAATAGTCATCGGTCAGCATCGAATGCGTGTCGGCGAGAGAGACGATCCTGGCGGAGAAATCGCGCACGAAATCATCCACGTTGCCACTCGATCTGGCGGTTGCGCCCATCATCGCCCGGACATTTGCCAACGTGTTTTTGACGCGATGATGGAGCTCCCTGATCAGCAGTTTCTGCCGGTCCGCGACCTCTTGCTTCTGTTCAATATATGATTTGACCTCAAGCTGACGTGCGCGGGCACGCAGAGCCGAGCGCACCGAATTTGCCAGGCTCGACGCCAGGAAGGGCCTCTCGAGAACGATGAGATAGCGGTCCAGAAAGGCGAGGCGTTTGTCCATCTCCGTTCCCCGCATCGTCAGCAACACGATCGGAAAATCGGACCACGCCGGTTGATGGTTGAGCCAGGATGCAAACTGATTTCGATCAGAACTTATCAAGGCTTCTTCGGCAACCAAAAAGCATTGGGCTTGGTCCAAGAGCGGAACTGCCTCGTCCAGCGTCGCGCAGATCTGAGACTTGATGCCGTTTTCCGTAAGGATAGCCGACGCGACCTTCGCGTCGCGCCCGACTGGTGCCAATACGAGCACACTGCTGTCCGAGGGCATTATGATGCCTTATCTTGCAACAGGTTGCCTTGCTTACCCTCGTAGGTGGGCACGCCAGTCAGTATCCCCCGGAACTCCTCCAATGGTTCACCGACGGACAGGCCGGTTGCGCTTATCTTGAATTCGCGAATGGTGTCTTCATGCGGCCCGACGCGCTTCTTCACCACGGAGATAGCCCGTCTCAGACGGCCGCCGCTTTCGAAAAATCGCAGAAGCATTACGGAATCGCAGAGATAGGTCATGTCGACGGTGGCGGACATTTGCCCGATCAGCCCATGATTGGCCAACAACAGGATCGTCACGACGCCCTTTTGATTAAGATATGTCAGGATCTCGTGCATCTGCAGCACAAGATGCTGCTCCTCCGACATAGCGTTGAGGTATCCGGTCAGGCTATCGATAACGACGATCCTTGCATTCGAGCGGTCCACAGCCGACTGGATGCGCGAGGACAATTCACCGGGCGACAATTCCGCCGGATCGATCTGTTCCAGCAACAAGCTTCCTTTGTCGGCGAACGGCCCCAGATCCATGTCGAGGCCCGATGCGCGCGCCAGGAATATCCGCTTGGTTTCATCGAACAACAGCACCAGCACATGTTCGCCGCGCTTGAGAGCGGCATGACAATAGCTGCACGCGATGGTCGACTTGCCGACACCTGAAGGTCCCATCAGGAGAGTGCTGGTGCCGCGGTCCAGCCCGCCGCCCACGAGCGTGTCTATAGAATCGTTGCCGGTAGCAGGCGATCCATGCTCGGCCATCTCATGTTCGGAGGAAACCAAGCGCGGAAATACCATCACGCCGCCCGGTCGAATGACGAAATCATGGAAGCCCCCGCGAATTTGTACGCCGCGCATTTTGATGACGCGCAGCCGCCGCCGCTCTCCGCCATAGATCGGCGCAAGCTGTTCCATCCGGATGACGCCATGGCTGATGGAGTGCAGGTTGAGATCGTCATGTTCAGCCGTGAGATCGTCAAGCAGAAGCACCGTCGCATTGTTGAGAAGGAAAAAGCTTTTCAAAGCCAGAACCTGCCGGCGATAGCGTAACGAGCCCTGAGACAAGAGGCGAATTTCCGACAGGGAATCGAACACCACGCGATCCGGCTTCATGCGCTCGATCTCGGCGAGCGCGGACTGCACGGTCTCACCGAGCTCAAGATCGGACGAATGAACCAGAGTCTGTAACTGCGATGGATCGAGGCTCAGTTCCGGTGGGACCAGTTCGAGGATTTCGATCCCGTCAAGAGAAAACCCATGCCGTTTTGCGACCGAGTGCAGTTCGCGCTTGCTTTCGGACAGCGTTATATAGAGGCATTTCTCGCCATCCGCCGCACCTTTGATCAGAAACTGCAGACCAAGTGTGGTCTTTCCCGAACCTGGCCTGCCTTCTATCAGATGTGAACGGAATTTGGCGTAGCCGCCTCGCAGGACATAGTCGAGGCCTTGCACGCCGGATGATATTGGTGAAGCGTCGTCTTGATCCACGTTGTCCCCGCATGCCTGTCGTGCCCCCTTAACGGACAGCATTTTCAATAGTTCCCTTTTGAAAAAGAGGTGACGGCCATCCCCCGCGGGGCTGTCACGCAGTGCCGCCGAAGATTTCTAACGGTCTCAGCGAGCTAATGGCCGTGGGAACCTCGTACTCGCGAGGCCGTGCCGCATCAGAAGCCTGGCCGGATTGGCGACCAACGTCAGAAAGTCAGCTGCCTCTTGAGCATTCGCCGTCAAGGCACGCCAAAGCCCCCTCCACGCGAACGACACACGGCGCCGTTACAATCTGGCGCTGATTTAGTTCTGCCTACCTCGGGTCGATCCCGTCCAAATCGTTGCTGGCACAAGCAGGGCTGGCTTCCTTCGCTGCGAGGGACACCACCGAACTCGAGAGTTTCATATCGCAAATCGATTCCAGAACTCTGGCTCTCCTTCGGAGATATGGAGCGACCTTGGCTACATCAAAGTGAAATGACAGGCCCGACGAACAGCCGCATTGCGAGAAGTCAGCGGCCGGTTGATGGGGTCGGTTGCTCGGAAACGACCATCGCACGCTCGCACTAAAACGGAGGCGACGGATGCTTGAACGACCTAATCGCTCATACGTCGAGTGGTTTTACCCTGACGACCTTGTGACGTTGAAGTCGGCTTTCGACGCCCTTTGTGCTGAATTCAATATTCTTCCCGATACGTCGGATGCGCAAGGGGTTGCGGCCGAGTTGATAAGACTCTTTCAGGCCGGCATGACGAGAGAAGACACGCTGATGGTCGCAGTGCGTGGCCGATGGCAAAAGGAATGGAAGATTGCCTGTTAGGTTTCCTCGCTCCGCAGCAGCTGGGCGGCCGGCGGCTCAAGCGCCTCGCTGTTGCGTCTATGCTCCGTCGGGTGGAAGCGATGGTCTACTATCGGATCGTCGACAAGGTCGCACTCCATGTCGATCCCAGATTTCGTCTGTCCGGCCGCCGAAGGCGGCGGGCGTCCATGAAGCTGGTTCGGCCAGCTTGTCAATTCCATAGAGGCATCGAGACGCGCCGTCGTCCTCGATAATGTGTTCCGCTGAGCCACTACCGTGAGAACGCCGTGGCTTGACTTCAACGGCTAGCGCCGAGCGATCAGTTAGCAAAGTTGCCGAAGATCGTGGTAATCGGGAACCAAACTGGCCAGAACGTCGACGCAGCGCTTCTTGATGCGCGCCATCTGACTGGTTACATCTGGGCGGCAGCCGCCTTGAGCCTCGGAGTGGGGAGGCTCGATAGATTTGCCGGGGGTTTGTCAGGCTTGTCGGACTGATGCCGTCTACGCCCATCCCGGGGGTTGCACCCATTGTTGCGCCGAGGCCTGCATTCACGCCATCAGTGACACCGATATTCGCACCCGCTGCGGCATTGACCCCACTTCCTCCTTCGACCGAGGCGCCGAGCCGTTGATACCATTTGAGCCGCCGACATTGGCGCCAGCCCCGACGTGTGCGGCTCTGTCGCCCCCCATGGATGCGCCTGCACCGGCACCGACCCCACCGACGCCGCCGGCCGATGTACTCCGGCGTCCGCGTTGAGACCACCTCCGCTGACGACGCGCCGTCAGCGGCCGCCCAGTAAACAGGCATCTTTAATCGATGAAGAAGCGGCCAATCGCGCGGCCGCAACAATGCAAGAGAGCAAGGCGGCTCTGATGGGGGGAAGGGAGATTGCGGCGCTTGTGGGAGGAATTCAACAAGGGCCGGGTTCTCCTGGTCGCGGCCGGTGCTACGTTCTACCTTCTGCTGGCGCTGCGGCCCCGGTTTCGGCTGCCGACCATGGCGTATCTCTCGGCGGATTGCTTCCGTCAGGGGGCTGGACCTCATTTCGTAGTCAACTGCAAGCCCTGGCCAGGCAAAAACCCAGCGCACTGGGCACAGGTTTCTTCATCGGCCTTCGTATTGCGTTTTGGACTTCCAACAGCGGCATGAAGGCGCTCTTTTGGGGCCATGAACATCGCCTACGAGGAATGCGAAAAACGCAGCTTCAGGCAAGAGCGCAGACTGACAGGGCAAATCATCGCACCTTGATCGACTATGTGTGGTGGGTCGTGTCAGCGCGCCTGCTATTCTAGATGCGGCCACTTTCTGGTTTGCCCCCGCCTCCACCATAAGGACAAAAACCTGAACCTCCTCGTCTATCTCACGCGACGAATACCTTCCGCCAAGGGATCCTCCATCGCCCTGTCGGCGAGATCGGTAATCAATGAAGGGTCGCTCAACTTGCAATGACTTCAAAACCGTTAGTGGCAACGCTATTCATCAATAGCCGCCTATCACAGGCAGAATCTCTCCGGTGATGTAGCTGGAGCATTGCGGTGACGCCAGGAAGACATAGGCAGGAGCAATCTCCTCTGGTTGCGCGGGTCGTTTCATCGGCGTTTTTGCGCCGAACTTTGAAACATCGCCCGCTGGCTTTTCAGAAGGATTGAGCGGTGTCCAGACCGGGCCCGGCGCGACGGCATTCACGCGGATTCCCTTGTCGATCAGATTGCCTGATAGGGCCCGTGTGAAAGCGTGAATCCCGCCCTTGGTCATCGAGTAATCCACCAACTCCTTGGATCCGTCGATCCCGGTGATCGATCCGGTGTTGACGATCACGGAGCCGGGCTTCATGTGCGCCACCGCCTCCTGTGCCATATGGAAATAGCCGTATAGGTTTGTCTTCAGCGTGGTGTCGAAATGCTCCTCGCTCAGGTCGGCGAAGTCGCTTGAATGCACCTGGAACGCTGCGTTGTTGACGAGCACATCCAAGCTTCCCAATTGCTTGACCGTGCTGGCTACTGCTTTGCGGCAAAAGGAGCGGTCGGCGACATCACCGCGGAGCGCGATGCATCTACGCCCCTCGCCTTCCACCGCCCGCTTCGTCACTTGCGCGTCGCCATCCTCGGAAAGATAGACGATTGCGACATCGGCGCCTTCGCGAGCGTAAAGGACGGCAACGGCACGCCCGATGCCGGAATCCCCGCCAGTTACCAGCGCGACCTTGCCTTCTAGTTTGCCCGAGCCACGCCAGAATGGCGCGTCGTATAGCGGGGCCGGCTTGATTTCTGCCTCATGGCCAGGTTTTGGATGGTGCTGCTTGGGAAAAGGCGGTGCCGGGTACTTTCGCGCGCCGGCCTGCATGGCGCCAACTGGTTTCGTTTTTGGCTTGGCTTGATCGTCCGCGTCGACTTTGCGTTGTATGCGGTTTTGCTTTCGCGTCGTTTTGGACGTGTCGGTCTTGGTTAAAATCGGCATCGTTGTCTCCTCAGTTTCAGGAGACAACGTGCGTTCAAGGAAAAAGTTGAAAAGCGATGTCGATAACGCTTCCGCTTGAATGCGACGCCTCCTGCCATGACGCGTCGCCGTGCAACCAAAACCGGCTTGCACCGTTTTGTCGGGTTCGACATTTCGGGGGATATCTTGGAACCATCCAGCAAGGACAGCGCGAGCGCCGCGTTTCGCAGCGCCGGAGAAATGGCTGAGCGTATCGGCTCGTTTGGGTGGAGCGCGACATCCATCGGGCCGGTCTCTTCATGGCCCGCAGAACTGAAGACAGTCGTCGATCTCATTCTCGGCTCCGCACAGCCTATGTTCGTCGTCTGGGGGCAGGACCGCATCTACAACGATGCCTTCATCCCTATTCTTGGCCGCAAGCACCCGACCGCTCTCGGCCTGCCTAGCCAACAGGTATGGGCAGAGGCATGGGGGACGATCGGACCGATGTTTGACCTGGTTTACCAGGGCCAGTCAGTCCATATGGACGACATTGAGATCCGAATTGACAAGCACGGCGCGCCAGAAGAGACCCATTTCGCCTTCTCCTACAACCCGGTCACGCAGCCGGAGATTGGGACGACCGGCGGCCTGTTTGGAGTCTGCACGGAAACCACGGATCGATTCCTGGCCGAAAAGCGCGAACGCCTCGCTGCTGAACGTCAGATCCATCTGTTCGAACAAGCACCAGGCTTTATCATTATCATGCGCGGTCACGACCATGTCGTTGAATTCGTGAATGACGCCCATCGCCAGGTTTTCAACAGCGGTGATTGGCTCTCGAGGCCCATTCGAGACGCCGTTCCCAGCCTCGCGGGACAAGGTTTTTTTGACCGGCTCGACGACGTCTTCGCTAGCGGTACGACATTTGAAGCGCAGGGCGTTCCAGTGCGATTTCGCCGCTCGGCGGATAGTCCGGAAGAGACGCGCTACCTGACGTTCATCTACGCACCGCTCTACGATGGCGGGAACATCATCACAGGAATATTCTGCGAAGGGTTTGACGTCACCGAAACATTTCGTGCGAGGAAGCGGAGCGCTGCCCTCGCCGAACTTGGCGACGTTGTGCGCCTGGTCGAAGACCCCGACGAACTGGCCTATGCGGCGGCCGAAATCATTGGCAGGGAGCTGGATGTAAGCCGGGCCGGATATGGCACGATCGATCTGGCGAATGAGACCATCTCCATCGAACGCGACTGGAATGCCCCCGGCATCAATAGCCTGGCTGGGGTGCTGCATTTTCGCGATTACGGCACGTATATCGATGATCTCAAGCGCGGCATCACTGTTGTCATTGAAGATGCGGACAAAGACCCGCGGACGAGCCAGAACCCAGAAGCACTGAAAGCCATCAGCGCTCAATCCCTGATCAACATGCCCGTCACCGAAAGGGGGGGCTTTGTGGCCCTACTCTACCTTAATCATAACAGGCCCCGATCCTGGTCTGAGGAAGAGATCGAGTTCGTTCGCGAGATGGCAGAGCGAACGCGCACCGCAGTCGAAAGGCGGCGCGCGCAAGCAGAGTTGAGGCAGAATGAAGGTCGCTTGCGCTTCCTCGACGGACTGGGGAAAGAAACATCGAAAAGCACGGACGCGGACGCAGTGCTTGAGATCACGACCAGAATGCTTGGCGAGCATCTCGGCGTCGCGATCTGTGCCTATGCCGATATGGAGCCTGACCAGGACCATTTTACGATTCGCGGAGATTGGCACCGACAAGGCTCTTCCAGCATCGTTGGCTACTACAGTCTCCGGGACTTTGGCGAACTCGCCGTTCTTCGGCTCCATCAGGGTTTGCCGCTGATCATCAATGACAATCAAGTCGAGCTTCCCCCAGAAGAAGCCGCAACGTTCCAGAATATTGGAATCGCTGCCACTATCTGCATGCCCCTCGTCAAAGAGGGGCGCCTGACCGCGCTGATGGCGATCCACGACAGCGCTCCGCGGGTCTGGACGCAAAATGAGCTTGCACTTCTCACAGAGGTAACGGAGCGGTCGTGGGCGCATATAGAAAGGGTGAGGTCGGATCAAAGCGCTGCCGAGACCGCGGAACGCCTGAGCCTGGCTACCCAGGCGGCCGCAATCGGCATCTGGGATTACGACCCGGTCGCTGACCATTTGCGGTGGGACGCACAATGCCGGGCGTTGTTCGGTATTACGTCGAACGATGGGGTTACCTACGAGGGCTCTTTCCTCGCCGGCCTACATCCAGAAGACCGGAGACGGGCAGATGAGGCGGTCAGGCGAGCAATCGCTCCAGACAGTCTTGAAGGTTTTAACATCGAGTACCGAACCATTGGCCTGGAGGACGGTATAGAGCGTTGGGTGGCGGCGAGCGGCCATGCCATTTTCGAAGCCAGCAAGGCCGTTCGATTTATCGGCACTGTGATCGACATTTCCGATCGCAAAAAGGCCGAGCGACACCTCAAGATCATGAACGATACCGGAGCGGCGGTCGCTGCCGAACTTGATCTCGACAAAATCGTGCAAATCACCACCGATGCCGGCGTCGAACTTTCCGGAGCGCAGTTTGGCGCTTTCTTCTACAACGTGCTCGACGATCAGGGGGGCAGCTACATGCTCTATGCCCTGTCAGGGGCTCCACGCTCGGCCTTCCAGAATTACCCCATGCCACGTGCGACGGCTGTGTTCGAACCAACCTTCCTCGGGAAAGGCGTCGTTCGATCGGACGATATTCTCAAGGATCCACGATACGGCAAGAATGCGCCGCGCAAGGGCATGCCTGAAGGCCATCTGCCGGTACGCTCCTATCTGGCGGTGCCGGTCGTGTCGAACTCCGGCGAAGTTCTGGGTGGTTTGTTCTTTGGCCACGCGGAGCCCCGCAAGTTTCATCCTGAGCACGAGAGGGCCCTGTTGGGCATCGCCGGCCATGCCGCAACGGCTATAGACAACGCCCGCCTCTTCCAGTCAGCCGAACGCGAACTGTCTGAAAGGCGGCGTGCCGAAGCCGCACTGCAGACACTCAACTCAACACTGGAACAGCGCGTCATCGACGAAGTGGCGGAACGCTCTAAGGCAGAAGAACAGCTGCGGCAGGCGCAAAAGATGGAGGCGGTCGGCCAGTTGACGGGTGGCATTGCGCACGACTTCAACAACATGCTTGCGGTCATTATTGGTGGGCTCAATCTGCTTCAACGCAAATTGTCCAAGGGTGAGACAGACGTCGGCCGATTTGTCGAAGGCGCCATGGATGGGGCGCATCGCGCCGCCGCTCTTACCCAGCGGCTCTTGGCCTTTTCGCGACAGCAACCACTTAAGCCGGAGCCCATCAACGCCAACCGCCTGGTCGGCGGCATGACCGATCTCTTGATGCGAACGCTCGGTGAGACGATCAAGGTGGAGACGGCTTTCGGTGCCGGCCTCTGGCAGGTCAAGGCCGATCCAAGTCAGCTGGAAAGCGCCTTGCTCAACCTGTCGGTCAACGCACGGGACGCCATGCCCAACGGGGGCAAGCTGACCATCGAGACGTCGAACGCCTATGTCGACGAGCGATACGCTCGCGAGTCCGCCATTGCGGCCGGTCAATTCGTGCTGATTGCCGTAACCGACACGGGTACGGGCATGACCGCGGATGTTCTCGCCAAGGCTTTTGACCCCTTCTACACGACTAAGAGCGTTGGCAAGGGGACAGGACTGGGCCTCAGCCAGGTTTACGGTTTTGTTCGGCAATCTGGCGGCAACGTGAAGATATACTCGGAGCCGGGCGTCGGCACGACGATCAAGATCTATCTGCCACGGCATTATGGCAGCACCGAGCAGGATTCTCTCGAGCCGAAATCAAGATCGATAGATGGCGGCCTGGCAAGCGAAATCGTCATGGTGGTCGAAGACGAGGATCGCGTCCGCGCCGTCTCAGCCGAAGCGTTGCGCGAACTTGGTTATACGGTCGTCGAAGCCAGTGGCCCAAACGAAGCGATCAAAATGATTGAAGCCGGACAGCAGTTGTCCCTGCTCTTCACCTACGTCGTGATGCCGGAGATGTCCGGCCGACAGTTGGTGGATATCCTTCGCAAGGGCAGCCCCAAGCTTAAGGTTCTCTACACCACGGGATACACGCGCAACGCCATCGTTCACAACGGGATCCTCGATCCTGGAACGCAGCTTTTGCCGAAGCCTTTCAGCCTTGAAGACCTTGCGGAAAAGGTGAGGACAATTCTCGACGGCCCTTCATAGGGCGCACCACTAGCATCTCGGCCGATCTTTGTGACCGAAGCAGTTCTCACTTGGGGACGGCTTAACACCAGCGCGGGGAGCGAAAAGGCGAAGCCTCAGTATGCATCCCGACCGATTGTGTTGCCAGTCTGACTATCTGGCCTTTGGCACTCGCAGTCGGCAATATCTAGGCTGGCAAGTTTGAAGGCCATCTGCCACCGCAGAGGGCCAGCATTGGCTGCGAGATAGGCCTATTCGTGCGATCCTGCCGCAACGGTTCAGCCACACCACGCGCACCTTGAATGCGCACTCTAGGCCGGAAAGCGCCCGCGCTACTGCAGGGCCTGTTGATGAGATTGGCAAGACGCTCCGCCGCCAGAACGGGTTGCGATCGAGCTGCGTTGGTTGCGGTGGTTTCATAGTCCTTGGTCAGCAGGGCAGCTCCACTGGCCGAGCGCACCGGTTCTGGACGTACAATCGCTGCCGCGATTTTCTCGCTTTCAGTCATCCACTGCCGGGATCGTCGATCGCTGCTGCCGCTTGGTCGGCTGGCACACTTTCCAGCCCGCTGTCATGCAAATCAAGCATCGCGCCTTTTGCCGTCGTGTAGCCGCCGAAGATGCCATGCCCAATTGGCGGCACTCTCGTCTCTGCGTCGCTGCACCTTGACGCCCAGGCGATGCGACAAGAGACGGATGATGCCTCGCGCTCGCCGGCGGCGGCGCTGCTCGCACAGGCACTCGCGCCAAGCTGACCGCAAAAGCGGCGTTTCGGGCGCCGCGATCATGAGAACCCGCAAATATACGGTAAACGCTTATCAACGTTCGGCCGCGACGACGTCTCAGGAAGATATCGGCCGTCTATGGACAAACTCGCAGTGCTTGGTCGTCAGCGATATCGAACCCGTTCTTATGCAAGACGTTGGAAAGGTCGACCCCGCAGGGCCGCACGGACCTAATGGCGCGATCGGCGTGACCTCAGCGGAAATCAAGGCGCACGCCCGCTGGAGGTTCGCGCGGAGCAACCTATCTGGCAACTCTTCCTGCGAGCGCGAGAGATGCGAACTGTGCTCAAAGCGGCGGGGGTAAGAATTGCCCGCGCATTGCTGTCTGGGCTTATGGAAGGTAGAAGATGTATTAAAGCCGCAACGAAGTGGTGGCATCTCTAAGTAGAATTTCGATTTCGGAGATAGTAGCCTGCGTGCTGTCCCGTGCGGTCAATCCTAGACGTGAGGTGATTGCCACAAATGAAACCGTCATCGAAACTTCCCTGAATGGTCAGCGTCTCGCTGCCGCGACTAGTTTTCCGCCCTACCCCGCGCAATCGGCTTCAACCAGCGCATTGCCGCGCCGGTCCGGCCACCTTTCCAACGGCGGCCGTTCATTTTCGCCGATCGCCGTAGTTCCTACGACAGGCACCATCTGGATCTCCAACTTGCTCGCTGCGCTCCGAGATTTGAGTTCTTCAATCTGATCATCGCGCCGGGCGATCCTGCTCTCCAGGTTTGCAATGCGCTCGGCCAAAAAGTAGCGGCCAACAGTGAAGCCACAGCTCGCGAAAAGTACGGCGGACGAGGCAAATGCAATTGGATTGGCCAGCACCAGTGCCGAATTGGTCTGGAAGAAATCGATCAGATTTTGCATTGGCCCAACTCGCTTCAATGGCCGGGATGCTTGTGAATCTCGAACCCGCCCAACCCGGGCTAAGCGGATTCTCTGCACTCCCTATCTAAAAATAGGACGATATTCCTCACACGTCAAGCTTGCACTCGACTTTGGTTCTCTTCTGTTCACCTTCGCGAGGGAGAAAGGCACCACGGGGCGCAACATCCGCGCAGCCGCCATCGGGCCGCAGAGGTGTCATTCCTACGGCAAGACGCTTACCTCAGCGATGGCCATCAGCTGATTGAGGGCCGCGGGCGGGCCTATGTTGTAGTCGTGCGGCTTCGCGTGCACCCGAAACGCGGTGCCGCTGCCATCGCCCTGACGCCGGGCCTGGTCATGGCGGGGACGTTCCGCATTGCGGCATGCGGTGTGTCGGCGATGATGATCGAATATTGTTCCCAGGAGCGGTCCCTGGTAGTCGAACGGCCGTAAGCCGCCCGACCGGGAGTTGCGACAGCAGTTACCGGGATCATAGCCGAGCAGGCGCTTGCCACCTTTTTGCTGCTTTTTTAAAAGTGCCTACAACGCTTGTCGTGGTCATGGTGACCCTCTCAGCCTCTGCATCAGCTCTATTTATCGTCGAATGCCCAGAGATGACCTGTGCCCTTCTCGCGCAAAGGGAGAAGGGCACATTGGATCTGCTTAGTAATTGCCGTTGTAATACCGGTCATCGCAGGGCGCGGTGTAGACGCGACCGTAGCGGTCCTGGTAGCGGCACATTTCTTCGCCGCGGCGCTGCGGCGTAGTGGCCGAGCCGACGACCGCGCCGAGCAGCGCGCCGCTGGCGGCGCCAATCACCGTGCTCTTGGTGTTGCCGCCGATCGCCTGGCCGACGAGCGCGCCGCCGGCGCCGCCGATGAGCGCGCCGGTGGTGGCCCGCTGCTGGCCTTCGGTCTGCGACTGGCAGCCGGCAAGTGCGGCGGTCACTAGCAGGGCGGCTATAGCTTTGTGAAAGGTCATGGACGTCTCCCTTAAAAGTCTGAAATCCCTATCAATCGTCCCGTGCGGGCGCATTGCGGCGGAACGGGGGCGCACACTCTCACGAAGTGAGTCAGGGTTTCCCATGAGTTGAAAGCCATGGTTTCCAAAGCGCAAAGGAAACGGGCATACCCGCTGATCTCACCGGCCGATATAGTTGCGCACGGGTATATATATCTGGATGCGGCCGACGGCTCGCATTCGAAGCAAACTCGACATGCTTTCCTAACCAAATAGCAGGCGGTACAGGCCCCTATTATCAGGTCTGAGTACCATGGCCCGCGCGATGGACAAAGCAACCACACCCCCCGAGTTTGAAAGGCGAAGGGCTCGCGCTGCTCAATACCTGCGCATGTCGACGGAGAGGCAGATCTACTCCATCGACAATCAAAGGGACGCGATCCGTAACTATGCAGAGGTCATGGGTTACGACATCGTTGCCACGTATGAAGATCCAGGCCGAAGCGGGCTCAGCATCTTGGGGCGCCCGGGCTTGAAGCGGCTGATCGAAGATATCGAAAGCCGGCGGGCCGATTTCGAAACTGTCGTGGTCTATGACGTCAGCCGATGGGGACGCTTTCAGAATACTGATGAAAGCGCCTCATATGAATACCGATGCCAAAGAGCCGGAGTGCGGATCGAATTCTGCGCTGAGCTATTCGTCAACGATGGGAGCATTGGGTCCGATGTTCTGAAGGCCATCAAGCGCAGCATGGCTGCGGAGTACAGCCGAATGCTGTCGAATAGGGTCTTTGCAGGTCAAAGCCGAATAGTCAAACTGGGTTTCAGCGGAGGCGGCCCTGCAGGCTATGGGTTGAGGCGCCTTCTCGTCGACGGCTCTGGAAATCCCAAGGCAATCCTCCATCATAATGAGCGAAAAGGCCTGGCCAGCGACCGCGTCGTTCTCGTCCCCGGGCCTGAAAATGAGGTGTCAACCGTCCGATGGATATTCAACCAGTTCGTGAAAAAAGGAAAAACGGCAGTCGAAATTGCGTCAGCTCTAAACGCGCGCGGCTTGGTCACCGAGTTTGGCCGGCCTTGGACCGGAGCGTGCGTAGGCACGATACTGGCCAGCGAGAAATATGTCGGCAACATTGTATGGAACCGAATATCCCACAGGCTTCTGCAAAACCGGCTGAGAAATCCGCCAAGCGCATTTGTTCGCGCCGACAACGTCATCGAACCGCTCGTAACCCGGGCGCTGTTCGATCGTGCGCAAGCTATCAGGCGGGCACGCACTTACCTCAGACCCGATGAAGAGTTGCTGGCCGATCTGACCAAGCTTTTGAAAGAACGGGGAAGGCTGTCGAGCCCAATCATTGATGCCGCTCCAGGCTGTCATTCAGCCAGCATTTACGCGCATCGCTTTGGAAGCATGAACGCCGCCTACCAGTTGATCGGATACGACGGGTCGGCGAACTATCGGAAACTCGACATCAGAAGGCGGCTCATTCAGATTCGGCAGCAAACAATCGAAAACTTGATGTCGGACATCGACGGGGTCGGTGGCTCAGCGCTGTACGATCCCCAAACAAAGATTATGCGTGTCAATGATGAATTCTCCGTGGCGATTTGGACTGCGCAATATCGGATGAACGTCGCCGGTTTTCCACGCTGGCCGTTCTGGAAGCGGGGTCTCATCGGGCCAGAGGTAACGATTTTGATCAGGATGGAGTCCGATAATCAGACCGTTCGTGACTTCCTGATCGCACCCGCTCATGAAGCGCAGTCTGCCCTTCACATGCTCAAGGCCGACAATGGCGTGCGCCTTGATGCCTTCCTCTTCGCTTCGCTTGATCCTGTGGTTGAGATGGCGAGACGAGAACCAATGCCGGCAAATATATGAGAACTACGAAAGCCGGGCATCGCGACTTCGTCACAAACAATCGGCATGCCATTCGGCTGACGGTAGATTCGCGGGCGCCGATGAACCCGCTGCGTGTCTCCGGTTTGTTGAAGACCTTCAGGCGCCAAGTCGACAATATGCAGGAATTCATCAGGGAAGCCGACGCGGTGAAACACCAGATGGAAAGCGTCGTCGATGCCTTTCGTCATGTCCTGCGCATCGCCGCATTTCAAGGGTTGCTTCAATCGAATGGCTTCGCAACGGCTCCTTCGATCTTGATGCAAAATTCGCCAGAGGCCGGGGTGAAAGCAGGTATCTGCGAAGACCGGCAGATTTCCTTTCCGCGCGTCGACGAGCCGCTTGTCGAAGGCATCTGCCTCGAAGCTCTCGACATGCTGAACGATTTCGGCGCCCCCTTGAAGATTTTCGGCTTGTTACGAGAGGTCGTGCCGGGTCGGCAGGTTGAAATTGTCCGGCTGATGCTGGCGATGAACCGCGTGGAATTCCGAGTAGCGAGGCTCTTGATCGAGCTCACCCCACGATCACAACTCACCAATCCCTTGGCTCGCAGAAAAAGATACGAGGGTATTTCCCCGGCGCAAATGGCCGCCATGGAAGCCGACATTGCCGAGGTCAGCCATGACTATCTGAGCGCTGCCAGCACCCACGGCTCAGAAATGCTAAACCTGATCGCCGCTACGAGCTATTTCGACCGACTGCTGAACAACCCCAAGCTGGTTCGATATCTAGCGCGCAATTTCGCGAGGCAACTGGAGGTGTTTCAGAACTTGCTCGACTTCCGCGAGGCTCGATACAAGAAACACCCGCCGCAGGCCGGGTCGTGAGCGGTCGGTCATCACCCTTAGTTTCGCGGCATGCTGTGTATCTCCATCCGAACCGGTCCTCCCTTTTTGCAACTCGTGCAGAAAAGAGCGCGCTCCACCGAGCTGAACAGAGCTTCCTTGCCGTAGCGCTTGATCAAGCTTGCCGGCTTCACTTCCGCATGATGCGAGCAGGTCGTGCACCACGCTCGCAGCGTGTGCCAGCTGCGCAGGTCGCCCAGCGCGACGTCTAGTCCGGCGTGAATACTGCCGTCGATGATCGTCTGCGGCGGAACCTTCACCTCGCCGGGGGTAATGATCTTCTCCATAACGTGGCGGCTGTTGTAGTGGATCAGCAGCATGCCTGGCCGGCGCCGGATGGCGGCGTGCCAGGCCGCTTGGCTCACCACCGCGTCCGGCGATCGACAGATGGTTTCGAGATGCGTCTTCTCCTCCCGATCCCAAACCTCGATCCGGAAATTGTCTTCGGCAGTGTCCACCATTTAGGGGCGCGCCTTGTGCCAGCCGCGAGAAAAGCCATTCGAAACCGCAGCCCGTGACAAAGCGAGTTCCCGCTCAAGTTCGGCGTTCCTGGCCAGAGCCGTCAGCAAGGCGACCACAGCATCGCCACTGGCTGCAGCGAGGGCCTGCTGTGCCGCCAACTCCAATTCGGACATAGCTTCGCCTATCGGCGCATTTTGGCGCTTTCCCATGGCCCTTTTCCTGCTCAGATAGATCAGGAATAAGGAACATATTCCTGTCCGGTCAAGAGGCGTTTGACTATTTTGTTCTCATTTCGTTCACTGTCGGCAGGATAACCACACCAAAGGATCGGGAAGCCTGTCGATCAAGGAAATGTCATGTGCGGCCGCTACACCCGATATCTGACGTGGTCGGAAATCCACCGACTCTACCGGCTCACGGGGCCGGCGGAAATCGGCCGCAATGACGAGCCGCGATACAACATCGCGCCGACGCAAGACGTGCCTTTCGTCACCGCCGGCGAGAACGGCAACCACCGCCTGCGGGAGGGGCGATGGTGGCTCGTTCCGTTCTGGGCAAAGGAAATGCCCAAGGCGGCCATGTTCAACGCCAGGATTGAAGGCATCGACGCCGCGCCGGCCTTCCGGGATGCCTTCAAGTCGAAACGATGCTTGATCCCGGCTGACGGCTTCTTTGAGTGGACGATCTCGCCGGCCGACGGCAAGAAGGATCCGTGGCACATCTATCTGCCCGGCCACGCGCCTTTTTCGTTCGCCGGGCTTTGGGCGCACAACTCCAACCTCGACATAACCAGTTGCACCATCATCACCGAGCCTGCAGGCGAGCCGATGAGGAACCTGCACGACCGGCAGCCGCTCATTCTCGACCAAGCCTACTATGACGCCTGGCTCTATCCGGCGACGCCGAAGGAATACCTGAAAGACATTCTCAGCCACGACATCGACGGCCAGCTGCAATTCAACCGTGTCGGCCGCGACGTCAATTCGACCGTGATCAACAAGCAGCCGAATGACCACCCTGCCCTGGTTGGGGCGATCAATCCGCTATGAGCGACGAACCGATTAAGCTCGCCGAAAGCATGACGGCGGCGCCGCGGCGAGGCGGGCGGGTCGAAAATCACGTCTGCGAGTTTGAAGGATGCGGGAAGCGCGCGCCGTTCGGATTTGCCAAGCCGAGACAGTCATCGCACTGGTTCTGTTTCGAACATCGCGAACACGGCGACAGCTATTTGGCGGGGGTGAGATGATCAGTCGACCAAGAGAAGCGAGCGATTATCCAGACCGAGCCATCGACTGCCAGGAGGCGATGCAGCCCGGCTTCCAGGCCATCGTTGATTGAATGCTGGAAGCCGGATGGTCGCGCGGCGCAACTCTTCGGTCACTAAAGCGGCTGATCGAAGCTCGACGGTGAAGCAGGCATCATCGAAAATTGACGTAGGCTCGCCGAGAATAACCCCAACGAAATCTCAGCGAGCCAGCCGCCCCGGCATGAGGGACATAACAGGGCGACTAAATTGCTTTACGAGCCCGCCCTCCAAAAAGTTGCCTGAAATCGTCAGGCGCTTCCGAAAGGGAGCCTTTAGCTTGCCCTTGGAACATTTCGACGCGTGCTCGATTAACACGGCATCCGTTTGGTTGGTGGCAGGACTAGAGTGTGATTTCGATAACCCCCGATGGTTCAGAAGAGAAACCCCCACGGATGGGCATCCTTCCAATCATCGCGACTACCCTTTTTGTTATGGCGGTGGGATGGTCTGTATTTGAATTGTTCATCGAACTGCCAAAAACGCAATGGAACAGTCAGGCGGAATATAGCCACGGCTCGGCGTTCAATGGCGTACCAGGCGACCAAAACCCTAAGTCCGGCAACAGTGCCCCTTCAAGGCTGGGCGGCGATTGAAGCCTATTTTAGGCCCGTCGCCCCATTCACGACAGCCACGGGCGTCCCACGGGTAACGGTCATGGTCTTGCCTACGCGGGTGGCCTCGGCCGCCGGAGAAACCATAGGCGGCGCCTAATGTTTCATCGCTCACCGTCAACGCTTCTTCGGCGTCGGCTTGATCTTTTCGACCCGCACCTGTCGCCGATCTTCTTGGCTGGTGCGAGCGCTTGTATGAAAATGCTGATTCCGACGAAACCATCGGCTCTTCCATTCGTTTTGAGCGCCGGTGTTGCCCGAGTGGAAGAGACGAAGTGCCATGCCCTTGTCCGATGAACTGCGAGATGTAGCGATCGAGTTTCACTGTCCGGCCTGTTCATATCCGACGGTGAGAAAGGGATCCTGGCTGAGAACGGTCGGCAGCTTCAAATGCGAAAGCTGCGAGACGAAGGTGAGGATTGGCTATGAAGACAAGCTGGCGATTTTTGAGCGCCACCTGAGGAAACGATAAACCGCTCGTTCGTTCAGATGTTTCTCTGGCTGATTCCTGCGATGGCGACGAAGAACTAACCCGAACATTCGAATTGGATTCATCGCCCTGGCGTATGCCTAGGGCCAACGACGACACCTCGGGCTTCCTGTCTCCGATCGGCTGTAGCCAACGTTGGGGAATGGCCGGTGCGGTGGCGGGCGTTGGGGCACGACGGACACCGTGCCGGCCATTGCGGTGGGGCTCGGGTTCCTCCCCGCGTAATTGACTTAGCCCAACGTATGCCATCCCGCAATTAAGCCTGTTGACCTACGCCGCAGGCGACCGCGCCAATTCATGTTCCCATTCCACCGGATGCCGAACCGCCTCTAAACCAGTGAATGAACTCGACTTCCTTGCCGGTCACTTCTCGCACCGTCTTCATGTAGGCAATATGAGAGGGTTCATGATGCTCTAGTGCAGCGCGTCCTCTGCTATAGTCGAAGGCGGACCTTGAGCCCGCCTTCGACGTCCGGCCTAGATTCAGCCGCCCATCTTCTTTGCCATGGCGCAGAAATCTGCGTGCGACTTGTTGAGCGTGGTATCGCCGCAATCCTTCAGCACCGCTTTCTGTTCATCGGGTTTCATAGCCGCCCATGCTGTCTTGAAATCCTTTTCCGTCTTCAATGTTTTCATGCCGGCATCGGTGAAGAACGGCGACATCTTTGCCGGATCGTCGAGTGCAGATGTGTTGCCAGCGGCAAGAGCCGAACCGGTCATAATCGCAAGCGCCATCGCGCCTGTTGTAAGCTTCTTGATGTTCATTGTTTCCTCCGTCGTTGGGTCATGCAGCATGACCTTCGGAAAAACGTGGATTACGGAACTCGGTTCCCATCGCTCCACTAGCGCAATCCCTGCATCATAAATTTGTAGATCGTGCCAATTGCCAATTTCTTCATCGATCTCTTATCCAGAAATGCCTTGGGCCTCAGCGGCCCGCTTCGCATCCACAGGCATTTCAATGATCAGCCGGCACGGGGTCAGAGATAAGGTCGTCGACGAAATGGTCCGATATCCAATGGTAGAGAAATTCGCTACCGGCTTACTCAATGCCCCCTTTTTCACAGACTGGAACTGGCTGTTCTGGATGAGGCCGTGACGCGCTCGTGTTCCGTTGCAAACGCTCTGTCGACGGACGGTAAGATGCAATACACCTGGTTGATTGGTGCCTACTCACTGCGACATTGGGGTGAAGAGGATGAAGAACCCTAGTTCGGGTGAGTCCTTCCGCGATCACACCATAACCCCAGGCTGACAAATCGGGCATGCATGCGGCGCGGCGGACAAATTTCCGCCTGGCCGGCGCCTTTTACCCCCAACGCCCCCGCCCAACGAGGTGTCGGCCATTTTCAAGGGAACATCCCCGACATCAGAGACGTTTTCTCTGATGGCTTTAGTTATCGGGTTCGCGTCAGCAGTGGTGGTTCTCTTTGTCGTGTTGCTGTTTACGCACGCAGCACAAAACCTGCAAACTCTTCGCCGATCTATCACAGGATATGTCGCCGACTGCGCCAAGCCCTTTGAGCGGGTCTTCAGCTTCGGAAGGCGCTAACGTTCTTATATTTCTTTCTAAATAATGGCAGGACTAAAGTCTTGCGCCTCGTCAACGAAGGTCTGGCGTTACCGTTTTGGTTCCGGTAACATTCATTGGACGTTCCATTAAGTTAGCTAATCAGCATATTAGGTCTTCATGAAGCCGTCATGCTGGAGAGGCAACATTAGCTAGCCGGATGGGCCGAGGTCCTCCCAAGTTCGGTGTTCCCGACTAACCTCCAGAGCCCGGCTAAAAACCGGGCTTTCTTTTTACGTGTGCTGGGCGAGCTTCGAGCGGATTTCGTTGACAGCGTTAGCGATGGCGCCTGCGGTCGTCATATCGACGGCTAAGGCCAAGATGCCCGGTGTGGTCTGGATCGAAAGGATGCCGAGTAGGCCACTGTCATCCTCGACCGTGCTGACTCAATTTCGGTCGGCAACAATCGCGCAATGCGGCAATGTTTTCAATCGGCTGGCGCTAAACGCTGGGCCGAACCACCACCAAACCAGCGGATGAACTCGCTTTCCTTTTCGGTGACTTCCCGGACGGTCTTCAACAGCGTCTCATGCAGGACACTCGTTGCGTACATGGCTAAGGCCCCGGCGATTCACCCTGCGCGGGGCCTTTTTACGCGGTAGCTATTCAGGCAGGCCGGGATCGTAATGTACAATCGCGTCGAGGATGGTCCTATAGAGACTGTCGACCTCTTCGTCGATCTCGACCCGCTTGATGCCGAGCGACTTCGCGTCTGCGATCAGCTTGTGCGTGAGTTCGTCGACCGAGATGACATCCGCCTTCGTCGTCTCAGGCACGTTGTTGGCCAGCCATTGGTCGAGGAAGTTGATTCCGCGTGTGCTCATGACCGCTAAGTTCGGTATCGATATTAGGTTCCACCGCCTTGACGACGATCAAGTTGTTATGCCTTGGGCTAACGCCCCAGCGGCTGTCTCGACAGTAAGACGAGTTCGGCCTCATCCTTTATTCCGGCCATGTAATTGGCAATGATCCGTGAGGCGATGGCGTCTCGCGCTTCCGGCGACTGGCCTTGTAGCTTCAATTGCTCAAAGACCCTGCCGAGCAGAGCCAACTCCGATGGATCGAAAATCCCGGCTTCATTTGCCTTTGTCCGAATTGGCATAGTTCTCCTCCCGGAAATCCTGCAGCGAAGCGTGCCGCAGATCCTCTTCGCCGCGCAAGTGCTTCACGCGGCCGATGATGCCCGGCTTCACCCACTGCGTCGCCGGCCGCTTCATCCCCTTCGGCGCCGGCCCGGCATGCTCCTGGACACGCTTCCATAGCCGCTCGCGGATCGCGCCGCGCGAATTGATGAAGGCCGATCCCACGTAGCGACCGGTCGCCCGATCGGCCATCAAGGCAAAGGCCGGCTTGCCGGCTTCACGCTCGACGCCGAGCAGTTCGTATTCGTCGACCGAGTAGCATTTCGCCTTCAACCAGTTCGTCGACGGGCCGCTGCGATATTTGCTGTCGCGCCGCTTCGATACCATTCCCTCAAGCCCTGCCTGGTCAAGCAGGTGGACGATGGCCTTGGCTTCGCCCGGCAGCGGCTCGCTGAATTGAATACGCCTGCCGGGCTCGATCATGCTGGCCAGGATCTCGCGGCGCTCCTCCAGCGCCATTTCGCGCAGGTCGTGGCCGTTGAGGTGCAGAAGGTCGAAGGCCACGAAATACAGGTCATTTTGCCGCCTAGTGATCGCCTTTCGCAGCTCGCGGAAGTCGGACAGGCCGGCCTCGTTCAAAACGATGATCTCACCGTCAACGATAGCATTGTCGGCGCCGAGGTTCGCCGCCTCTTTCACCAGGTCGGAATATTTGCGTGTCCAATCGTGACCCTTGCGCGTGTAGATGCGTGTCCCGTCCTCATCGATGATCAGTTGCGAGCGGTAGCCGTCGAACTTGACTTCGTGACTCCAGCCGTCGCCCTCCGGTGGCTTCTCCACCATGGTCGGCATCAACGGCGCGACGAACTTCAAACGCATGCACGTAACTCACACAAGCCGGCAGTTAAATAAGCTTTGGCTAAAATAGTTCCGGAACTTTTGGCGGGCAATCGAGCCGTGAGGAACCTCTACTGGTCGATGAAGTTAGGGTTAGAACACGGCGGTGAAGCCATGACGACCAAGTACCATATCGACGAAATGCAGGGCGAAAAGTTGCTGGCCCTACACATCGCCCACGGAACCAGTGCTTTGGAGGCCATGAACAAGGTCACGGCCGGGCCGTTCGTGATCCGAACCGTGCAGGCTCATTGGTTCCGGGTGGTGGATCAGTGCCGCCGGGACGTTTTCAAGTTCGCGGTCGAAAGAGATTAATTTAGCGTCCGCTAATCCTTGACGCCATCGGACGCCGCGCCAGAATCAGTGCATGGCAATAAAGGTTGGCGACGAAGTAGCAATGATGGCGACGGTGCTGAAGCGCGTCACGGAAGACCGCGTCAGCGTCTCGATCCCGAGCTACAATTTCCCCCATTCGATAATCGATCCGGCCACCAACCTGGTGAAGGGTCAGCAGATCGAGCTAACCGGTCACGTTACGCGGATTGACGGTGACAAGGTCACGGTCACGTTGGGGACGATGGTTACGGTTGATCTGCACAAGCTGCGTTTGGTCCAGAGCTACGTCCCACCCAAGCGGAAAAAGGCGCTGATCGATGAACCGGGTTGACGCGTTATGACCAAGCTTTCAGACCTTGGCCCGCCTATTCACGGCAAGCGACATGGCGCCGAGCCAGCACGAGAAGAAGACCATTTCTATTCCTGTCCCTACTGCGGACAGTTGGTCGATCAGCGCGATCTACGCCAGGTCCTCTACCATGAAGAACCTGGGCATAAACCCCTGGATCCCGAAGACGGCGCGACAATCATTATGTTCCCGGGCGTCCGAAGATAGCGCCTTGGTGGGGCTGGAAAACAGATCGGCCACAATCCCAAACCGTCGGCAACCAAAAACCAGAACCATGAAGGCGACGAGCAATGGCACGCACGCATTTGCGTTCCGCTGTGAGGCTAAGGTCCGGCGATCCCCCGACTGAAGTCCCTGCCCCGCAACTGAAGCATGGCAATCACGTTACGACCGCACCCGAGCACCTCGCTCGTGGAGGGCGCTGGAGCAGACTTTGAGGTGACGTCTTGAGATTCTTAGAGGCGAGGCAGACGGCGGCCGTTGTAGAGAGAACGACAGTCCGCGACGTCGCAAATCAAGCAGCCAATGATAACAATACCCCTGCTCCCGATATCTCGTCCGCGCTCGACCTCATCCTTTCAACGGAGGACGACAACATTGAGGACCGTGTCAGACGAACGGAGAGACTTGGCATCGTCGTCGTCGTTATCATGGCAATCGGCCTTGCCTTCGCGCCGGCTCTGTTTGTTGCATTAGGGCCCGGACCCATAAAGGGCTTCCATTGATGCGGCTATCGTGATTCACGGTCTCCAGATGGAGGTCATTGATGAATCGCGACTATTTCTGGCTGACCTAGGGCCCGGACCCATAAAGGGCTTCCATTGATGCGGCTATCGTGATTCACGGTCTCCAGATGGAGGTCATTGATGAATCGCGACTATTTCTGGCTGACGGATGCGCAATTTGCGAAGCTGAAGCCGCACCTGCCCACCGACACGCGCGGCAAGCCGCGGGTGGACGACCGCCGCGTCATCAGCGGCATCATCCATGTCATCAAGAGCGGCGGTCGTTGGGTCGATGCGCCAGCAGCGTATGGCCCGAGAAAGACACTCTACAACCGCTTCCAGCGCTGGGCGGCCAAGGGCGTATGGAGCGATATCTTCCATGCACTTGCCGGTGCGGATGGACCGCCGGCCCAGCTTCTCATCGATTCCTCGGCCGTGCGGGCGCATCGTTGCGCGGCCGGGGGTAAAGGGGGGAGCACAATCAGGCCATCGGCCGATCACGCGGCGGACGCACCACCAAGATCCACGCCCTGACCGACGGCCTGTGGCGGCCCGTCGCCTTTATGCTCACCGGCGGCCAGGTCGCGGACTGCAAGGCGGGCGAGGTGCTTCTCGGACAGATGCCAGAAACCGGTCTCGTCAATGCCGACAAGGGCTACGATAGCAACGCCATCCGCCGCCAGATCAGCGAACGGGGAGCCTTCGCCAACATCCCGCCCAAGGCCAATCGCATCTGGAAAAACTGCTTCTCACCCTTCCTCTACCGCGACCGGAACGCAATCGAGCGCATGTTCTGCCGCCTTAAGGATTTCCGCCGGATCGCAACGAGATACGACCGCCTCGAAACTAATTTCCTCGCCGCAGTCTGCATCGCCGCGACCGTCAGCTTCTGGTTATGAGTCCGGACCCTAGGTTGAATATTTTAGCCGGATAATAAAATTTTGTCGATTTCGATGGGCCGTTGCCGCGCGACAGGCG